>CANDKR010000001.1 GCA_947385375.1 uncultured Clostridia bacterium
TAAATGTATTTGTCGCCACCTCTTTGGCGAGATATAAATGATAGAGTGAATAAATTTAATTTAGGGGCTTACTAGAAATAGTAAGCTTCTATTTTTTTTAAGGAGGTGAAAATATATGCAAATTGATACAGGCTATTTTTATTTTATAAAAGATTCTTTCTTTGATTTTATAAAGGATTCAGAACTAATGAAGAATAAAGAAAATAGTAATAAAAGACCTTGCTATTATTGTTTTAAAAGTACGAAATATGACAAAATAATTTGGTTTATTCCTGTTAGTACCAAAATTGATAAATACAAAAAAGTTTATGAAAACAAATTACATAAACAAATAAAATTAGGTAAAACACCATCAGTTGACACTATCGTATTTGGAAATGTCGCCAATACATATAGTGTATTTTTAATACAGAATATGTTTCCAGTAACCGAAAAATATATAGAAAGTCAATATATAAAAAATAAAGTTGCCATAAAATTATCAAACAAATTAAAAGTGGAAATAATTACTAAGGCTACAAAAGTTTTAAATTTATATAATCATGGAATGAAAAATATTATTTTTCCTGATATTGATAGAATATTAGAACAATTACTAAAATAAAATCATTTACAAAAAAGTGGCAGAGTAGAGGAGAGGGGCTAGTTTTGGCATATATAATTAATATGTTATAAATTGTAAAATTTGAAATTCAATTTCTAGTTAAAAATTTTTAGAATGTGAGAAAAAATAAATTTTAAATTTAGTAAATATAAAAAAATTGCAAAATCGAATTTTGAATTTAGATTTTGCAATTGCGTTTGGTTATAATTTAAAAACCGAACATTTGTTGTTCGGCTTTTTGTATCATATATTTTTTTATAAATTTTTAATTATAATAATTGAATTTTATCAAATACGCAATCATTAAAATAAAATTGTAAATTTAAAATATCAAAGCATTAAAATCAAATTTAAGGCTTTTTATTTCCAAACCTATATAACTTTCTTTTTAACATCTATAATTCTAATATATTGCTTATTTTGATAAAATTCATAATAAATCCTATTTACAGATTACATTTTAGCACAATTGTAAAATGCTCAAAATATGCCAAAATAACGACGTACGAGAATCGATTTTAAGCTGTTTTTATTTTAAAGCCATATAGTTTGTTGTCTGAAAATATAGGCGATTTTAGAGCTTCAAGCATTTTAGCGATTTTTATAAAATATGAGGTGAAATTTACTAAAACATACAAGCATAATATTAAAGTCAAAAATTGCGTACATCAAATTATATTAGTCATTTATAAAAACGGATTAAATTTGATTTTAGAGGCTAGTAAAAACAAGGATATAACTAGCAGAATAAGACAGTATAACAAAGAGTATATATAAATATAATAGATAACTGTAATTAAGTATGTATATAAGAACAACCTCGCAAACAGGCTTGAAATAGCCAAGAGTGGAGGCTGTTTGATATATATTATATAACTTCTTACACTCTGTTGCACAAAATCTTGATTTTGTGCAATGTTCAATATCACCCAAAAGGGGTCTATCTATCTAACCCCCTCTTTCTTTCTAGGTGTTATTTAAAAATTATTCTGCTATTGTTATATTTACTGGTTTGCTATATCCTTCATTACTTGGATTGTAATAATCATAAGTTCTAATCATTGCTCCAGAGATTTGTTCTGGATAATTTGCTCTAAATTCTAAATCTAAATTCAAACTTAAATCAGAATTCAAATTTCTAATATACAAATTAATTTTGTTATAATTATATTCATATTTTTCAATAATTCCTGAAAGTTCTAATTTTGCTAAACTCTCCTCTATTACCGAACAACCTTGTGGTATAGAGACCTGTATTAAGCCATTTCTTATCGTGTCTTCTGTGTTGTTTGTTACTGTAATGTTTGAATGAATAATATCATTTACTTTTACTGATGTATCAATAGTTTGCTCTACTTTTATCTTTTGTTCTTCTGTGTTTAAATTATCATATTCAATATAGTATTCTTCTACTATTTCATAATGCAATTTGCCTTTTTTAGCCTCTATTTCGACTTTATTCTCCTCTTTTATGTCTTCAAATACTAATTCATATATATCTAAAGGATTATCTTTAATTTCTATTTCACGTGCATCATCATTAACTTTAACTTGTAGTTTTTGATTTTTAATATTACTATTTGAATTTGCACAGTTTATAGCTTTTAAAGCAAGTATTGTTCCTTGTGTAGTTGACCATGTTCCGTAAGAATCTTTATGCGCAATAATATATTGTAAAAATGCGTTATTAGTTGAAAGATTAGCATTTGATTTTGTTAATGCCATTGAAGCTAGTGCTGTTGTTTGTATATTTTGATAATATCCATAGCAACCCCAATAATCTTTTATAGGAGATGTTATATAAGCTCCTCCCTCTTCGTCTTCTTCTACTGCTTCCATTAATTTTTTGATAGTTTTACTTGCTAATCCACTATTAGTATTTTCGAACACATTCGCCATTAATGATAAGGTATAATTATCAGTAACATCATCTACTTTGTCTTCTAAGTAGTTTACAGACTTATTAAGTCTTGTATCTTCTGGACAAGCCTCAGATAATGCCCATATAATATATGCACTCATTGCTAAATTATCAGTTGAAGACGCATTACCAATATAGGTTGAGCCTATTTCAAAACTTCCGTCTAAGTGCTGTTCGCTAAACAAATATTCAATCATATTATTTGTAATATTTTCGTCAATTTCATAAACTTCTTTTAAATTAGTAAATTCCATTAGTCCAAAGGCTGTTATTACAGTTTCTGGTGGATTACCACCATATAACGAATATCCGCCTTTTGTACTTGTTTCATAAGTTAATAGTTTTTGATAACCTTTTGAAATGAAATCTAAAGCTTTTTCTTTTATTTCTGGGTCATTTAAGCCTGTGTCCTCTAAGTATTTAAGTGCTAGTATATCTGGATATAACGATGAAGAAGTCTGTTCAAAACATCCAGTTGGCATTCTAAATATGTTTTCCATACCCTCAATTGTTTGAGAAATTACTGATGGATATAATTTTACTCTTAGTTTTCTAGTTCCATCAATTGCAGGTTCAGTTGTAAAGTGGTCTAGTTTTAAAGTTTTTTCTGCTACTCCACTTGCGACTACTTTAGTTTTCTCAAAGCCGTTTGGACTTACTGTAAAGCTCTTTTCAACAATATCAGAAAGCCCGTTTGCTGATGCTTCTATTCTTAAAGTATTGTTTCCTGCTTTTATTAGTTCAATTGGTACATAAATCATTTTTGTAGAATTAGATAAAACATCAACTGTTTTGTCATAGTTGTCAATTGTAGACCAATCGTTTGCTTTTACATCAAGTGTTACTTTTAATTCTGAATCAGTATAATTATAGATAGTTACTGGTATGTTAGTTTTATCTGTAACTACTGAATTTGTAGGCATAGTAAAATCTATGAAGAATTCTTGAAATACCTTAAAATCAGCAGAGGTAAATCCAACTCTACCATCTTTTGTATTTCCTACTGCTTGTATGTTCCAAGTAGTAATATTATCACTTATATCTAAGCTTGTACTAACATTTCCATTTTTAGCTACTAGCTCTGGTATAAAAGCTAAGCTTTCTAAGAAAATATTTCTTACATTTTCTGTTACTTCTTCATTTGCACTTGGTGCTGTTTCTGATATTATTTCTTCTGGAACTGAATTTTCTGCTTCTACCCTATCAGATTTTTGAGCAGTCGATAATACTCCATCAAAACTTATTTCTTCCCTCATTGAACCACCGCTAAAGCCATCATTCATTACCATATCTACTGGTATTTGTCCAGCAGCATTTGTGATAGAATTTGTTGAAGAATTATATATATACAAAAATGCCATTCCAGCGATTATTCCTATAATTACCCAAAAAACAGCAAAATTTGTAACTTCTGTAGGTGTCTTTTTATCAGAATTTTTAACAGTCCTATTATAAATTTTCTCTGAAAGCCAATATAATACTAAAGCAATAAGGATTCCTACTACTTCACTATAAATATCAAATGCAGATACTATAACTCCAGTAAGTACATATATAATTTCTGATTTTGTACATTGACTTAGTACAGTTTTTAGCTTGTCCCAAAAAGCATTTAATTTATATTTTCTTGAAATCACAATCAATATAGTCATTAAAATTGCAGGTATTAATAATATTGCAATTCCAATTGCTTCGTTATATAAATTTTGAACTACTAAAGCTATTAAAAATATAGAAGCTGGTAATATTGCTAAATTAATAATTGCATTAAATAATTGTATATAATATCTATATAAAACTAATACATAAAGTATTATAGTAGCAATTCCTATTAGTATAAGAGTTGCAATTTCTGATAAATTCATTTCATAACATAGGTAATCTCCAAAACATAAGCATATTAATAAGAAAACGGCCGTTAACGAAATCATATTTACTATAACAGTTTTAATTTTTGGAAATCTACTAGCTAATAATAAATATAGTAAAGCTATTGCTATAACACCGAAAATTAATGCTCTTATAATGTATTCCTCTACATCGTTATTACTATAATATGGGCTCGTAGTTTGCGTTATATTAGGAGTTGTAGGTGCTTGTTTTAATAGTGCAATTCTTAATTTGCTTTCAGCTTTTTCGTCTAATATTTCAGCATATAAATCAGCTGCCGTGACACCTTCTGTAAGCTCTATATCTTGCAAAGCAAGTTTTATATTATCTATTGATAAATCATTATCTGCTAAAGATAAAATTGCTTCATCTAATATGCTAACTAAAAGTGCTGTATCAATGTTTTCACCATTTTCATTTTTACTTGTAAGATTTAAGTTTAGCTTTTCACCTGGCTTATATTCTTCTTTATCAGTTGTAACTGCAAGATCTAAAGTCTTATTTGGTGAGATGAATATAGTCTTCTTTGAGTAAAAGGTTGAAATACTAGAAACAGAACTATCATAACGAACAATGCTATTTACTGGCATAACATCATCATAGTAATAATTATAATAATCTAGTCTATTTTTTGAGTATATATCAATTAAACCATAAGTATCTTCTAAATTAAAAGTAACTTCATCTGAATCTGTTGAAATAACTTTTAATAGTTCTTCATTTTTACAAATATAAATTTCTTTTTTTGAAGTATCTGTTGTTCCTTTTAAGTTCAATGTGATATCTTCATTTTGTTTATATTTTACTTTATCTAAGCTAACTATTGTACCTACATATTCTGTAATATATGTTGGATATCCTGTATTTACAGTATTTCCGTCCATATCAGTAGCAGATATTGTTATAACATCATTACTAAGTTCATTACCTCTCATTTTTATATCTTGAGCTGATAATTCAAGAACACCAAGACCTGAGTCATCAGTAACAATTTGCCTTGTTATATTACCTAAACTTGCTTCAATATGAGTTTTTACAGGTGTTCCATCTATATTTTTTGTAAGGAAATATATTTTATTATCTACCCCTTTTACAATTGCATTATTTTCAGGCATAACTTCGACTTCAAATAAATCAGTTCCCACATAAACAGTTTTTGAAGCTTCAATTAAATAATTTGAAGAGTCTATTACTTCTGCTTTTATATCATATTTTCCTGATAAATCTATTTTTTCAGAATATTCAAAAATACCTTCTGCATTAGTAAGTCCAGAAAATTCTTTATCATTTATAGTTCCTTTTACTGTAGCATTTGCTACTGGTTCACCAAAGAAATAATTTGCTTTTACAGTAAAGCCTACATCATTTCCAATTAAATATTTATCTTGTGTAGTTTCTAAATTTACTTCAAAAGTAGGGATTACATATGGATTTACAGTAAATGACTTACTGTTTTTCATAGTTTTTGTTGAAATTGTAATTTTATATTCCCCACTATTTACTTCATTTGCTAAAGCAAATTTTCCAGTAACAATACCAAATTCAGAAGTTTTAGTTCTATCTATATATACCCTATTTTCATTTCCATCATATATAGAAATTTCTACATCTTCTTCTAGTGGTGTGTCATCTTTTTTAGAAAGTAATAATGCTCTAAAATTAACTTCATCACCTGGTTTATAAATTCCTTTATCAAGTGAAATTACCGCTGTTTCTGTTGTTTTATTAGTAATATTTAAGTTTATTTTTTCAGAATCACTATCAAAACCACTTTGAGCAGTAAATATCAAAGTATATTTCCCAGTGTCTAAGTTTTCAGGTAAAGGTATTGAAAATTTTGCCTTCTCCCCTTCCTCTATCTTATAATTTCCCTTGAATTTTTTTACTTTTTTGTTATTACTGTCGCGCATTTCTACTGTTATTTTACTTTTTACAGATTTTTCTGTTTTCTTTTTAGTTACTCCTACTACGGCTTCTACTGATCCAGAAGTAGAAAGTTCACTTGCAGTTACTATATCCAGTACAAGCTTATTTGTTGTAAAAATCTTGAAACTATTATAAGCACATAAGATTACAGCAACTAGAAAAATCAAAATAAATAATGGTTTTAATTTTTTCATATTCTTCCCCTTTTTTACTATTTATCTAATTAAATTATATCTAAAACAAATAGCAAAAACCATTATTCTACAAAATTGTAATAAAAAAGACATACTTTTAACAAGTATGCCTTAATAATTATTTTTAGTCTTTTAAAGTTTTTGAAAAAGTTTCAATAAACTCTTTATTAGTCTTTGTTTTAATCATTCCAGTAAGTATTTTCTCTGTCATATCAGCTGTTGACAATGTGCTTAAAGCTTTTCTGATTGCATTTACTGTTTCAAGCTCATTATCTTGTAATAACAAGTCATCTCTTCTAGTACCTGATTTGTTTATATCAATAGCTGGGAAAATTCTTCTTTCTGATAAACTTCTGTCTAAACAAACTTCCATATTACCAGTACCTTTGAATTCTTCAAAAATTACTTCATCCATTCTACTTCCAGTTTCTACCAAAGCAGAAGCAAGTATTGTTAAGCTACCTGCATCCTCAGTATTTCTAGCAGCACCGAAAAATCTTTTTGGCTTATATAAAGCACTTGGATCAAAACCACCAGATAATGTCTTTCCAGAAGAAGGAACTACTAAGTTATAAGCTCTTGCAAGTCTTGTGATACTGTCTAATAAAATAACAACATCTTTACCTTGTTCAGTAAGTCTCTTTCCTCTTTCAACAACCATTTCTGCTACTTTTACGTGATGTTCTGGCTGTTCGTCAAAAGTTGAATAAATAACTTCACCTTTTACAGAACGTTTCATATCAGTAACTTCCTCTGGTCTTTCATCTATTAATAATACTATAAGTTCGACTTCAGGTTTATTAGTAGAGATACTGTTTGCAATTTTCTTCAAAATAGTTGTTTTTCCAGCTTTTGGTGGAGCAACTATCATACCTCTTTGACCTTTTCCTATTGGTGACATTAAGTCCATAATTCGCATTGTGTAATCAGTTGAAGAAGTTTCTAATTTCAATCTTTCGTTTGGATAAATAGGTGTTAAGTCATCAAAGCTTGTTCTTTTCATAGCTTTATCAGGGCTTTCACCATTAACTTCACCAACGAAAATTAAAGCAGGAAATCTCTCACCTTCTTTAGCTTGTCTTTTTATACCTTTTACAACGTCACCAGTATCTAGTTTAAATCTTCTAATTTGAATTGGTGAAACATATACGTCTTTTGGTGTTGATAAATAGTTATTACCTCTTAAAAATCCGTATCCATCTGGTAATAACTCTAAGATACCTTCAACAAATTCGTCTGAAGCTGAATTCAATTCAAATTTTTCTTTGGGTTTCTTATCTTCTTCCTTATGCTCTTTCTCGTATTCTAATAAAGCATCTAGAAGCTCATTTTTCCTAAGTTTTGCAACATTTTTAATGCCCCACTCCTCTGCAATTTCGCGTAGTTCAACCATAGAGCGTCCTACTAAATCCATAAATTACCTCCTAAAATATGTTTATATAATTAAAATTTGTATGTTTGGAAATTTTTCAAAGAATAATTTGAAAATTAGAAAAAAAGAAATTATTTAGACATATCAACAAATACCTTTTCATTAGGTAAATACATATCTAATTTTTCTCTTGCTATATCTTCGATATATTCTGGAGAATTAACATTTTCTTTTTCTGCAATAAGTTCTTCTTTTTGTTCATTTAAATCATTAATTTGATCTTGATAGTATTGCTTCTCAGAAGCATAGCTATCTAACTTTACTTGTTGATTGTAAAGTATATAAACCGCATAAATAACTAAAGCTACAACTATTAACTTATAAAGTTTTGATTTAAAAAACTCTCTCATTTGTGCATCTCCATTATTTTATTTACTAAGAATCTTATTGCTTTAAAAATACTCTTAAACATTATAACACATACTTTACTTATTGTCAAAGAATATACTAAAATTCCCAAGCACACAGCTAAAATGATATAAAATCGTAACATTCCTTTTGAAATTAATAATATACTACTAACTACTATCACAGCGCTTAAGCTTAAGAAAATTCCATCTTCTATATATGTTATTAAATCTGAAGTTTTAAAAATATATCTACTACTTCTAAAAATATCGAATATAAAACATAAAAACATTCCTACTATACAATAGCATAAAAACTCTTGTCCTTGATTTAAGCCTTCCATCTTCCCTGCCCTTATTTAAAAATTTTACTTAATATATTTGTATTTTTCGTTCCTTCAAAGCCACCTTCTGAGTAAGCTAAGCTTGAAATATGGCCATTCAAACTAAAGTCGGAAGTATCGATGTTTAGCTTGTTTATTTTCAAGTTTTCTCCTTTGATAGTAAGAAGTCCTAGCTCAGTTTCTACAATTACAATTTGATCATCAAAACTTAAAACATCCGATACTCCACTAATAGTAAGCTTTTCTCTACTTTCTAACAAAATATTTTGCATAATATTCTTATCTTCCATAACTTATCTCCTTTCTAAGTTTTAGTAAATTATATTCGGAAGTTTCAAAGATATGACAAAAAAACTCTACTTTTAAATAAGTAGAGTTTTAAATTTTTACTTAAAGAATTTTTCGTGTATTGCTTTTACTGCTAAATCTGCTTTGTTTGCGTCTACTAGAACTGAAATCTTAATCTCAGAAGTAGTTACCATATGCATATTTATATTATTTTCATATAATGCTTCAAACATATCTGCCGCAACTCCTGGTTTGTTTGCAATGCCAACACCAATTATTGAGACTTTACTTAAGTTTTCACAATGCAAAATTTCTTTAGCATTTATTTCTTCTTTGTGATTTTCTAAAACTTCTAAAGTCTTAGGTAAATCGCCCATTTTTACTGTGAAAGCTAAGTCTTTTGTAATATGTTCTCCAAAAGATTGAACAATTATATCTACATTTATCGAATGTTCTGATAATAATTTGAAAAGTGAATAAGTCCTGCCGATTTTATTTTCTAAGCCAACGACCGTAATTCTAGAGATGTAATCATCTTTAGTAACACCATTGATTACTAAATCTTCTAAATTATTATCTTTTGTAACTAAACTTCCAATACTGTTTTTCTCAAAAGTTGATTTTACATATATTGGAACATCATATTTCTTTCCAATCTCTACACATCTGTTGTGAAGTACTTTTGCTCCCATGCTTGAAAGTTCAAGCATTTCATCATAAGAAACAGCATCCATTTTTCTAGGTTCTGGAATAATCCTTGGATCTGCTGAGAAAACTCCATCAACGTCTGTATATATATCACATCTATCTGCGCCTAAGCTTGCAGATAATGCTACTGCTGTTGTATCTGAGCCACCTCTACCTAAAGTAGTGATGTTTCCATTTTCATCTACTCCTTGGAAACCTGCAACAATAACAACGTTTCCAGCTCTCAAATATTCTGTAATAGTTTCATTATGGATATATCTAATCCTACTATTAGAATAATTTGAATTTGTTACTATTGGGATTTGCCAACCAGTTAACGAAATAGCTTTTATTCCTTGTTGTTCTAAAGCCATACTAAGTTTTGCTATTGTAATTTGCTCACCTGTTGAAACTAAAACATCATGCTCTCTAGGTGAAGGATTTTTTGCTATTTCCTTCTCTTCTGCAATAAGTCTATCAGTTGTTTTCCCTTGTGCTGATACTACCACTACTACTTGGTTTTTTAAGTCTAATTCTTTCTTAATGTGCTCTGCAACTAATTTCAATTTTTCTGTAGTTGCTACAGAACTTCCTCCAAATTTTTGTACAATTAACCCCATAAGTTGTACCCTCTTTATCAATTGAATAACAGTAACTTTTAATTATAAAAATTACATAATCTAAGGCTTAATATATTATATTTTCCTGAAATATAATATGTGAAGATAATATCATATTTTATTATTTTTTGCAATCTATATTGTATTTGCCTTTTGGAATACTATAATATACGTACTCCTCGTCCTTATTATGATATTTATACTGTGAGATATCTTGCTTATTAATCATTATTGTAGAATACTCTATTGGTATTGCAACTATTGTTTCGGCTGGTGTTTCTATGCTCATAGTAAAAGTATTTTTAGTTTTATTTATATCTAAAACAATATCACCTTTTACAGTAGAAACTTTGCTAGAAATTTTGTTTAATCCAGCAAGTTTTGGTTTTATAGAAACTGTATTGTAACCTGCGCTAATTGGTTCTATTCCAGCATAGTACTTTGATAAAACTGTTAATGGTCCACCAGACCAAGCGTGATTTTTGCCTCCGATTTCTTCTCCCCAATGTTCCCATAAAGTAGTTTTATCATAGTTTACCATTTCAGCATATCTTGCTTTCATACGTTCTATTGCTATGTCATGTTTATTCATTACACATAAAGCCTCTAGCACGTATTTTTCCATTGCAGGACCTGTGTCATAATTTTCTTTTAAAACTTTTGTTATGATAGGGTATTTATCTTCTGATGCTACACCTGATAAAACAGCAAGTGCGTTTACTCTACAATTTGGAACCACTTCGTTTTCTGATTTATATCCTTCGTCAGTCCAATGGTCATTTAAAAACATTTTTATATATTGTAAGTCTGACTCAAGCTTTGTTTTGTTTTCGGAATAACCTAAGGCATCAGCCATTTTACATACACTATCTTTGGCATAATAATATGACATAATTTCTAATAACTTATAATCAGAATCGTCTGAGCCGTCTTTCCATTCCCAAACATAATAAGTTGAATTATATTGTAAAACTGAATATTCATTCATTTGCCATAATTCTAAGTATTTTTCTAGGTACGGATAGATTTCTCTTAAAAATTCTATATTACCAGTATATAAATAATACTGATACATTCCTTCTATTGTAAGTAAAGTTTGTACTGGCAATTGAGATGGATCATTTGTATTTGGCACTATTGTAAGCAGTGAATCTCCATTTCTCCAACCTAAAATTGTCCTTATTCCATGCTCGTATAAATCATTTGCCTTAGGGTCTAAAGCATATAAAGCTTGCTCCATTTCTAAGTTCATATCCAAAGACCATTGTGCACGTTCTCTATCAGGACAATCCATATATGAATCACGCATATTAATATATAATGTCCTTTGCGCCTTCTTCCAAAGAGTATTTAGAAACTCATCATCTGTTTCAAAATTTCCTGTAAGTTCTGTATCATAGCCAGTTTCTCTATACCCTAAACTTATTATCTTTACTCCTGCTGGAATTTCATAATACACTTTTTCACCACTAATCCAGCTATAAACTTCATATTCTTGAATTCCCTTTTTAGAAATGTATGAAGCGCCTAAAGAAGCTACATCATCTGTCATATATGTATCAGTAGTTATTTTTATTATTTTTCCTTCATCTGTATCGATTTTTAAATAAGGTGTAAATTGCATATTATATGGTAAAGACATTTCTATAACTTCAGTTTTTTGAGTTATATAATCTTTGTAATTTGAGAAATTACTATATTCTTTTATTTCATCATATTTGAAAAAAGGTATATCTCTTGGAATAAGTTCACAACCATTTGACTCAACTATGCTGGCACTTGCCCAATCAGAATCATCAAAGTCTTTTTTATACCAATCTTCTTTTGCAAGTCTTGCATCATATATAGTTTCGTATTCAGGAAGTCGCCAGTTAGGTGAAAAGGCTTTTTCAGTCAAGAAGGCTTCATTTTTTGAAACTTTCCAGCTTTCATCACTTATAATAGTTTTATCTCCAATTTGTGCTTGAAATAGCAAACCTTTATGTGCATAAGAATTGTGAGAATAACTATCTTTTCCCCAGTGCCAAGCAAGAATGGCAATTGTATTTTCGCCTTTGGTCAAATATTTACTAATATCAACTTGGTCATAATAAATTGAGGTAGGTGTCCTACCCCTTTTTAAAGAGCCATCACGTATTACTAATTCATCATTTACGTATAGCCAGTATTTTGAGTCAACTGTAATATTTGCAATGACATTATTTAGTTCTTCCTCGTTTTGTATATCTAGGCTTTTTCTAAAACATAACCAAGAATTTAAGGTAACATTTTCGTCCCATATATACAAAGCTTTCCAATCTACGCCTTCGCCAGAACTGCTTACAGTTTCTATCTCATTATTATTTTTATATTTTAAAGCAAAAATAATAATCGCACTAATCATTATAAAAATTAATGCGACTATTATTGTTTTTTTAATCAACTCCATCTTCGCACCCTTCGTGTGGAACGTCTCTGACATCTCTTTTATAGTTATCACTCTTAGGATTTCTGCAATCGCCATTTTCGTTGTATTTACACCATTTACATTTTACCCAACGCATACGATTCACCTCCATTTTTAAATCTAATTATATTGTACCAAAATTCGACTATTTAGTCAATTATTTGCAACCATTTTTAAGTAAGCTTTCATAAATTCATTTAAGTCTCCGTCCATTACACCCTGTACATTTCCGACTTCATAGCCCGTTCTATGGTCTTTTACCATTGTATAAGGACAAAATACATAAGAACGTATTTGACTTCCCCATGCAATTTCTTTTTGCTCGCCTTTAAGTTCAGCCATTTTTTCATTATTTTCACGTTCTTTTAAATCTATAAGTTTTGATTTAAGCATTCTCATAGCGGTTTCTTTATTCATAGTTTGTGAACGCTCAGACTGGCAAGCAACTACGATATTTGTAGGAATATGAGTAATTCTTACTGCTGAATCTGTTTTATTTATATGCTGACCACCAGCTCCTGATGCTCTATAAGTATCAATTCTTAAATCATCTGGCGAAATTTCTACTTCTACATCATCTGTTATTTCTGGTAAAACTTCTAATGAAGCAAAAGATGTATGACGTCTTCCGCCACTGTCAAAAGGTGAAATTCTAACCAATCTATGAACTCCCATTTCGCCTTTTAAATATCCATAAGCATTTTCACCTGAAATTAATGCTGTAACACTTTTTAGTCCTGCCTCTTCTCCATCTAGATAATCTAATTCTTTTAAGGTAAAACCATTTGAAGAAGCCCATTTACCATACATTCTATAAAGCATTTCTGCCCAGTCTTGTGATTCTGTTCCACCAGCCCCGTGGATGTAAAGTTATGATGGCATTATTTGCGTCATATTTGCCTGAAAAAAGAGTTTGTATTTCTAACTCATCTAATTTGTCACTTAAAGATTTTGAACTCTTTAAAAGTTCATTTAAAAGCTCCTCTTCAAATTCTACTTCTAAAAGTTCATTCATTTCTAATAAATTAGTAAGTTCTTTTTGTAAATTTTCGTAGCCATTAACCTTTTTTTCTAAAGTTTTTATTCTAGCATATACTTTGCCTGATTTTTCTGTGTCTTGCCAAAAATCTTCTGTCATACTCTCTTTTCTTAGATTTTCTAATTCAAGGCTCAAAGAGTCTACTTTCATAGACTCTCTAATATTTTCTAACTTTTCTTTCAAATTAATTAAATATCTTTTATTTTCTTCTAATTCTAGCACTTAATTTACCTCTTAAACTTCTTTGCTAGATTTTATCATATTTGTATGAGTTATGCAAGATTTCAAGCTAAAGATTAAAATCAAAAATCCACTAAGTGCTACAAATAAATAGAAGCTTACTCCTCTGCTAAGAAGCATACTGCTACTTAGTAATGCTGATGGGAATAATAGTTTATAAATTAGCATAAATCCACCTTCGCTTAAGCCTACTGCTCCGAGGAAGTGGCATATATGATACAGAAATATACAATACCGCTTGCAAAGTTAAGAATTGAAAATAACTTGCTTCATTTAATCCGAAGCTACGATATATTAAATAAGGTATGCTGTGATATAAAGTTATTTGTAAAATGGTTGTTAGTACAATTTTTAGCAATACTTTTGGATTTTGAAATAAAAGCTTAGCTCCTTTTTTATAGCTGTCTATTTGTTCAATACACTTATCTCTAAAACCTTCTATGTTTCTAACTTTAAACTTCCAAAGTAGCTTACAAACTAAATCTACTAATTTAATTATTAATCTTTTTGAAAATATGCTAAGTATTATTATGCCTAAGATTATCGTGTTTACAGCTACACCTAACATTAAGAAGTATTTTATATTTCCAACTGAATTTTCAATAAATTGGTAGTTTAACCAAAAACCTATTATAGACATTGTAATAGTTACAAATTGAAAGCTTGAAAACTCAGTAAGTATTGCAAGTGTCGATTTTCCAATTGGTAAGCCATCTTTTTTCATATAATATATCTGCATCGGATCACCACCAGAAGCACTAGGCGTAACAGAACTAAAGAAAAATCCTACTAAAGCATATTTTATGCCTGATAAAAAATTAATATTACAACCTAGTAGTTTTAAAGTTCTTGCAATATTTATTCCTTCTGACATAACGAACCAGCACATACATAATACTGCTAAAAAGACGAACCTACTGTCAGCAGTTTTTAATATTCGTAAAATATCATCTATATTATGGTCTTTAAATATAATATAAAAAGTTAGAACTATGAAGAATATAAAGATTAATCCATTTATAATTGCTTTCTTAAATTTCGTATTCATCTATCGTTTTGAATTCATATCCTTTCTCTAAAAATAGTGGCAAAGCCATTTTCAAAGCTTGAATTGTTCTAAAAGGTGCTTCATTTTCTCCTCTTCCATCGTGCAAACAAATAATATCTCCACCTTTTGTTCGTGACAATAATTTTTGGCAAATAACATCTTTCGTAGTATTTCCTTCCCAATCTTCAGCCATTACGTGCCAATATATTAACTGTAAGCCTTTCTTTTTTAAAGCTTGTAATAAATAAAAGTTCGTATCTCCCCAAGGTGCTCTATAATATTTGATGTCTACTCCTAGCTCCTTCATTATTTTTATGCTATCTTCTAAATCTCTTTTGGTTTGACCTACTCCTTGTAGCATAAAGTTTTTATGTCTTAATGAATGAAGTGCAATATAGTGACCCTCTTCTTGCATTTTCTTAATTAACTCAGGTCTTTCTTTAGCAAAATTTGCTACACAGAAAAAACTTGCTTTTACATCATACTTTTTTAGTAAATCTAATAGTTCTTCTGTATATTCACTTGGTCCATCATCAAAAGTAAGATATATCGCATTTTCGTTTTTATGTTTTTTATTGAAAAATTTTTGTTTGTTAATGTATGAAGGAATAAAAGCATATAGTAAAAATATTAATAATAAACAAAGAATAAAAATTAACATACGCTTGTACTCCTTTGATTATATACATCTATTGCATTTATTTTTTCTAGGTTATTTCTAATTGCTTGCATATTATGTCTCATTTTTTCTAACCTTGACGGAGTTTTTAATAATAGCATTATATCTTCTGATACTTTTCTATTTTTCTCCCATACTACCTCTCCTATTTCATAAGTCTCAATAAAAGTAGCATTTCCAATTTCTTGACTTAAGAAAGGGTGTATTACATAGATTGGTGTTTTAGAATATATTGCCTCAAAAAGTGTTATTCCACCTGGTTTTGTAATAACTAAATTTGCTTTTTTCATATATTTATATACATCTTCTGTGTAACCAAGCACAGTAAGATTTTCATGTTTATTATGGTACTTTTTATAAAGCTTCTTATTCTTCCCTGCAATTAATGTAATATGATAACTTTCTTCTTTTTCTAATAATTCGTTTAAGATTTTATCAATACCAGGAACTATTCCTAAGCCTCCACCCATTATTACTATTTCGTTTTTCTCTTTATCGATTTCCTTTATTTTGAATTCTTCTTTTACAGGTATTCCAACTATTTTAATTTTCTCTTTTGGTATATCAAAGTTTTGTAATTGCTTTTCAGTTTCCCTTGAGCTTACAAAATATGTATCAGTTTCATCTGTTAGCCATTCTTTATTCGCATTTACATCTGTTATATAAGTATATAGCTTGATGTCTGTTTCTTTATTTTTCTTATAATCTGAAATATAGCTTGAACATACTGGGAATGTTGAAATTATAATATCTGGATTTTTATCTTTAATTAGTTTTTCTACTCTTTTTCTTGTTGCTGTTTTAAAAGGTGTTACATTAGTATTGGCTGTGAATTTATAGAAAAAATTATAGATACTTCCACATTTACTAACAAGTATATTAAACATATTGTAAAATATATTTTTAAGCACAGGAAAAACTATTTCAAAAAAATCTACAATTTCTACATTAGTATCTTCTTTCTCTAATTCTTGCTTTAAAGATATTGATGCACTATAATGCCCCATTCCATATTTTGCAGTAAGTATTAGTATATTCATTTTATCCCCCTTTAAATTATATTAAAATTTCCTTTTCTACCCTTATTATAAAATATACAAAGTGACAACAAAATGACTTTAAGGAAATGTTAATAATATAAAGAAAATCTTAAGAAATAAAAAACAATAGACTTTTAGTGTCTATTGTTTGTGTGATATGTTTTGAAAAGGTTTCAAACTTCTTTCTAGTATTCCATGCATTGTGCTAATTGCTATACCGTAGTTTACCATAGGAATTTTAGCTTTTTTAGCAGTTTCCATTCTGTACTTCATTTCTTGCTCAGTTACCATACAGCCACCACAATGTATGATTAATTCGAAATTGCTTACATCACTTGGAAATTCTGTGCCTGATGTAAAAGTAAACTGTGGCTTACTGCCTGTGAATTCTTCAATCCATTTTGGCATTTTAACTGTTCCTATATCATTACACTGTCTGTGATGTGTACAGCCTTCTGCAATAAGCACTTTTGAATTATTGCTTAAATTTTTAAGCGCCTCTGCACCTTTTACTAGTTCCTCTAAGTTTCCCTTATATCTTGCAAATAGGATTGAAAAAGAAGTAAGTAAAATGTTTTCTGGTACAATTTTTGCAACTTTTTCAAATACTTGTGAGTCTGTTATAACTAGTTTAGGCTTTTTAGAAAGTGCATTTAAAGTAGCTTCTAGCTCTGTTTCTTGGCAAGCTACAAAACTACAATTGCTATCTAAAATATCTCTCATAGTTTGCTGTTGTGGCAATATAAGTCTGCCTTTTGGTGCTGATTCGTCAATTGGAATAACTAAAACTACGATATCTCCTGTTTCTAACAAGTCGCCTACTATTCTTTTTCTGTTTTCCAAATCTTTCGCAAATTCGCCTATTTTTTCTTTTAGCTCTTCTATATTTTCTTTGTTTACACTACTTACATAAATCTCGTTATCACTTAAGTTTTCTCGTTTTTCTAATAAATCACATTTATTATATACAACAATATATGGTAAGTTTTTTTCTTTAAAATTTGCGATTAATTCTTCGTCTAGCTTAGTTTTTCCAACTATGCTATCTACTACTAATATAGCGATATTGATTGTAGATAAAACACGTTTTGCTTTTTCGATACGTAGCTCTCCTAGTTCACCTTCATCATCAAGTCCTGGTGTATCAACTATAACTACTGGTCCTAAAGGCAATAGCTCCATTGCTTTTTTTACTGGGTCAGTTGTTGTGCCTTTTACGCTTGACACAATAGAGATATTTTGGTTTGTTATGCTATTAACTAAACTTGATTTACCAGCGTTTCTCATACCGAAAAAACCTATATGTAATTTTTCTGCATTTACTGTATTATTCATATTTCTCCTCTTAAAATCTAAAATCTCTACGATTAGAATTTTTAATCGCCACGATATTCTCTTCTGCTATTTTACGAACTTTCTCTGTTGGAATACGATTTAATTCTTTTTCTATAATTTTATAGCCTAATTCTTTTGTTTCAGAAGAGGCATAATCTTCTAAATATTCAGATAAAGTCATTAAAGCATTTGGGTGACAACAATTTAAAATTTGTCCGTTTTTGCATAGGCTCATAAATCTATCGCCTGTTCTACCAGCTCTATAACAAGCTGTACAGAAAGATGGAATATGTCCTTCTTCCATAAGCCATCTAACAACTTCGTCTAAGCTACGTTCGTCTGATACATCAAATTGTTCTGTGTCGTGAGGACGTTCTTTTTCTGTATACCCACCAACAGATGTACGTGAACCGCCAGAGACTTGAGAAATACCAATCTTTAGCATTTTTGAACGTACAGCTTCATTTTCACGAGTTGATACTATCATTCCTGTATATGGAACAGCTATACGAATACAAGCTGCAATTTTTTCAAAAGTTTCGTCTGGAATTGAATTGTCAAATGTATCTGGGTCAATATCATCAGCACGTTTTACACGTGGAACACTAATAGTATGTGGTCCTACTCCGTGAACTGCTTCTAAGTGTTCTGCGTGCATTATAAGTCCTGCAAATTCATACTTGTACATTTCTAAACCGAAAAGCACTCCTAAGCCTACATCGTCAATTCCGCCTTCCATGGCTCTATCCATTGCTTCTGTATGATATGCATAATTATGTTTTGGACCAGTTGGGTGTAATCTTTCATAGCTTTCTTTATGATAAGTTTCTTGGAATAAAATATATGTTCCAATACCTGCTTCTTTTAATTTGCGATAATTTTCAACTGTTGTTGCAGCAATATTTACATTTACTCTACGAATATCTCCATTTTTGTGATGTACGCTATATATAGTGTTTATACACTCTAAAATATATTCTATTGGGTTATTTACTGGGTCTTCACCAGCTTCTATTGCTAGTCTTTTATGTCCTTGATCTTGAAGTGCAATAACTTCTGCTCTTACTTCTTCTTGTGTTAATTTTTTACGAGGTATATGTTTATTTGTTGTATGATATGGGCAATATAGACAGCCATTTACACAGTAATTTGATAAATATAAAGGTGCAAAAAGTACAATACGATTTCCGTAAAAAGCAAGTTTTATTTCTTCTGCAACTTCATACATTTTTTCTACCATTTCAGGTATTTCACATGCTAAAAGCACTGATGCTTCTCTATGTGTAAGACCTTCGCAATGACAACCACTATCAGTCTTTTTAGGACGAGCTTTTTCTAAGATTTGCTCAATTAATTCTACATTATTTTTATTTTCTTCAGCATAAGCAAGTGTTGCTCTAATTTCTTCGTCATTAATAAATTCGTCTGCTTTTAATGATTTTGGATTATACATATTAAAAATTCCCTTCTTTCATATCTCCACGGCTGGTTACTATTTCATAACCAATCGCTTTTATTTTTTGCTCTAAACAAGTTCTACATTGTGCAGATTCTTCGCCTGTGCAAATTTTGTTATTATATAGCGCATATTTTTTTCTAACTGAAAGTGGTGACAAGTTTGGCATTACAACATTTGCACCTGATAAAATGCCTGCCTCTCTCCCACCTTCTTCAATTGTTCCAAGTGCAGTAGTAGCTGGTAGTAAGATATTCGGTTTTATTAATCTAATTATTGATAATAAATAACAAGTTAGTTCTACTGTTCCTGCCATATTATCTTTAAATGGTGTTGAATTATGCGGAATAAATGGACCAATTCCGCACATTTCAGGGCTAAACTCTTCAATAAACTTTAGGTCTTTTGCAAGAGTTTTACTTGTTTGATAAGGTGAACCTACCATAAACCCGCAACCTACTTGATAACCTATCTCTTTTAAATCTTGTAAATTTTGCATTCTATGTTCAAACGACATTTCTGTTGGATGTAGTTTTTCATAATGTTCTTTATCAGCTGTTTCGTGGCGCAGTAAAAATCTATCTGCTCCTGCGTTAAATAATTTTTTATAGCTTTCTTTATTTCTTTCACCAATTGATAAAGTTATGGCACAATCTGGATGTTTTTGTTTTATACTGCTTATTATATCTACTAATACTTCGTCTGTAAAATACGAGTCCTCTCCACTTTGAAGTACGAAAGTTCTAAAGCCTAGGTCATAACCTTCATAAGTGCACTCTAAAATTTGATCTTTAGTTAATCTATATCTGTCACAGTTTTTATTGTCTCTTCTAATACCGCAATAATAGCAATTATTTTTACATATATTACTAAACTCAATAAGTCCTCTTATATAGACAGAATTACCATAGACTTTTTTTCGTGCTTTTACAGCTAAACTTTTAAGCAAATTTCTAGCAGTTTCTGTTCTATTATCAATCAAATACTCATATTCGTCTAATTCTAAAGAATGCTCATTATTTAATTTTTCAATTAAAAATTTTATTTTTTCTTCCATTTTAAGCTCCAAAAAAGGGAAGTGATTTTCCCACTTCCCTCTTATTATATAGCGTTAAATTAAAATACGCAAGTCATATATTTGCCATTTTATTTTATTAAAACGTCTACTTCCCCATTTTCAAACAAGAAAGCGTCTTCATATTTTTCTACATCACGTACTGGTAAGAACACTGATAATTTGACCGCTTCGTGCAAACATTCAGGACATTTATATGCAATAATACCGCAAGCATATTGACCAGTAGGTATTTCTGCTTTTTTATTTACTGGAGTTACATTTTTTATGTAATACTCTGGCTCACTATGAGAAACATAATGTCCAACCATCATTGGCAAAGCGTATAGTCTTTTATTTTTTACTTCCATTTCGCTTTTACACTCTTTGCACCAATCGTCATGAAAAACAGAGCGGATATTTCTTATAAATCCCATTCTTAGTTCACCTTCTTGCGTGCATTTTCTAGTACTTCTACCATCATATCAGCTTTAGAAATTCCTGTAAGTATGTATTCGCTATCCATACGCCAACGAGTATTTGAAGTAAAGGTATTTACTCTAATTTTTGTATCATCTATTGTAAATAAGAAACTTACTCTTCCACTACCTTCAAAAATTCCAAAACCTGATTTTCCATCATCCACCCATGTTTTTGTAACACGGTTAGCAGATACTATGTAAGGCTCAAATGGGTTCCAGAAAGACACTAGCGCAATTTTACCGTTTTCAATATCTACTACAACAGTCCAGCCATCGCCATAGAAAGTATGATTTTTAACAAAACCACTTTCATCTAATTCTTTTTCTAATTTTTTTTGTGCTTTTTTATATAAGAAATTACCTGCAAATACCCACCAAATAAAAGATAAGAAACTTGGTCCCATAAGTAAAATTACTGCCATATTTCCTTTTGGAAAGAATGTTGCTGAAAGCCAGAAACATATTGCACATATTATCATTGGTACAAAAATATATGATAATAAATAAACTAAATTAATTTTTTTAACTTTTTGATTTTCCATTTTTACTCCTCTTTTCTATTCCCATTCTGATTTTTGTTTATTCTTTGGTGCCCAGAAATATGGGAAAATCCCTAATCTTGCACCAAGTGCATGAAGTATTGGGAATGCTATTATTACAGTTATTACTTGTATCATTGTGATAGTGTTTTCTGAATAGTCTTCTTCAGAAACTTTGCCACCATTTCCTAACATATCAATATAGAAATCTTTACGAGTCAGCGGTTCTTTATATTCGATTTGAGATATAAAGCTTTCACTGCTAGTCAAATCTTCATAAACTATTTTACCTACTGGCAAAGTTGAATTTCCGCTATAATACTCTCCATCAGTTTTTACTGAGTCCATATTGATAGCTGCTGCAACTCTTTCACCTGACGGAAGTGTTACAGAATATAAATAATAACTATTATAGTATCCTGCACCACGATTTCTGTACTCAATTCCAGGTGAAACTATCGTAAATGTGTCGTGTGCTAATAAGTCTTCAACGCTTTGTGCCCTAAACACTTCTTCTCCTGCAACACCACCAATATCTCCATCGCTAACTGTATGCTCTTCAGAATATGTTTCATACTTTTGTGGTATTACTTGTTCAGCTATTTTAACAGGAATAAAGCTAATCAAAACACTTAATAATAGGCATAACCAAATATCAAATCTAAGACTACGATATCTCACTGTTCTCACCTCTTTTGCTTATTTTATTTACTATAATATTATATAGATTTCAATATTTAATGTCAATTATTCTACATTTAATTTTTTTATAACTTTACACGGACTTCCAATAGCTACTGAGTTTGAAGGAATATCTTTAGTAACTATACTTCCTGCCCCAATAGTTACATTATCTCCAATTGTAATTCCTGGCAAAACTACTACATTACCACCTATCCATACATTATTACCTACTTTTATAGGTTTTTTAGTTGCTATACCTTGATTTCTTAACTCCGGATCAACTGGGTGTCCGACTGTGTAGAAATTGCAATTTGGTCCAATTAATACATGATCTCCAAATTCTACTGGCGCTGGATCTAAAATTGTACAATTATGATTCATATAGAAGTGTTCTCCGACTGAAATATTATATCCGAAATCACACCAAAAATCTTGTTCAACAATTGGTCTTCCTTTAGTTTTTCCAAATAAATTCTTTATCATTTCAACACGCTCTTCTACTTTTGAAGGCTCGGTATGGTTATATTTATAACATATATCTTGTGCCCAGTATTTTTTAGCTTTAAGTTCTTCATCTCCACCTGCATTATATAGTTCTTCTTTAATTTCCATAGCTATTCTCCATCTATTTTTATTGTTTATTTCTAAATTTTAAAAGTGATATTACTTAATTACACTATAATGTACTTGTAAAATATCTTCTCTTTCTTTTACTACTTTTTCAAGTTTCAATTTATTTTCAAAAAACTTTCCATCAAATAAAGGTATGCCTTTATTTAATATATAAGGATTGTAATTTAAAATAATTTCATCAACAATTCCTTTTTCCATAAAAGAATTATTTATTTTTGCTCCACCTGAAATAAATAGTTTACTAAATTTATTTTCTTCACAGCATTTTAGGCAATCTTCTACTGAATTGCAATATGTAACTTTAGGGATTTCAGCTTTTCGTTTTTTTGAATTACTTAAGACTATGATATTTATATCTTTTAAAGCTTCTATATACTCATCTCCCCAAGATAATATATTATCCCAAGTTTTTCTTCCCCAGATAAGTACATCATATTCTTTTAAGAATTCTAGCATTATCTCCCATCCTCTTTCAGATAAGAAATCTTCTTCTCCCTCTTCTCTTGCAATTAGACCATTTATAGAACAAGCCATTTCAACTGTTATTATTCTATTATTCATATTAATTCTCCATATTATAAAATTTCACATCTAATAGAAGGTTTTATATTTTCTTTAAATTTTAAAGCATCTTCTTTAGTTCCTACTATACTTCCATAATGAATAGGTATAACTAACTTAGGTTCAATTATATTTGCAAGTTCTGAAGCTTCATTATATGTCATTGTATATGTTCCGACCTACTGGTAAAAAAGCAATATCACATTTTACTTGTTTTGCTTCTTCTGTTATATCTGTATCACCTGCAATATAATATGACATATTATTAGTGTTTATAATATATCCTACCCAATTATTTGTCTTAGGGTGAAATTGTTTATTGATGTTATATGCTGGTACTGTACTAAAAGTTATATTTCCTATTTCATAATTATTGTTTGGCATAACCTTAATTATATTTTCTGGTTTAAAACCTAAACTTAAAGTTTTATCATATAAATCGTCTGTTACTACTATCTTAGTATTTTCATTAATACATTTCTTAATATCCTCTTCTGAGAAATGGTCGTAATGACTATGTGTTATAAATATAATATCAGCATCATTATAGCTTTCTTTTATCTTAAAAGGATCAATATATATAATTTTATCGCCTAATAGTTTTATTGTACTATGACCTAACCATTTAATATTTTCTTCTTTTTTCATTACCTATACTTCCTAACATTAAAAATTTTCTATAATTATGTTATCTATTTCTTTGAAACTAGCATTTTCAGTTAATACAATATCAAAAGTTGACTTATATAATTCTAAATTTTCTTCTATTTTTTTATCTAAAAATCCAACTGTTATGGTATTATTCAATCTCGTTTTTGTTACCATATTTATATCGTCTACTATATCTCCGAATAACAATGTGTATTTTTTAGATTCTATTTCAATATTTAATTCTTTCGAAAAAACAACTTGATTTTTATTAATTGGTGTAACATTATAAACGTCACTTTCTCCTTCTATACCACAATTATTAGCGTATATATGAATGTTGTCATAATAACAATTATTAAATTTAAGATATTCTTTGATTACATTTTTTAAACTACAAGAAATTATTATTACTGGTACATTATAATAGTTCATTTTTTGTAAAAATTCTTTTGCTCCATCTCTAAGTTGTAAATTTGATTTTTTGATAGCTTCTCTTATTAGTTTATAATCTAAATTTCTATCATGCAACAGCTCTAAATAACCTTTAAATATATCTTCCCATGATAAATTAGTATTGTCATGTATTTCATCATACTCTTTAGCAAATTCATTTCCTAATAGTTCTGAATAATATAACACTCCCCAACCACTTATACTATTTCCTTTTGTCAAAGTTCTATCAAAATCAATTAAGACATAAAAATTTTCTTTAGTTAATTTTATACTATCTAATTTCTTAGAATTAACATATTTCATAGATACCTCTTATCTTTCCATTTCATATACCATATCTTTAGATAATCTTAGCAGTTTTCTGCATTCTTGTTCAATATTATCTGCTGCAAAAATAGCGGAAACCATAGCAACACCATCTACGCCTGTTCCTGATAATTTTGATATCGTGCCTCTTTCCATACCACCTATTGCTACTACTGGAATTCTTACTGCTCTGCATATTCTTTTAAGTTCAGACACAGGTACATAAGAAGCGTCTGGTTTAGTAGTTGTTGCATATATAGCGCCAACTCCAAGATAGTCTGCACCACCAGCTTCTGCTAGTTTTGCCTCTTCAACATTATGAGCAGAAACACCAATAATCATATTCTCTCCTACTAATTTTCTAACTTCACTTAATGGCATATCTGACTGACCAACGTGAATTCCACTTGCTCCTGATTGTATTGCTACTCTAACATTATCATTAATTATCAGTGGCACATTATATCTTTTACATAATCTTTGCATTTCGATTGCTCTTGCAAGAAAAGCCTCATCGTCCAAATCTTTTTCTCTTAACTGTAAACATGTAATTCCACCTTTTAATGCTGCTTCTACTTGTTCCATTAATGGTAGTTTACTTGGTAATTTACTATTAGTTACCGCATAAAGTAACATCATATTTTTATTACATTTCATATTCTTTCTCCTTAATATGTTTATCTCTTTTCAACTGTCAACAATTCCTTGACAGTTCAATTTTCATTTAATTACTCTTGTATTGTCCATCACGAACATTTGTATTTTATCATACATTTATTATACTTTCAATACTTTTACGATTTTTTACAAAAATAGAGCTATGTTTCTCACATAGCTCTTTAAACACTAGTTATTTGGCAGGTGTACCAATTCCTGCATCTCTTTTGACCTCTAGGGTGTGTGGATGGCACTATTGTCCACTTCAAATAACCTATTTCTATTGTACTTTTATTATACAACTTTTATTCATTTTTGTCCAGTCTTTCTGCTTTTCCAAATTATTTTTCCTCTGTTTTTAATAGTTTGATTCCAAGTTCTTCTATTCAATTTCATTAAAGTTATAATTGAATTTTTACCATGCTCTTTATCATTTCCTAAGGCTAATTTTATCACACCCCTACCATTTTTGCCAATATTTTCAATTTCCTTTAAGTATATCATTGTATCTTTATGTCTATTATCTTCAACAATATAATCTGGATTTTCAATTATACTTTTAATATATGGTCTTAATTGTTTGTATTCTTCTCTATGAAATAAAAGTATATGCTCATATAATCTTTCATCTGTTAAAATAACTTCTTCTGTTATTAACTTATTTTCGTATAGTCCTAACTTTTTTCTATCTAAATTTGTTATATATTGCAATCTGTTACCTTCTTTTGATTTATATGTTTATTGTGTAAGTTATCAAAATGTATGTTCGCATTATATAAGAATTTAATTCAATTGTCAATACATTATGCAAAAAATAGAGCTATGTGAGAAACACAGCTCTTTTAGTTTATTGATTTCTACCACAGCAGTTCTTATACTTCTTACCGGCTACCACAAGGGCAAGGGTCGTTACGACCAACTTTTGGTCCATTGTTTACTATCGGTTGTGGTTTACTATCAGAAGTTTTGTTTGGTGCAGATTCTCCAACTGGAGTAATTGTATCAACTGCACTAGTATCTAATCTTGTATTTGTTATTCTTATACTATTTACTCTAGCTCCTGGCATTGGTCTTTTAGTTAGATGAAGAATACATTGAGCTACTTCTACTTTTATTCCTGAAACCATTTCATCAAACATATCTGCGCCTTCTATTCTATATTGAATAACTGGATCTTTTTGACCATAGGCGCGAAGTCCAATACCATTTTTTAATTCGTCCATTGCATCTATATGATCCATCCATTTAGAGTCAACTTTCATTAGCATAATTCCTCTTTCAAGTTCTCTCATATCTGGACCAATTTCTTGTTCTTTGGCTTCATATTTAGCAATAACTTTTTCTTGTAATTCTGAAACAAGTTCTGCTGGATTTACATTATCTTTATTTAATTCCTTAAGTTCTGCAATTTCTTCTTGTGGCATATTAAAAGTAGTTCTAATCTCATTTACTAAAGGTGCTTTGTTGAAGTTTTCTTCTGACATATCAGCACTATATGTTTCTACTACAAGCTCACAAGCTGACTCTAACATATTTACAATATTATCTCTAATATCTGTACCATTTAAAACTTGTCTTCTCTCGCCATAAATAATCTCTCTTTGTACATTTATAACGTCATCGTAGCTTAGGATATATTTACGAGCTGAGAAATGTTGACCTTCAACTCTTGACTGAGCACGTTCGATAGTTTTTCCTAAAAGCCCAACTTGGAATGGTTGATCATCTGGAAGCTTATCAGTATTTACAAGTGAAGAAATTAAGTCACCACCAAATATTTTTAATAAATCATCATCTAAGGCTAAATAAAACATTGTTGAACCAGGGTCTCCTTGACGTCCACTACGTCCACGAAGCTGATTATCAATTCTTCTTGACTCATGTCTTTCAGTACCGATAATTCTTAAACCGCCTACTTCAATTACTTTTGCTTTTTCTTCTGCAATTTCATTTTCATGTTTTTCTTTTAACTCTTTAAACTTCTTTCTAGCATCTAAAATTTCTTGGTCTGTTGTTTCATTAAAAGCTGTTGCTTGCTCTACTAATTCGTCAGAATATTTTAATTTACGCATTTCTTGTTTAGCTAGATATTCACTATTACCACCAAGCATAATATCAGTACCACGACCAGCCATATTTGTTGCAATTGTTACTGCACCAAATTTACCAGCTTGAGCTATGATTTCTGCTTCTTTTTCATGGTTTTTAGCATTTAATACTTCGTGTTTTAAGCCTTCTCTTTGCAAAAGAGCACTTAATTTTTCTGATTTTTCAATAGAAACAGTACCAACAAGAACTGGTTGCCCTTTTTCATGACAAGCCTTTATATCTTTAACAATGGCAGTATATTTTGCATTCTCATTTTTATAAACTGCATCTATTTCATCTTTTCTAATAAGTGGTCTATTTGTAGGAATAGCAATAACATCTAAATGATAGATTTCTCTAAACTCGTCCTCTTCTGTCATTGCAGTACCTGTCATACCAGCTAATTTATCATATAATCTAAAGAAATTTTGATAAGTAATAGTAGCAAGTGTTCTAGACTCGTCAGCAATTTTAACGCCTTCTTTAGCTTCAATTGCTTGGTGAAGTCCATCACTATATCTTCTACCATACATAATTCTTCCTGTAAATTCGTCAACAATTAAGACTTCCCCATCTTTTACGATATAGTCTATGTCTTTTTTCATAATACCATTTGCACGAAGTGCTTGTGTAACATTATGAACAATATCTGAATTCTCTAAATCATTATAATTTTCTAGATTAAAGTATTGTTCTGCTTTTGCGATACCTTTTCCAGTAAGTGCAGCAGTTTTAGCTTTTAAATCTATAATATAGTCATAATTCTCATTATCTTCGGTTTGCTCAATGTTTTTAACATCATCTTCTACAATAGTTTTTGCTTGCAATCTCTTAACAAAACTATCTGCTTTTTTATATAAATCAGAAGTTTTATTTTGTGACATACCAGATATAATAAGTGGTGTACGAGCCTCGTCAATTAAAATACTATCAATCTCGTCTAAAATAGCATAGTGCATACCTCTTTGCACCATATCTTCTTTTCTAACAACCATATTATCTCTTAAATAATCAAATCCAAGCTCACTGTTTGTACAATATGTAATATCTGCATTATATGCTTCACGTTTTATAGAACTTTCTTGTTGTCCTAATACAAGTCCAACAGATAATCCTAAAAATCTATATACTTTACCCATCCATTCGCTATCTCTTCTAGCTAGGTATTCGTTAACAGTAATAACATGTACACCTTTCCCTTCTAGCGCATTAAGATATACTGGCAATGTAGCAACAAGTGTTTTACCTTCACCAGTTTTCATTTCAGCAATTCTACCTTGATGCAAAATAATACCACCTATTAATTGCACATCAAAATGTCTCATACCTAAAACTCTTTTTGAAGCTTCTCTCATAACTGCAAAAGCTTCTGGTAATATATCATTTAGTGTTTTACCATTTGCAAGTTCGCCTTTGAAATATGCTGTTTTGGCTCTTAATTCCTCATCAGATAATTTCTCCATCTCTGGCTCTAAACTATTAATTTTCTCAACTAATGGCATAACCCTATTAACTTCTTTTTCACTATAACTTTTAAAAATTTTACTTAAAAATCCCACTTGACTTATCCTCCTTCAGTTTTACTTATAAACTATATCATTTTTCATACTGTTTTGCAAGTTTTATTCATAAAAAATGGCTCTTTTGAATAGACTTTACAAAACTACTTTAAAGGAAGGTCTTATACTATGTTTGTTTGTAATGTGAAATTTAATAAAAATACTTGTTTTAAATGGATTTTAGGCTTTTTTGCTATTATTTGTATATGTCTCGCTGTTGTTGCAGGTTTCAAAATTTTCAAAGGCTATAACAGAGAAACTTTCGAGGATTTAGAATGTCTGCCAAATACCGATATTGCTATAATTCGTGATGAAGATTATACTAATATTTTAAAAATGGTAAATGATGATATTGATACTTATATAGGTCAAAAAATCTGTTTTACAGGATATGTTTACAGAGTTTCTGATATCAAGGACGATGAATTTATTTTAGCTCGTGATATGATTATTTCAGATTCTCCAAGGCAAAGTCTTGTGGTTGGTTTTTTAAGTAAATGCAAAAATGCTACTAGTTTTGAAAATAATGCTTGGGTAAGAGTTGTAGGTACTATTGAAAAAGGCGAATATTCAGGAGAAGTTCCAATTATTAATATAACTGAAATTGAGAAAACTACAAAGCCTGAAAATCCTGATGTACCAGTTCCTGACGACTATTATGTTCCAACTAGTGTAATTTACTAAAGAATATCTAAAATACTATTTACAAGTCCTTTATCTATGGTATTTGAAAAAATATTTTTAAGAATTATCAAGATAATCGGACCTGCAAGTAGTCCTAAAAGTCCTAAAAACTTAAATCCGGTATACATTGCAATTAAAGTAAAAATTGGATGTATACCTATTTTATTACTCACAATCTTTGGCTCTATAAATTGTTTTGCAAGTAGTGTAAAAACATACAATCCTAAAAGTGCTGAGCCTAGTGAAATATCTGAATTTATGAAAGAAATTAATGCCCATGGTATTAGTACTGTACCACTTCCGAAGTATTGGTAGTGCATCTACAAATCCTATTATTAGAGCCATTAGAAGAGGATATTCCAGTGGTAAACCTATCAAATTAAAAATTGACATGCCTACTAGAACTATTATAAAAGATATGAAAATCATTATAATCTCAGCTTTCAAATATCCACCTAAACTTTCTTTTATATTTCTAGTTTTCTCTCTCACCTTCCCTATCCATTTTTTAGGAAAATGATATTCCATTCTATCCAAAATATAAAATTTATCTGATGATATGAAATATGTGCTAAGTATTGTTATTACTAAATAAACAAAGAAATTAGGTATTTTTCCAATCCATTTTATAAAACCACTTAAATAATTTTTAATAATATTTCCGGGCTTCATTTATAAAGCTAACTGTTGCATTTTCGATTATTGGTTTTATATTGCTATTTATGTTCCAATTATCAATATTTATGGATTGTACTTTATCCATAACAATTTCAATATACCCGTTCATTCCAGATAAAGCATCTGTTACTTCTGAAATTAAAAAAATACTGCCTAATGAAATTAAACTTATACATATTGCAAAGAATATAACAAGTACAAGTATACTACTTGTCTTTCTAGTTAAATTGCTTTTGTTTTTAATGCTAATTATTATAGGGTCTAACAGTTCTGCAATAACAAACCCTATCAAAAATGGTATATAAAATACAAATAGTTTAAAACTAATAAACACTGATAGGATAACGAAAATACCAAATATAATAATTTTTGAAATCGCCTTTAATTTTTCTACATTCACTTTAAAACTCACCTCTAGAAATATATTACCCCAAATTCCCAGCAAAATTTGAAGAATTATGTAACAAGTGATATAAAAAATAAAATTACGCCTTAATAGTTAATTATTAAGGCGTAATTCTTTTAATTTACTTTTTGTCTGTTTGTATCCTATTTCATAAAGTTCGTCTAAGTGTTTTACATCTAATAAACCAACATTATTATGCTCAATTTCTATTAGATAATCTGTACCAAAAATCTCGTACTTTGCAAGTTCGTGGCACATTACACTAAAGGATTTATCTAATACTTCAATAAGGTTATGACAGCACCTCTTACCTTCAATATCTTTAAAAGTAATACTTAAAACTTTATCTGCTCCAACTCTTTTTAGTTCGCTCCAAGGTACATTTTCTGCAATACCACCATCAACTAAAAGTTCGCCTTTATAATTATATGGTGAAAATATACCGAGGATAACTACAACTTGCTCTTATTGCACCTGCAAGCTCAATATCATTTATATATTTTATTTTGGAATTACCCAAACCGCTTATGCTTTTTGAATAAAACACATACAAATCTTCTGTCTTAATATTTACAGCAGGTATTAGAAGAGGCATTTGAACTTCATCTATTGTCTTTATTCCTTTTGCATTTGTTATATCTTTAGCAAGATAATATATGGAATTACCACTATTTAAGCCTGATACCATTATGTCTCTATGTAACACCAAGTCTTTCACAAATTTAAAAACATTTCTACTATCAAAATATTTAATATTTCTCGCATATTTTTTGAAAATATTATACATTTCTGTGGTAGTATAACCACAAGCATACATACTCGCTACTATACTGCCAGAAGAGGTTCCTGATATATAATCAATTGAAACGCCTTCTTCTTGCAAAGCCTTTATTGCTCCTATATGTGCTACACCTTTTATTCCTCCGACCTGCTAAACTTAAACCTAATTTCATAAAAAATCACCTAGAACATATTATTCTAGGTGATAAGATTTTGTTACTATAAATACCAGTTTAACTGGTATTAGCCGCATAACCCAGTAAACTCTCTAGTTCTGCCACTGACAGCGTGCGTTTACTTAGCCCATGATATTATATCCGTTATCAGCATAAACTACTTGACCAGTAATTGCATCTGACATACTACTTAGCATAAATGCAACTGTGTTACCTACTTGCTCTTTTGTTACATTTCTACGAAGAGGGGCTTTTTCCTCAACTATATCTAAGATTGAGTTAAAGTCTTTTATACCTTTAGCTGAAAGTGTTTTAATTGGTCCAGCAGATACTGCATTTACTCTAATTCCCATTGGTCCTAAATTGTCTGCTAAATATCTTACACTACATTCTAATGCTGCTTTTGCTACTCCCATTACATTATATCCTGGCAAAACTTTTGTAGAGCCATGATATGTAAGTGAAATTAAGCTTGCATTTTCATTTAACATATCCATATCTTTAGCAATTCTTGCAACTGCTACCATTGTATATGCACTGACATCAACTGCGTGTGTATAGCCTTCTTTACTAGTTTCTATAAAATCATTATGTAAGTCCTCAGTAAAAGCATGTGCAATGCAGTGAACTATTCCGTCTAATTTCCCGTAATCTGCTTTAATTTTTGTATATAAGTTTTCTATATCGCTATCTACTGAAGCATCACAAGTATATGCTTTTGCACCTTCAAATTCAGAAATTAGTTCTTCTATTTTAGGTCTATTGTCTTCTCCCATAAATGTGAAGCATAATTTTGCACCTTGTTCAGATGCAGCTTTTGCAGCACCATAAGCAATACTCCATTTATTTCTAATTCCCATAATAAGAATTGTTTTGTCTTTTAAAATCATTTATTTATCCTCCCTAATATATTCACCCATATTTCTAAACTTTTGATAACGCTCATTTACAAGAGTGTCAACATCTTTAGCTTTTAGGTCTTTAGTAATTTCTATAATTCTTTGTTTTAAATTTTCTCCAACACTTTCTAAAGCAGTTCTTTCTACTCCACCGTATTGGCTCTTTAATTATTTCATCTATTACTTTAAAGCCATATAAATCCTCTGCTGTAAGTTTCATTTTTTCTGCCGCTTCTTCTTTTCTTGAGCCATCTTTCCAAAGGATACTTGCAAAACCTTCTGGACTTAACACTGAATAAACTGAATTTTCAAGCATTAATATTTTATCTCCAACACCAATAGCTAGAGCGCCGCCACTTGATCCTTCTCCAATAACAATAACTATAATTGGAGTTTTTAATTTTGACATTTCAAACATACTTCTAGCAATAGCTTCGCCTTGCCCTCTCTCCTCTGCTGTAATGCCTGGATAAGCTCCTTTTGTATCTATGAAAGTAATTATCGGTCTGCCGAATTTTTCTGCTTGTTTCATAAATCTTATACCTTTTTTATAGCTTTCTGGGTTTGGCATACCAAAATTTCTTTCGATATTTTCCTTAGTATTTCTGCCTTTTTGCTCAGCAACTATCGTATAATTTTGTTCACCAATTCTTGCTAAACCACACACCATTGACTTATCATCTGTAGAAGTTCTATCTCCATGTAATTCCATAAACTCATCAAATATGTAATCAACATATTCCAAAGCTGTTGGTCTATTTGGAGATCTTGCAATTTCTACTTTTTCCCAAGCAGTAAGATTTCCGCTCACTAATTCTTTCTAAATTTTTAAGTCTCTTTTTTGCTTCCTCAATATCGCCTGTAACATCAATCATCTTGTCTTTATTTATATTTTCTAATTCTTTTATTTCTTCTTTTAACTCTTTAATTTGTTCTTGAATTTTACTATTTGCCAAAATCTCACCACCTTACTTATTAAATTTTATAAGTTTATATAAAGTGTCCTTCATATCTTTTCTCTCAACGATTTTATCTATAAAACCATGTTCTAATAAAAATTCTGCTGTTTGGAAGCCATTTGGTAATTTTTGATTAATAGTTTGCTCGATTACTCTAGTTCCAGCAAAACCAATCATTGCTCCTGGTTCAGCTAAAATAACATCACCAAGTGTAGCAAAACTTGCAGTTACCCCGCCATAAGTAGGATCTGTAAGAATTGATATATACAAAATTCCTGCTTCATTTGCTTTTGCAACTGCACTAGAAGTTTTAGCCATTTGCATTAATGATATTATTCCTTCTTGCATTCTAGCTCCGCCAGATGCAGAGAATATAATAAGTGGAAGTTTTAACTCTATTGCTTTTTCAATAGAATAAGTTATTCTTTCTCCAACAACACTTCCCATACTTCCCATAAAGAAATTAGCATTCATAACGCAAATTACAGCTTCTTCGCCTTTTATTTTGCCAATACCACAATAAACAGCCTCTGTCATACCAGTTTTTTCTTGTAAACTTGTTAGTTTATCTATATATTCTGGCATATTTAAAGGATTAACAGTTTTTATATTTTGCAATTCTTCAAAAGGTTTAAAACTATCTTCGTCAGTTATTTGCCAAACTCTTCTTCTAGCAGATAATCTAAAGTGATAATTACAAAGTGGACAAACACTATTGTTTTCATGTAATTTATCTTTATAAATTATTTCACCACATTTGTTGCATTTTACCCATTTCCCAACAGGTATATCTGCATGGCTAGAAGAAGCAGGTTCTTCGCCAATTGTAGACCTTTTCTTAATTTTATCTATTATCATAAATCCTTCCTTCTAGGCTAGATTTTCCTTCTTAATGAAAGAAGTATCATAATTACCTTTTTGAAAATTCTCATTATCTAAGATTTTATATAGGAAATCGATATTTGTATCAACTCCATCAATTACACACTCGTCTAAGGCTCTTTTCATTTTTATAATAGCCTCTTCCCTATCTTCTCCATGTACAATTATTTTTGCAATCATAGAATCGTATGAAGCAGGGATTGTATAACCTGAATAAACTGCTGTATCAATCCTTATGCCATTTCCACCAGGTAAATTAAGTTCTTTTATTTGACCGTGGACTTGGTAAAAATCCTTTTTCTGGACTTTCTGCATTTATTCTACATTCAATACTTGCTCCGCGTGGTTGTATATCATTTTGAGTAAATCTTAATTTTTCACCTGAGGCAATTCTTATTTGCTCTTTTACTATATCAATTCCAGTTGCCATCTCTGTTACAGGATGTTCTACTTGAATTCTCGTATTAACTTCCATAAAATAGAAATTTTTATTTTTATCAACTAAAAACTCTATTGTTCCAGCATTTGCATATTTAGAAGTTTTTATAGCATTTATAGCAGCTTCTCCCATCTTCTTTCTAAGTTTATCATCTAATGCCATTGATGGTGTTTCTTCAATAACTTTTTGATTTCTTCTTTGAACAGTACAATCTCTTTCTCCGAGATATACTGCATTACCATATTCATCTGCTAAAATTTGCATTTCTACGTGTCTTGGATTTTCTACAAATTTTTCTATATATATTTCATCATCTCCAAAAAACGCTTTTGCCTCTTGTTTTACTAAATTATAGCAATCTTCTAAATCTTCTTTCTTAGTAACTAAACGAATAGCTTTTCCGCCACCGCCAGCGGCAGCTTTAATCATTATTGGATAGCCAATTTTATCTGCAAGATCTACAGCTTCTTTATAACCTTTTATACTACCATCTGAACCTGGTACTACTGGCACTTTGGCTTTTTTCATAAACTCTTTTGCATGTGATTTATTTCCCATTAAATCAATTATTTGATAAGATGGACCTATAAATTTTATATTACTTTCTTCGCACATTTTAGCAAAATCAGCATTCTCAGATAAAAAGCCAAAACCGTGGATGTATACTATCTGCGTGAGTTAAGCAAGCTGCTTCTAATATATTTTTAATATTCAAATAACTCTTTTTTGAAGGCGCAGGGCCTATGCAAACAGCTTCATCAGCAAGTCTTGTATGTAAGGCATCTTTATCTGCTTCTGAATATACAGCAACAGTTTTGATACCAAGTTCTCTACAAGCTCTAATTATTCTAATCGCTATTTCTCCACGATTTGCTACTAATACTTTATTTAGCATTTAAAACTACTCTCCTTTATTATCCACTACCGCAAAAGTAAGCTCACCTTTAGCTGCAACTTTTCCATCAACTGTAGCAACCGCTTCACCTACTCCTATTGGTCCTTTTTGTTTTATAATCTTAACTTCTAATTTCAAAGTATCACCAGGTACTACTGTTTTTTTAAAACGTAATTTATCTATTCCACCAAACAAAGCATTTTTTCCTTTATTTTCTTCCATAGATAAAATCGCAACAGCACCAGTTTGCGCTAAAGCCTCTACAATTAGTACTCCTGGCATAATTGGTTGACCTGGAAAATGCCCTGCAAAATGAGGTTCATTTATACATACATTCTTATAAGCTATGCAGCTTTGCCCCGGCACATATTCCTCAACTCTATCTATCATTAAAAATGGAGCTCTTTGAGGAATTATTTTCATAATTTCATTTATATCTAACATATTTTACCTCACTATTTAATGATAAATAATGGTTGTCCGTATTCTACCATATCATCATCTTTTACTAAGATTTCTACTACTTCACCATCAAATTCACTTTCGATTTCATTCATAAGCTTCATAGCTTCAATTATGCAAAGTGTATCACCTTTTTTTACTTTACTTCCAACAGTAACAAAGCTATCGGCAGTTGGTGCAGATTTTGAATAAAAAGTTCCTACCATTGGAGATTTTACAACATTTCCTTCTTGTTTTTGTTCTTGAACTACTAAATCAGCAGGTGCTTTAACTGCTGGGCTATTAACTTCTTGTACCATTGGAACTGGACTTGATAATTTAAGTCCACTATCTTTTTTCATACTAATTTTTATTCCGTCTGGAAATTCAATTTCTATCTCAGATAATTTTGAGTTTCCCATATCGTCCATTAATTTTTTTATTTCATCATAATTCATATCAATAATTCCTTTCTATATAGGGTATTATTATATCATTTTTTTCTTATCTTTTCAAGCTTTTGACTAATCTACATACTTTTTGAAAATAATAGAACTATTGTGTCCACCAAAGCCTAAAGAATTTGACATTGCATATTCTACTTTATGCTCTCTTGCTTTGTTTGGAACAATATCTAAATCACATTCTTCATCAGGTACTTGATAATTTATTGTAGGTGGTACAATGTTACTTTCAATTGCTTTTACACAAACAATCGCTTCAACTCCACCAGCAGCACCAAGCAAGTGTCCTGTGTGACCTTTAGTAGAACTCATCATAACTGTTTTTGAAGCCTCGCCAAAAGCTGCTTTTACTGCTGAAGTCTCACCACTATCGTTAAGATGTGTTGATGTTCCATGTGCATTAATGTATGTTATATCTTCTGGTTTAATATTTGCATCTTTCATAGCAGTTACCATTGCTCTTGCACCGCCTTCTCCACCTGGCGCAGGTGCTGTTATATGGTAAGCATCAGAGCTTGCAGCATATCCAACCATTTCAGCATATATTTTAGCTCCTCTTTTCTTAGCATGTTCTAATTCTTCTAAGATTATTACTCCACAGCCTTCACCCATTACAAATCCAGATCTCTCTTTATCAAATGGAATGCTTGCTCTATTTTTATCAGTAGCTTGTGAAAGTGCTTTTATATTTGTAAAACCAGCAATTCCAGTTTCATTAACAGAAGCTTCTGTTCCACCAGCAATCATTATATCTTGATATCCATGACGAATAATTCTAAAAGCTTCTCCAATTGCATGTGTTCCACTAGCGCAAGCTGTTGTCATACAAAAACTTTCTCCTTTTGCACCAACATCAATTGAAACATTTCCAGAAGCCATATTGCTTATTGCCATTGGTATAAACATTGGAGATACTCTGTCTGGACCTTTTTCCCATAAAGTTCCAATATCTTTTTGCATTGTTTGAAGTCCACCAATACCAGAAGCAATTGCAACACCAAAACGTGTAGCGTCTATTTCTTCCACATTTATTTTTGCATCTTTTACAGCTTCTCTTGAGGCAATCATAGCAAATTGAGCATATCTGTCAATTCTTTTTGCAGATTTTTTATCTAGAATATTTTCAACATCTAAGTCCTTTGCCTCTCCTGCAAGTTTCACTTTGAAATTAGTAGTATCAAAGGATTTAATCTCATCAATACCACATTTTGCTTCTACTATTCCCTTCCAAAAATCTTCTACATTATTTCCAATAGGAGTAACTGCTCCTAAACCTGTAATAACAACTCTTTTCATATTTTCCTCTCCATTCTAAATTTTGATATTATGCGAGCAGTACAAGGCAGCAGTCTACAAAAAGGCAAGGGCGCGTACGAATTGTACGTAACCGCGTTTTTGTAGACGATAACGCAGTAATGCGATGCATAAGATTAAAATTTTACATCACCATTCCGCCATCAACATTAATAACTTGCCCCGTAATATAACTACTATCTTCTGAAGCTAAGAACTTAACAACTTTTGCAATATCCTCAGCTGTTCCCATTTTCTTAAGTGGTATTTGATTATTTATATTTTCCTTAACACTATCTGATAAAACACTAGTCATATCTGTTGCAATAAATCCTGGTGCTACTGCATTTACTAAAATATTACGACTAGCTACTTCTTTTGCTAAACTTTTTGTGAAACCTATTATTCCTGCTTTTGAAGCTGAATAATTTGTTTGACCTGCATTTCCTGCAACACCTACAACTGATGAGATACTAATTATTCTACCTGATTTTTGTTTAACCATTTGTGGTATAACATTTCTAGTCATATTAAAAGTTCCAACTAAATTTGTATCTATTACTTTTTCAAAATCTTCTTTTGCCATTCTCATTAAAAGTCCATCTTTTGTAATTCCTGCATTATTTACTAGAACATCAATTTTTCCAAATTCATTAATAGTTTCTTGTGCAATTTTTTCTGTTTCTTCAAAATGTGTAACATCTCCTTGAACTAAAAAACATTTTACTCCACATTCTTCAATTTCTTTTTGTAAATTATCTACTTCATCTGATTTTGTTCTAAAATTCAATGAAATGTCATAACCATTTTTAGCCATTGTAAGCGCTATTTCTCTTCCTATACCTCTTGCTGCACCTGTAACTAATACTACTTTTCTATCTCCCATTTTCTACTCTCCTTTTAATTCAGAAATTGCTTGTTCTAAGCTTTCTTTGCTATTTATATTTATAAGTTTTACTTCTCTACTAACTCTTTTTACTAAACTTGTTAGCACTCTACCAGGTCCAATTTCTACAAAAGTATCAACTCCATCAGCTATCATATTACTAATTATTCCTGAAAAATGTACTGGACTTTTAGTATGAGCTGTTAGTATTTCTACTATATTATCTTCTGTGGTATATTCTTTGCTATCAAGGTTTTTATATACTTTTATGTTTGGCATTTTTATATTAATTTTTGAAAGCTCATCATGTAGAATATCTGCTGCTTTTTCCATTTTCTCTGTATGGAAAGGACCTTTTGCATTAAATATACTTACCTTTTTAGCTCCAAGTGCTTTTGCTTTTTCATCTAGCTCAGCAATGCCTTCACTACTTCCAGCAGCCACTACTTGACCTGGACAATTATAATTTGCAGGAACAACAAAACCTTTAGTAACATTCTTGCAAGCTTTTTCTGCTTCTTCATCTGGTAATCCTAAAATTCCTGCCATTTGCCAATTTCCTTCTGGAATATTAGCTTCCATTATTTCGCCTCGTTTAGCAACCAACTTTACACCAGTTTCAATATCAAAACATCCTGCATAAGTTAACGCTGTGTACTCACCAAGACTTAAACCTGCTATTTCTTCAGCTTCTATTCCATTTGCTTTAAGAATTTCTAAAATTCCTAAGCACATTGTATATATTGTAATTTGAGAATTATTCGTTTGAGCTAAAATCTCATCTGATGAATTGAAAGTTAACTCTGCTACATCTATACCAGTAGCTTTTTGTACTTTTTCATATAAATTTCTTATTTCTTCATAAGCTTCATACAAGTCTTTTCCCATTCCTACGCTTTGTGCACCTTGACCTGAGAATAAAAAACCAATTTTCATTTTTACACCTCTCTAGTTTTTTTCATCTTTAACATTATACTATAAAACTATTTTAAATAAAATATGATAGGTGGTCAGTTTTTTACATTTATATTTACTAGTTTTTAAAACTAAATAAGAATAATTTAAAAATTCGAGCCCAAGATCTTTAATCTAAGGCTCGATACCTTTATCTTAATAAGTTAATCCAAGCATCAGTAATACGTGTATACATTGAAAGTACTGACATCTTGCTAATATCTTTTTCAGCTACTAAGTTAACACTATCTAAAAGCTGACCATCTAAATAGAAATGTACAGTTCCTAGCACATCACCTTTTACAATTGGCGCAGAAATATTGTCATTAATAACAACTTCTTGTTCTATGCTTGAAGCATTTGATTTTTGTACTAGAATTCCATTATCTTTCTCATATACTAGGTTCAGTTCTTTTTCTACACCTTTATTTACATTTACTGTCTGAACTACATTATCTTTAGTACTAGTTTTTTCAAATTTAAAGTTAGTAAATCCGTAGTCTAATAATTTTTTCGCATCTCTAAAACGTATCTCACTAGTTGGTCCTCTCATTACCACACTAATTAATGATAAGTCATCTCTTGTGGCAGAAGCTGACAAATTATATAAAGCAAGACTTGTAGAACCTGTTTTTAAACCTGTACAACCTTGATAATTTCTTACTAATTTATTTGTATTTACTAAGCTAGATTTCCCATCTCTTAATGAATCCATCCATATTGTTGTATATTTTTTTACATTAGGATGATTTTGCAAAAGCTCTCTAGACATAAGTGCAATATCATAAGCACTTGTAATATGCCCATCTTCATCAATGCCATGACAGTTTTTAAAAACAGTATCATTCATACCTAAAGCTTTTGCTTTTTCATTCATTAGCCCTACAAATACCTCTTCTGAGCCTGCTAAAAATTCTGCTAAACACATTGCACAATCATTTGCAGATACCACACAAACTGCCTTTAGCATTTCATCTACTGTTAAAGTTTCTCTTGTATCTAACCAAATTTGTGAACCACCCATTGCACTTGCATTTTCTGAACAAGGTACAGTATCTTCTAAAGAAATTTTTCCACTATCTAATGCTTCCATGGTAAGAAGTATCGTCATAATTTTTGTAACACTTGCAGGACGTAACTGTTCATGAGAATTCTTCTCATATAATACCTTTCCTGTCGTTTGTTCAATTAAAACACAGCTTTCACTTTCAATATTCAAAAAATTCTCTCCTAACGCTTCTGCATTTGCTTTTTCTATTGCCTCAGTCTCAGACCATACAGGTAATGCTAAATCTAAACCATAAGATACATTTGATATACAAAGTACAAATAATATAAAACTTGCTAAAATTTTCTTATTCATATTTCCTCCCCAAAACAAAAAAATAATTTTGTACATTGTATGCACAAAATCATTTTTTATCACATATCTTATTGTCTTAGATAATATTTCTATTGAATTTTACTTTTACATATTATTTTACAATTTTATCAAAGTAATAATTATCTCCTGATTTTTCAAAAGTATATTTATAAACGCCAACTTGACCATCGTAAGTTACTTCAAAAGTTAGTTTGTTTCCTACCTCATAAGCATTTGTTATTTTATAGTTTGCCTTAATGCTTGGAATTACTGTGGCACTTTCTGCTATATAAGTATCATTAAAATACAAAAATTTTAAATTTTCATATTCAAAAACTGTATTTTCTAAACTTACCTTATCACCACATACATTTTGGAAAGCTTCTAATAAACTGCCACTATCAAATGTTAAAACTTCTCCATTGATAGTTTTTTTGTCTTCTTTTAAATTTTTATACGCAATTTTTAGTTTCAAAGTATTTGTCATATTATCTTTTGAAGCACCATTTTCAATTTCTTGTAACATATTTGGAACTTGCATATTTTCTACTAAGTCACCGTAATTTTTTATGTAATAATCTTTATTTTTAACTTCTTCTTGTTTTGAGCTTTCCACTACTTCAGTTTGTACTGGTAAATTTTTGTTAAAATATCCTATATCATATAAACAATATCCTAAATAAGCTATTATTGCAATTAAAAGAATAATTACAATATCTCTTCTAATAATCTTACCAGTTTTTCCTCTTATCAATTTTTTGGCTTCTAAATCAACTCTTTTTTGAACGCTAGTTTCAATTTGCTTGTCCATTTCTTTTTTGAATTCTTCAAACATTTCTTTTTTCTTGTCATTAATTTGACTATCAATTTCTTCTAAAATTTTTTTCACATCTTTATCTTTTGTAATATCATCTTTTTTATTCGCCATAATTCGAAATCTCCTTTCAATTATTGAAATTATTATATATCGATTTTGCCAAAAAATCAATGTTAAATTCTAACTTTTGTTTTTGCAAATTTTGTTAGCATATTTTAAACATAAAAATCAATAATAAATATTGAAATGAAAATTTGAATTTTCATTTTTTAAGATAGATTTTTAGGAGGACACTATGACTAAGAAAGTATTTATAGGTATTTTAGTTAGTATTCTTCTTTCATTATGTACAAGTTTTTGCTTTGCAGCAACTGATACAGATAAAGTAAATTTAGGTAATGATGTAAGCTCATCAATAAATAAAGGTATGGACTCTGTTGGAAATGCTGTAAGAGATGTAGCAGGTTTTGGAGAAAGAACTGCTGATGATGCAGGTTCTGCCATCGATAATATAGGAAACGGAAATAATAGAACAAATACAAGAAACAATAATGGTACTAATAATAATGGTATGTATAATGGAAATTATAGCACTACTAGAACAAGCGCAGATGGTGCAGCTACAACTGCTGGTATGTCAACAACAACTTGGATGTGGGTAATATTTGCAATCGCTGCTGTAATAATAATCGCAGCTATTTGGTATTATGCTATGCAAGGTAATGATAGAGACTAACAACTAATAAAAGTCGGTATTACATACCGACTTTATTTTATGTTCCGCTTTTTTTCAATCTAATTAAAATTGCTATTGCAAATAATATAAGTAAAACTCCTATCGAAATCAATATTACATTCAATATATTATTTAAACCTAAATTTGCTTCAGGCAAATTTGAAAGTGGATCTACTTTGGTTACTTGCGCACTAATATCTGAAGATGAACCTGAACTGGTTGAGTTTGTACTAGTAGTTGTATTTGTTTCTTCTTCATCTAAAGTTGCACGATCTAAGTCCGCCTCATCTCCTTGCAACGCCATTGAAACATTCATAAACAAACAAGTTATTACTGTTATCACTAATATAATTTTAAATACTTTTGACATAATTTGCTCCTTAAATTAAACCTTAATAATATGATAACTCAAATTAAATAAATATTCAAGATATTTTAGTTATTTAACATTTGACTTTTTAAATCATATAACTTTTGTGAAATATCTACATAGTATTTTTGTGGATTTCTTAAACGTTTTACTTCATCCCAAATTGTATTTAATTGCTCTTTAGAATATTTTGCAATTTCTTTTAGATTTGGTGATTTATATATTAGTTTACCATTTTCAAATATTTTTTCTTGTAATTCTTTTACATAATAATTTGAAATATGTTTTTTCTTCCATGTGTTATGCTCATCAAATAATTCATAACCATCTTCTGAAACTACTTCATCTGCAAGAGTAATAACATCTGCAATTGCATAATTTGTTTCTTTACTGTAAAATCTGTAAACCCTTTTGAAACTTGGATTTGTGATTTTCTCTACGTTTTCACTAATCTTTATTTTAGGTATAATCTTTCCGCCTTTTTCAATTGCAACTAGTTTATATACCCCACCAAAAACTGCATCGCTTTTAGCTGTAATTAAGTTTTCTCCTACTCCAAAGCTATCAATTTTTGCGTCCTGTTCTAAAAGTGAAGTGATTAAATGTTCGTCAAGCGAATTGCTTACACAAATTTTAGCATCAGAATATCCTGCTTCATCAAGCATAATACGTACTTTCTTTGATAAATAAGCTAAATCTCCACTATCTAATCTAATGCCAAGTGGACGTATTCCCTTTGGTTTTAAAACTTCATCAAATACTTTTATAGCATTTTTAACTCCACTTTCTAAAGTATTATAAGTATCAACTAAAAGTAGGCAGTTATTAGGATATAATTCAGCATAAGCTTTAAATGCCTCATATTCACTAGGAAAACTTTGTACCCAGCTATGTGCCATTGTTCCACTTGCAGGTACATTAAATCTTTGTGCAGTAAGTACACAAGAAGTTCCTACTGCTCCTCCTATAATAGAAGCTCTAGCGCCATAAACTGCTGCTGATACTCCATGCGCACGTCTTGCACCAAATTCCATAATTGGTCTATTGTTTGCGGCTCTAACTATTCTACTAGTTTTTGTAGCTATCAAACTTTGGTGATTAAGTAATAAAAGCATTGCTGTTTCTAAAATTTGTGCTTCCACAATATTTGCTCTTACAGTAATTAATGGCTCTCTTGGAAATACAACTGTTCCTTCAGGAATAGCCCAGATATCTCCAGTAAATTTGAAACTAGATAAATAATCTAAATATTTATCTGTAAATATATTTAAGCTTTTCAAATAATTTATATCTTCTTCATCAAAGCTCAAATTTTGCACATAATCTATTATTTGTTCTAGACCTGCAACAATTGCATATCCACCTTTATCAGGTACTTTTCTAAAAAAAATATCAAAATAAGCTATCTCATCTCTGTTTAATTCAAAATATCCATTTGACATTGAAAACTCATAAAGATCTGTTACTAACTCTAATTTTTCACTATTCATTATAATTCCTCCACTACCTTTATTCCAGCATTTGCCATTAATTTAAAGGCTATTTCATTATATTCATCTCTATTATGGTTAGGTGCATTATACGTTTCTACCATATTTTTAGGAACTATAACTTCTACATCTAAATCATATTCGTTTAAAAAAGTCTTTATTGGTATTGCAGCTTGAAGCACACATATATCAGTACAACAACCAACTACTGTAATACGTTTCAAATTAGTCATTTTTCTAATATCTTCAAAAAAGCTTCCTACATGAGCTATACTAGTTGAATTTTTCTCATAAATTAAACTGTCATCATTTTCAAATTTTTTAAGCTCATCAACTATATTTTCTTCTCCAGTTCCTCTTACACAGTGTTCTGGATAGCTTAAAAACTCTACACAATTTTTATTATGACTATCTTTTACAATTCCTATAACAGATTTTTCATCTTGAAATTTATTTAATAAATTTATTTGAGCTGGGATAATACTTGCAATTTCTTTATCGTGCATATTTCCATATTTCACAAATCCATTTATCATATCAATAACCACAGCATAATTTTCAACTTTACTTAAATCTTTCATTTTATCTCCCTTACATATCTAATAAACAATTTTTTCTGTCAAATTTATAAGTTGGCACTCCGTCCCTCTTATGTTTTGAACTATTAAATCTTTTTAAAATATTCTCTTTTGCAATTTTATCTGCGATATCACCTGTTTCAATCATTTCTGCTATTTGAGAATATCTTACACCCATTTTCTCCTCGTCTGTTTTTCCGCCAAGTCCGTCATTTGGTGCTTTTTTTATTATACAATCAGGAACGCCTAGATATTCACCCATTTTTAAAACTTCTGCTACTGTAAAATTTGCTATTGGATTAAAATCTGAAGCACTATCTCCCCACTTTGTTGTATATCCTACCATTGCTTCACACAAATTTCCTGTTCCAATAACTAAATAACCTAGACTTTGTGCTATTCCATATAAAGTCGTCATTCTAAGTCTTGGCTTTATATTAATGCAAGCTTCACTTGAAAGTTCTTGGACTTTAGAAACTTCTTTTTCTAAGTCAGCATAGGTACTACTTAAATCTACTGTAAGTAATTTTACTCCAAATTTATCTGCGCATTCTTTGGCATCATTAAAATCAGAAACAATAGAATCACAAGGCATTGAAACTGCTATTACATTTTCTTTGCCTAATGCTTTAACTGCCATTGCAAGAACTACCGCAGAATCTTTGCCACCACTTAAGCCAAGAACAACTCCTTTTACTCCTGATTTTTTAACATATTCTGCAATCCATTTAATTGCACCTTCCATTTGTTTTTTTAAATTTTCCTCATCTAACATTTATTTTACCTCATATAATTTATTTTCTTTTATATAATTATAAACCTCATCTGGTGTCAAATATCTAATACTTTTTCCCTCTCTTAATTTGCTTCTTGCAAAAGTTGAACTAAGATCTGTTCTTGTGTTATCTCTAAGTTTGATAAATGTATCCTTATTTGCATTTAAAAACGAATTTGAGGCAATTATATCTTCCATCTTATCAGCATCTCTCTCAAAAATTAAAACCTTGTATTTTTCAGTTATTTTATCTGCGCCTTCCCACGTGTCAAATTCTTTTAAATTATCTGTACCTGTTGCAAATAAGATCTGGTGCTTTGGATACTCTTTTTGTAATATATCCAAAGTTTCTATTGTAAATAAAGGTCTGTTACTATCTATCTCAAGACGTGACACTTCAAAATTTTCATTTTTATCGCAAACCATTTTTAACATATTATATCTGTCTTCACTCGAAATTATAGCTTCGTTTTTCTCATATTTTATATTTACTGGAACAAATATTACTTTATCTATATCTTCTACTTCATTTACAATTTGCTGTGCCAGCAAAAAATGTGAGTTAAGTGGCGGATTAAAAGCCCCTCCAAACATTATAATTTTTTTCATAAATTCTAAATCTCCTTAAAGCATTTTATATCATAAATTACAAAAAAATACAATATAAAAAGTCGACAATAAGATTTTCTAACAAGTGCAAACTGGACATATTTATACAGCAAGGAGCTTTCATCACACTATGAGAAAATTCCAACTGTATAAAAAAAGAACTGGCTAAATCCAGTCCTATTTTTGTATTATTAAGCAATACCATATTTTTTCTTAAATCTATCTGCTCTACCGCCAGTAGTATTTTGTTTTAAGCTTCCTGTCCAAAATGGATGACATTTTGAGCAAACATCAACTTTCATTTCTGGTTTTGTAGAATTTGTTTCAATAACATTTCCACAAGCACAAATGATTTTTGAAGCTGTATAATTTGGATGTATATCTCTCATTGTAACTTCACCTCTTTCTTAATTATCTAAACAATCTTATATATCATAACATAATTAAAATTATAATGCAAGTATTTATTTCCAATTTTCATTAATTATTAAATGAACCATCTATAACTTTATCGATAAACTGTGTTACTGTCATACCTTTGGGCTCTTCTGGTTCTGTAACTTCTTCTGGAACTTCCTCAGGATTTTCTTCGGGATCTTGCTCTAAGTTCTCTACTGGTTGCTCATCTGAAATTTCTTGTTCATCTACAACAGCATTATCAGTTACAGCATTATTTACCATTGTATTACCATAAGTGCTTACTTTATCAGTCACTACTTTTGGTGTGTCTGTTATGTTTAATAATTTTATAACATCAACACCTTCTTGCTGAGTAGAAATCACTTTTTCAAGTGAAATCCTATTAACTAATTTATATGTTATATTAAATAAACAAGCGATTATACATATTGCTAATAATAATTTTTTCCAAATTTTTGCTAGCATATTTTTCTCCCTTCATAAAAGCAATCAATCACTATATATTATACCACTTTTTACCGAAAAGTCAAGATTTTTAAAGCTCTTCGTCATTTTCTTCCATAGCTTCCCATTTTGCTTTTTCTTGTTCCCATTCTAAATCTTGTTGTATTTTCTCTTCCTTTGTAGTAATATCCTCTTCAATTTCATCTTGCAAATGGTCCTGAGTATATGCTGAAAATGCCTCATAATATTCAACTTCCTCGTCTACTTGTGAGAAATCATAAGAATTAACTTCAACAGCTGGCATTGTTCTTGCTTTAGCTACAATCTCATCTTTATGTTTTCTAAAATAGTCTAAATCAAGTTCTGATACATATCCATTATAATTATAGTAATGCTTTTCATTATCACTTGAACCATCATAATAATACATGATAGATACCATATATGCTTTATCTGGATTTTGCTTAGATATTTCAAAGTAATGGTTAAGTTTTTGATTTATTTTTTCTTCAACCTTAGCTTTAACTTCTACATTTTCATCACCATTTGGATAAGCTAAAATCTCATAATAAAAATTATCACTTTTTAACCCTTCAACCTCAACACTATCTGCTATATATCCGTCAGTACAAGCATAAAATTCTTTTTGCAAACTTGAACTTTCATATAATTTTTCTGCTCTATATTTTGTAAAAATTGCAAGTTCGCTTGCACAGTCCTTCATATTAATTGAAAACTGAAAATCTCTTATTATGGCAAAAATCGCACTTGGAGTAAAATAGAAATCAATATCTGGATTTTTATTATATTCTGCCACTGCTTTAAAGGTTTGATTTTCAATATACCCATAATCTGTTTTATCAAAATTACTTGAAAATTCATCTTGCTCACTATAAGCGTGATTCCATGCAAAAGCCTCATAAAGTGCTTGTGATAATATTGTCTTAATACTAGTGTCTTTTCTAAATAAATCATTAAATTTTAATTTCTCACCAGTATCTAATCTATAATTCAAACCAGTGCTTTGATAACTATTATATTCTCCATCAAGGTCGATTAAAGAATACGCAAATTCTACTGAAAGCACATCTGAAAAACTTCCTGATATATATGAATTAATAGCAATCCTATCATATTCAGAGCCTTCCACTAGCTTATCTTTTAAAGAATTTATTTTTTCTTCAATTTCTTTATTTATCGCATTTTCTACTTCCTTATTTTTTAAGCCTGAAATTTGTTCATAATTTATTTCATATTTATGTGGCAAATTTTCTGTGCTAAAAATATAATTGCTAACAACATCACCTTCTGAATATTCAACTGTCTTTGTTTCTAATCCATTAATCCAAATCCTATCTCCAAGCGCTATTCTATCAGCAGTTTCACTGCTTCCTTTATGAGAAAGTGCTTCTAATAAACTCTCATCTCCTGTTTTCTTAGAATTTATTGTTATAGTAATACAAATTACAGTTACAAGGATTGCAAAAATTGCAAAACTTATTAAGAAAACAATCGTCTTATCAAGCTTTTTTGTTTTTGCTCTAGTCTTTCGACCACCACTACTTAACTGGGACATAACCTGCCTCCTTTGCAACCGCCTGTCCTCTAGTTGATAACATTGCATCTACTAACTTTCTAGTATTGCTGTCTTTTGGCTCTTTTTTATTTATTACAATATAATATGCTGTTTGTAAAGGATACGTATCATTTTTAATTGTCTCATTGTTTGGCTCTATACCATCTATTCCAAGCAATCTAATTCTGTTTGTAATATCTTTATCCATATCTTCAAACATTGTTGTTGCATAATAATAGTATGAATATCCAATTGAAGCTTCTCCATTATCATAGTTTGAAACTAAATTTACAATCTCAAACATTGTTTCAATTAAATCTTCTTTTGGAGCTTCCATTATCTCTTTATTTTTCATAACAAGAGAATACATACCTGTTTGGCTTCCTGAGTTTTCTGGTCTTTGATAAGCTTTTATCTTGCTATCTTTTCCACCAACTTCTTTCCAATTTGTAATCTTACCTGTATAAATATCTTGTACTTGTTCTAAAGTCAAACTTTTAACTGGATTTTGTGAATTTACATAGAAAACAAAACCTTCTTTTACAACTGGTATGACTTCAAGTTCAACATCTTTTTCTTCAGCAAGTTTAAGCTCTTCTTCACTTGGTTCTGTAACTACTAATAAATCCACTTCATCATTTATTAATCTAACATATCCGTGGGTGTGTATTTGTATAATCTAATTCTCCTTCACTAGGTAGTGTACCCGTGAAATTTTCTATAAACGCATCTGTAAGAGGTTGTGTTGCAAGTGAAGCATCAACTTTTGGATAATCTTCTAAAGTAAATAAGGCTTCAGTTCCAATTTTAGCATTTAAGCCGTCTTCCACCTTATCTTGTTTATTTTGAACACTAATTACAAACATATATGCACCTATACATATAGCTATAATTAAAATCATTGTTAACACAGTTCCTAAAACTTTTTTCATAAAAGTCCCCCTTAATCTAATTTCAAGATGTATCATATCATTTATGTATATTCTTTTCAATACATAAAAAGAGAATACTATAAATTATAATATTCTTTTTTATCTTAAAATACGATAATGAAGTTTTTTTGAAAAAAACTTGCATTTTTTTTGTAACTATGGTAAACTAATAAATAGTCAGTTTATTATAATAAATGGAGGTGCTTAAAGATGGCAAAATGCGCATTTTGTGATAAAGAAACAAGCTTTGGAAAACAACTAAGTATTACACGTTCACACATTAGTAAAAGAACAACTAGAACAGTAAAACCTAATTTAAGAACTGTTAAAGCAATTATTAACGGAGAACCTAAAAGAATAACAGTTTGTGCTAAATGCTTACGTTCTGGAAAAGTACAAAGAGCTAACTAATTATAAAAAAAGCGGGTTAATCATTAGATTAACCCTTTTTTCATTTTATTTCTATGTATTATCTTTTACACCAAATAAAAATTTTACAATTCCTCTAAAGGCTTTAGGAACTTTTTTTACTACAATTGTCATTTTCACCCCTCCTCTATTTTCCGCATAAATAACATATTCCGCCTATAATAAGTCCTACACCTATTATACAAAGCCACGCTGTTAAAGGAAGAAATAATACTAAAATTATTCCAAGCCCTAACCCCATCATACAACCTGATACAATTCTTTTTCGTTTTACAAAAAACATATCATTTCCTCCTTTATATATAATATTTTTATATTTAAAATTATGTGAACAAAAAATTGAATTTATTTCGGTTTTGTATTATAATATGAATAGTTTTAATGAAAGGATAATAATTATGGATAAATTAATTGCAAAAAATCCTACTGCTTATCATAATTACGATATAAAAGATAAGATTGAAGCTGGTATAGTGCTTACTGGTACTGAAATAAAATCTATTAGAAATGGAAAAGTAAATATTAAAGATACTTATGTCAGCATTAAAAATGGAGAAGTTTTCGTTTACGGTATGCACATTAGTCCTTATGAAATGGGAAATCGATTTAATGTTGATCCTGTTAGAGATAGAAAACTTTTACTTAATCGTAGAGAAATAGATAAACTTACAGGTCAAGTTATGCAAAAAGCCGTATCTCTTGTTCCTATATCAATTTATTTTAAAGGAAATAAAGTAAAGCTTGAAATTGGTATCGGAAAAGGCAAAAAACTATACGATAAACGTGAAGATTTAGCAAAAAAAGACGCTGAAATGAAAATTAAAAGAGCATTAAAAAATAACCCATAAGGGTTATTTTTTATCTATATCCTAAATCTTTATCTTGTATTTTATATTCTCTATCATATTTATTATCTTCTGTTAAAACTATGTCTCTTCGATAAGCTCCGCGCTCCTATCTTTGCAACTGTAGCAAATGAAACATTATATGATATTTCTCCATGCCCAACTCCTAGATGTGCTGTAAGTTCTCCTTTATCTAAATCATAATCAAGGCTAAATTCTTTTATGTTATCGCTATCTTTACCATATAAACTAGACCTTCTAGTACCTGTTATATAATCTTCTATTATATTTGCAGCTTGATTGTCTTCCATTTCTCTACCAGTTATAAGTTCATGGTATGTACCTAGCCTTCTAAAAACATCTTCAAACTGTTCTATAAGCTTACTGTCTTGTCTGAAATTTTCATCTTTTCCGAGCTGAATATAAAACTGTTTCAATATCTTCAAATAGCTCATATATTTCACTATCTACTTCAATTACATCTCTTTTAGTTATACCAGCAATTTTATTAGTTAATACTGTTTGTAAGTCAAAACCGTAAAAACCTTCTCTAAAAGCTTCATCACCAAAAGCCTCTACACAAAGCATTGCCATAGCAGCTTCTGTTTTATATCTATCTGTACTATTAGCTTGTGATAACTGAGTATATCCTTCATTTAACAAGCTTGCAGTATAATAACTCAAATTACCATTTATATGATTGCTTTCATGATCAAAAGTAGAAGTTTTATTGTCATCTTTCATAGTATCATCAAAAGACTCTGCGTCATGAATTGTTATTTTACTTTCAAAGCAATTGCCTAAATCTTCTTCTCCTTGTGCTAAAATACCTCTATGTAAGTATGTTCCTGCAATACGTTCATGCGGATTATAAGTCAAAGATTCTTTTGAAATTTTTCCGCCTTCTATATAGTCGAACTCTGTTTCTAACATAGAAAACCTATTTATAAGTTCATATATATTAAGATATTGTTCATTTTTAGACCAAATTGGAGTATAAGTATCAATAATATGCGATTTCTCTGCTTCAGATAATTTAGAATTTGAATTTATCGCCTGAATAATTCTTTGTATATCATCAGATACTTGTATATCAGCTTTTGGAAATTTGTCCCTTGCTCTTTCAATTGCCTCATATATATAAACTACTTCATTTTTATCGTTATCATAATAAAAACTAATATTGTCTTTATCTTCTTCAAAAACAGAAATAATATCAAGTTGTAAGGCAATCTCCCAAGGCTCTAATCCAGCCGTTTCAAATTGTTTTGCTATACTGTCATACTTTTCTTTTAAAGCTTTTTGGGCATCTGTATCTGCCTTTGTATCAAAATCTTTTAAAGAATTTTCTAGCTCATCTGTTTCAGCAATAATTGCATTTGCTGCTTCAAGATCTGGTAAACTAGATGCAGATAATACCTTATACCCTCCAAAAGTAATGGAAGCTGATATCGCCACTCCAGCAATTACAATAACTATTTTTTTAGCTATTCCCTCTGCTTTATGACCTTTATACCTTTTTCTAGGAATAGGCTCGTCCCATAAATCCTTATAATTATCATAACCACTCCTATAATTACTATTGTAATTATTATTATAGTCATATGGACTGCTTCTTCTTTTATTTGGTCTTCTAGCCATACAAAATATTTGCTTACCATTGTATTCATTATATAAATCTTTATATTCTAAATATGGGCATGACTGAGGAGAGCCATTTTCCATTTTTGCAAAATAGCTCATCCCTGTATACCTATTTACATATCTTATGAAATTTTCGTCATTAAAAATTACGTCTCTTCTTCTGATATACTTTCTATTTAATTTACGTATTATTTCATTTAATATTGTTAATTCTTTTTGATTAGTCACAAAACCAAATTCTTTAGTCTTTTTATCATAAAAACTAGCATTTAGCTTTGAGCCTTTTTCTTTTTCAAAAATACAATAATTTTTATTCAAAACACTTATATTTAATAATACTTTACTCATTTTTTTCTCCAGTATATTTTAACTATGCTTTATTTGCTGAGCAAAAAACATCTTTAATCTTATGTGAAACTGTTTTTGTAATTTCTTCTCTTGCTGCACCTAGATATTTTCTAGGGTCAAATACTGATGGATCATCATTAAATACTTTTCTAATTTGTGCTGTCATAGCAAGTCTTAAATCAGTATCAACATTTATTTTTGATACTCCTGTTTCCCCTGCTTGTTTTAACATTTCATCAGGACAACCTTTTGCTCCTGGAATATTTCCACCATTATTATTACACATATCTACTAACTCAGGAATAACAGAAGATGCTCCGTGTAATACGATTGGTGTATTTGGTAATTTCTCTTTAACTTTTGCTAAGATATCAAATCTTAATCTTGCATCACCTTTAAATTTATAAGCACCATGACTTGTACCTATTGCTATTGCTAATGAATCGCAACCTGTTCTTTCAACAAATTCTTTAGCTTGGTCTGGGTCTGTATATCTTGCATCATCTTCTGATACATTTACTTCGTCCTCAACACCAGCTAATTTTCCAAGTTCTGCTTCAACTACAACGCCTTTTGAATGTGCATATTCTACAACTTGTTTTGTAAGTGCAACATTTTCCTCAAAATCATATTTTGAACCATCAATCATTACTGATGTAAATCCTGCATCAATACATTTTTTACAAGTCTCGAAATCTGGTCCATGATCTAAGTGCAAAGCGATTGGTATAGTTGTTGTTTCAACTGCTGCTTCAACCATTTTTACTAGATATTCCATTCTAGCATATTTGATAGCACTTGAAGATACTTGTAAAATTACAGGTGATTTTGCTTCTTCAGCAGCATCTGTAATTGCTTGGATAAATTCCATATTATTTATGTTAAAAGCTCCTATTGCAAAGTGTTCTTTCATTGATTTTTCAAACATTTCTCTTGTTGTTACTAATGGCATAATAAATTCCTCCTTTTGCCTTTTTATAAAATTATTTTATGTCTATTTTTAGCTAATGTCAAGAAAATCACAGCTTTTTCATCTAAAATTTACAAAAATTGAAAGACCCAAAACTATAAAGGTTTTGGGTCAATTTCATTAGTGCTGTTTCTTGCACTCATAACTTCCACATTTAGATTCATCTGGCAATCCGCTTGAACAATTTTCACAAGCGCATACGTCTATTTGAGGTAAACTGCAAGTACAGTTTTGTTCATTGTGTTTACAACTGTGAACTGTACAATTAATTCTTTGTTTATCCATTTTGTTTTCCTCCTTAAGCTTAAAAGTAAGTTCTCCTTACCTAAACTTATTATGTACAGAAAAAACAAAATCTATTCTATCTAATAATTTACATAGTATTTATCACCAACAAAATCATATCTAATAGATTTTAGCTCATCTAAGAATTGTGAATATCTTGTAGCATACGCTATGCTTTTATCTTTTGATATTTTATAGTAATTTTTATAAGCTTGTTCAACATTATCTATAATAACTTGTCCTTGTGAATTTAAAATACTAAAGTGCATTTTTGCATAACCATAATCATTAAACTCTATATCTTCTTCTGTATTGTCAACTATATATAATCCATAATTTGCCAAATAAGGGTCAAATACATCATACTCTCCCTCAAATATTTGATTGTAATTTCTATCAATTACTTTATATTTATTTTGTAAATCTTTTACAATATATCTCTCATTATCTTGGCAAACATAAATATTTCTATATTCATCTGATAATTTGTTGCCTTCACCATCTATAAAATAAATTGTTTTATCATTGTAATTTTTTAATAATAATCTCTCTTCGAAAAAGTCTAATATTTGAGCTCTACCTGTCATTGCATTTTTTTTGCCATAACTTGTAAACCAGCCTTGTTCCCTATTTGATATATCATAATATGGAATAGTTCCATTACTAAATAAATATAAATAATTTTCGTCATAGTCTAAACCTTTTGTATCTAAAGTTAATCTGATATCTGAATTGTCTTTTTTAGCTAGTTCATAAATATCACCTAAACCTAAACTAGATTTTGTAACTATAACATCATATTCTTCATTATAATCATATTTATAAGTATAGTCTGTCTCATAATCTTCTTGATATGCTGGAACTTTTGACTTATTATCTACAACAAGCGGTGCTTCTGTAACAATATCAGCAGTACCTTGACCTAATGTATCTCTATATATTTGTTCAAGTTCATTCCATTTTGCGTCATAGTTTTCATGTGAAGATTCTGAACGATATGACATAACAACTCTCTCATTTTTTAATATTATTTTTGAACTTCCGTCTTCACAAACTAATGCTACATCAAAAACTTTGTTATATTGTATTATTTTAATAAATGGACTTGCATAATCATATTTGAAATCAATTCTTATTTCACCATTTTGATCAATATATCCATATTTTCCATCTTTTTTGACATTAATATATATATCATTTATACCTAATTCTGTAATGTATTTAAAAAACGTCGGTTTAAATTCTAATTCATTTTCGTTTTTCTTATCTTTTATGTAAGTTCCTATTTGTTTATAACTTAAACTCACTCCCATAAGTAAAACTATTGCTACCATTATAAGTACAGTAATCGAAATTGCTGTTGTACTATCTATTTCCACCAAATTTTCACGAATACTATTGAACATTACAATAATTCCTGAAATTATTGTAAAACTAGCAATTGCTGGTTGTTTTATAAATATAAAACTTACTACAAAAAGCGCGAGCATATATCCGGTTTTAAAAGTATTATCTTTTATATTGTTGTAATATTGTATTACATTAATAATTAATATAACTGCTAAAACTGCATATATTCCAAATAAAATTATTTTTGTAACAGCTTGTTCCTGAACAGTAAGTAAAGTTTGATCTTGTGGTACATTTAAAGTATAAATCAAAATGAGTACGCCAAACAATATGTTCATAAAGCCTATACATAAGTTTACAATTTTACCTCTCATAATTCTCCTTTGCTATTTATCTCTATATAGCTTGTTTTTGATAATGTATTGTTCAACTTCCTCGTAAATTAAATCACTTACACTTTGTCCTTTTTTTAGTCTCATTCTAACCATTCTTGAACTAATTTTCTCAGTTCTATCCAAAATAATATATTTAAAATTTGACATTAAATATTCATATTCTGGCCAACTTTCTATTGTAGCAAAATTGTCAGAACCCATTATGTAAAAATTCTCGCTGTTCTTAAATTCTCTCTCGATTTCTCTAAAGCATTCCGCAGCTGTCATTCCATAAGGACTATAAACCGAATTATAAAGCATATCCATATTATCTTTTAAAATTAATTCTAACATTTTAATTCTATGATAAGCTGGTATTAAACCTTTTTTTTGGTATCTATCACCCATTGGCACATAATATACTTTATCCAAATTATATTCTTTCATTGCTTTTTCTATTAGCTCTATATGAGCAATTGTAGGAGGATTAAAACATCCTCCAAAAAAACCTATTCTTTCCACTATATACTTAATACCTTCTTTACTTCATTATATATTTCTTCGTGTATATCATCTATTGTTCTTATATTATCTCCTACACAACATTTAACTTCATACCAATCATAATCTTTTGCAACACTACAAGCTGCATTATAACTATCTATTAAATGTGATTTATCTCTTTCATGTATATCTTTAACATCAGTATGAGAAAACTTATTTTCTCTATTTTTCATAAGTTCCATAGTCTTTTCTGGTGGCATATTTAAGAAAAATACTCTACTTGGTTTTGGTAAGCCATAAATATTAAATTCTAAATCAAAAAGCCATTCCATGAATTTATTTCTCTCGGTAGAATCTGAGATTTTTCCTGCTTGGTGTACCATATTTGCAGTAGTATATCTATCTGCTAAAATAAGTCCACCATTATTATAATATTCTTCTAAATCTTTTTTGAAAGTTGCATATCTATCTGCTGCGTAAAAAGTTGATGCAATATACGGACTTACATCTTTTGCATTTTCTCCAAACTCTCCAGATAAATACATTTTTACTAAGCTTGATGATGGGCTGTCATAATTTGGAAAGGCAATTGTTTTAAATTCTATTCCATCTTTTGTAAGACTTTCTTTTAATTTTTCAAATTGTGTTTGTTTACCACTACCATCTGTTCCATCTATTACAAATAAATTTCCCATATTACATCCTTTCAAATAATGCTTCTACTTCTAATTTAATTCCTGATTTCGGCTGAATATATTCCCAAGTAGGTTCTCCTAAGTTCAAATATTTACGAATTTTTTTGCAAGCCTCTGGCATAATAGGCTCAAATAAATTTGATAAATTTGCTATAACTACTGAACAAGTAAAAATTATATTATTGAATTCTTCTTCATTTTCTTTTCTAGCTACCCAAGGTCTGTTCTCATCATAGAATTTATTTGTTTTTTCAACTAACTCAACTATCTTTCTTACAGCTTCTCTAAATTCTAATTTCTCTATTAAATTTCCTACTTCGTTATAAGTATCAATTATTTCTTTTTTAATTGTTTCATCCATTTTACCAGCTGTTAATTCTTCTAAGCCTTTGAATTTAAGTGTTCTATTTACTAGATTTCCAAATTTATTTACTATATCGCTATTATGTGTATTTGTAAAATCTTCTATTGTAAAGTTTGTATCTTTTTTCTCTGGACCATTTGCAATCAAATGATATCTTAAAGAATCAGAATTATACCTTTCTATTGCTTCAGTAGCTGTCATTCCAATGCCTTTACTCTTAGAGAATTTTTGGTCATTAAAATTCAAGTATTCAGCTGAAACTATTGTATCTACTAAATGATAATTTTCTTCTTGTCCTAACAATAAAGCATTTAAAATAATACTATGAAACATAATGTTGTCTTTACCGTGACACATATATACTTTATTATTATGTCCTTCTTTCCAGAAGTCTTCCCAATTTAAGCCTTTATCTTCACATACTTTCATTGTATCTGTAACATAACCGAAGTACAGCATCTATCCATACATAAAGTTTTTTAGCCTCATATCCATCAACTGGTACATCTACACCCCAAGTTAAATCACGTGTAACTGCTCTATCTAATAAGCCTTGTTTTAAATATTTATTAGTCTCATTTTGTGCATTTATTCTCCATTCATGATTTACTTTTGCTGTATGTTCTTCAATTTGTTTTTGAAAAGCTGATAACTTAATATATAAATTTTTATTATCTTTTTCTATTGTTTTGTTACCACACTCAATACAGTAACCTTTTTTTAGTTCGTCAACTGTTGGTACGTGTAAACAATTATCACATTGATCGCCTTTTGTTTCTTCTTTGCAAACTGGACAAGTAAGTTTTATTTCTCTATCTGATAAAAACTTATTACAATGCTCACAATATGCTTGTGGTTCTATTTTTTCATAAATATATCCATTGTCATATAATTTTCTAACTAATTCTTTTACTTTTTCTTTATGATAATCTGTGGCTGTTTTGCTATATAAATCATAAGAAAAATTTAAGTCTTGAAACATTTTATAAAATTCTTCGTGATATTGATTAGCTATTTCAGAAGGTTCTTTTCCTTCTTTTTTAGCCCTTTCTGTTATTGGTGTACCATGGCAATCTGAACCTGATACATACATAACATTATCACCTTTTAGTCTATAATATCTTGCAAGCACATCACCTGATATCAAACCAGCGATATGTCCTAAATGTAATGAGCTATTGGCATAAGGCCAAGCTCCACCTATAACTATATTTCTCTTTTCCATTTTATCAACTCCTTATAGTTTTTCCCAGAACCAAGATAAACTGTTGTCATAACTCTTTTTATTAAACTTACGTGCTGTAATATCATCAATCCATAAATAAGCTAAAAAGCTTATTAATAGCCATAGGAAATCCATTGCTATACACAAATATATATCTGATATTGCATCAACTGATTCAGATGGGATTGAATTTAATACATAAGAATGGTAAATCAAAAGTCCTAGATTTAGTATTATTAAAACTGCCACAAATAATGGCTTTTCTACTTTTTTAGCAAACATAATTATTCCAGCTACCGCTAAAGTTACAAAAATTATTAAAATTGGGTTCATTTTATTTCCTCCTTAGTGAACTTCCATTTATTATTTATGTTTTAATGATTTAAAATGGCTTATGATTTAATGGATCTGCTGAATTCCATCTTGACCTTTCATCATCACCCTCATCTTGTTCATCTCTATCTTCTTCTTTTGCCCTTGCTCTATTTGCAACACTACTTAATCCAGCAGCTGCAAGTCCTGCACCTGCCATTACGCCTGCACCTATTTTGAACCCTTTGCTAACATCGTCTTTTTCTTCTGGTTCTTCGCCTCTTTCTTCTGCTTCTCTTGCTTTTTCTGCTTCTTCCTGCGCTTCCATATCTTCTTTTTTTCGGTCTTCTTCCATTGCATCTAAATCTTGACTTAATTCTTCACTAGGAACATAATCTCCAACAATACTTTTTATAGCTAATCTCAAATTTTCGTTTATTTCCTCTATTTGATCTGGATTTTGCTCTTTCATATGTTCTGCAAGTACAACTTGATTTTGTATTTTATTTCTAATATCATCTTCCATTGTATCAGTTAATTCTGGAACTGCACCTTCTCCTTTATGTTGATTCATAAGTTCTAACATCCTGTCTTTATCAGCTTCGACATTTGGTATTGGTGTATTGCCTTGAAACATATATAAATCATCTGAAAGTTGTCCTGCATCTCCACTTTTTGCTTTTATCATAATGATTGGTTCACCATTAGGATTTATGTGGTTTGTACCATTTTCCATTTCTTCGTCAACGCACTTTGGACAGTCAACAACTAACACTTCTTTTATTTGAATACCCTTTTCTCTACATAAAGCAACTACTTGTCCTCTCATATCTGCTGGCACACTGCTTATTGCTTTTTCTTCTTCTGGGTCTTGATCTGAACCATTATCTATCGCAATACCTCTTTCTGCGTACTCGTCCTCAATCTCGTCTTGTGCTTGCTCTTTGCTATAAAGAGCAAGTTTATCTCCTTTTGCTATTTTATCTGCTAAATCTTCTATAGATTTTACTTCAAATCTGTGTTCTAATATTTCTCGAGTAGCTTCAGGAAATTGGCTCATTACTTTTTCATTTGCTTCTTGTATTTTAGGACTTAATTTAAATACTGGTCCTCTATCAGTCATTTGATAAGTTCCAATATCATGACCTTGTGCATCTGTAATCAAATACATTTCTGAAGCATTTTCTATTTCACCTAATCTCCTAGTTGGAGTAATTTTCATAATATTATATTTTTGCAATTTATCATCTGCTTTAGTTTCATTTGAAATTCCACTAAACTCTAAAACATGTTTTTGCAAATATGAACCTAACTGATCAACACTCTCATTTGCAATAATGGCATCATATCTTTTTATTGTATTTGATGAAGTATATGCTTTTGAAGCATTCCAAATTTGACCTGCACTTGCGCTCTCTTTCATAGTCATACCTCTACTTTCCTAATTTTGATTCAATCAAGTTTGCTATTTCTTTTGCTTTTTCAGTTATGTATTCTTGATTTTCACCTTCTATCATAACTCTAACAATAGGCTCTGTTCCAGATGTTCTTATAAGTACTCTGCCATTACCTGAAAATTCTTCTTCTAATTTTTTTATTTCTCTATTGATTTCTTCGTCTTTATCATAATCATATTTTTTCTCATTCAATACTTTTGCATTTATTAGTACTTGTGGATAAATTTGAACTACTTTTTTAGCTTCTGATAATTTCCTTCCCTGTAAGGCTTTTATAAGCATTAATGATGTTAGAATGCCATCACCTGTTGGGTTATAATCTAAGAAAATTATATGTCCTGATTGCTCTCCACCTAAATTATCTCCAGCTTTTAACATTTCCTCTAATACATATCTGTCTCCAACTTTAGTTTGCTTATATTCCATATTATTTGCTTTTGCGAACTTATTTAAACCTAAATTGCTCATAACAGTTGCAACAATCGCATTATTCTTTAATTTATTTTGAGATTTTAGAAAATCCGCTAAAATAGCAAGCATAATATCTCCGTCAATTACTTCACCATTTTCGTCTACTGCTTGACATCTATCTCCATCGCCATCATAAGCAACACCTAATGATAACCCTTCTGATTTTACTAATTTTGCAATCTCTTCTATATGTGTTGAACCACAATTTTCATTTATATTTATTCCGTCTGGAGTGTTATGTATAATTTTATGATTTATTCCAAGTCTTGTATAAACTTCTTCAGCTACTTTATATGTAGCACCATTTGCTGTATCAATTCCTATACAAAAATCTTTTGGTAAATCTTTAAATTCATCTTTAAATAAATCCACAAAAAAATCTACATATTTTTCTGTATAATCTTCTGCATTTTCTGAAATTCCTATATTTTTTCCAACTGCGGTCAAGCTAGATAATTTATCTGAATCCATTATCTCTTCAATTTCTTCTTCAATACTATCTGAAATTTTAGTGCCTTTATTACTAAAATATTTTACACCATTAAATTCAAAAGTATTATGAGAAGCAGAAATTACTACACAAGCATCAGCATTCAATTCTCTAGTTAAATATGCTGCGCCAGGTGTTGGTATAACTCCTACATTTTTTACATTTGCTCCATAACTTAAAAATCCAGCTGTCATTGCACTCTCAATAAGTGTTCCTGAAATTCTTGTATCTCTACCTATTAATATAGTAGGTGTATGTGTAGAATGTTTTGCAAGTATGTATGCACCAGCTTTGGCTACTCTAAAAACTAAATCTGGTGTAAGTTCTGTATTAGCAATCCTTCTAATACCATCTGTTCCAAAATATTTTCTCAAAGTCATAACCTCCCGAAGACTTTATCTTTTTATAGTCCTTATTATTATATATGTATATTATTCAAATTTCAATATTTTAGTGAAAAATAATAAAAAGAAAATGCTTACTTAGCATTTTCTTTAGCATTATATTCAATTTCTTCTAAATCACTTAGAGTCATTTTATTACTATGCTTATCATAATTAGTAATATTTGCACAATATCTAGTATTAAGTTTAACATTTTCAGCTTTTATTACAACTTCCCTAACATATCCATAATTTAACAGAAAAACTTTGTATCTATTATTGCCTAATATTTCATTAATATGTGCAATTACATGAAACTTTAATCCATCTTCAAATTGAAATAAGCTTAAAAACTCTTGTAATGTCATTGCCATTTTTATTATAGTATTTTTATATACTTCATAAAGTTCTTCTATCGCAGAAGTAGACCAAGTTTTATACTGCATATTATCTTCAACATATTTTTTAACTCTCTCAGTCAAAATCTCTTTTTCTTTTATATGATTATTTCTGGCATCAACTGCATATCTAGGATTTAAATATTCTGAATAATATATATTACGGGAAAAATTATATTCATTATGAATAAAATCACATATATCTTTTAGTATATATTTTCCAGAAAATAATTCATTACATATTCTATAATAACTTCTATTATATTGTCCTGTATTATCTAAATATTGCCTTTGAATTTTATTACAATATACAAGATTACGAATAGTATTATATTTTTCAACAATCGAAAATGATTCTTCGCCTATATTATCTACATCACATATAGCATCTAATTTTCCAGATACTTGCCCTTGTTTAATAGTTACATATTCTGAATGTTTTTCAATCACTTTTAATTTTATTTCTAATTCTTTACTACTTAAATCAACAAAACCATTGTCATCTACATACTTTTCAGCCTTCGCATTAAATACATAAATGCTTCTCAATAATTCGTCAACACGTATCACATTTCTTAAATATGTATTTTTATAACAATAAAAAATTGTTTCTAAATCTGCTGTTTTTGCTTGTTCTAAAAAAATTTGTTTAGCCTCTTTAACTTCATCTCTTGAATTTGAAATATTCCAACCGATAGAAAATCTAGTATTTTTTATTGCTACCCAATAGTTATTTTTTCCTAATAATTTAATAAATTCTTTTAATTTTTCTAAATCATTAATTAATATACCAACAGCCTTAAAATATAAATTTCTATATTCTTGTAACAATTTTTTACCATCGGAATATCCTATATTTTCTTCATTTAATAGTTCTGCCATTTTAGGAACTTTTTTTAGTTTATTTAATATATCAAAATTCTCTGTTTCACAGAAAGTTCTAATTATCTTGATTACTCTTATAAAATTATTACTGTTTACTGCTAAATTTGTATAATGCATGTCATCAATATATATTTTTTTAAACTTAACATTATATTCACTAAAATAGCAATACAATCTCGATAACTCATTTCTAAGTTTAGCTTTTATAGGATTTCCTCTATATGTTAGAAAGTCTTCATTATAAGGAATTCTTAATTGAGCAGGATCTAATATACTATTGTATATTATTGTATTAAAAACTACGCTATAATCAGAAAACAAACTCTTTAAATCAATAGATTGTTCGTCCTTATATCTTTCATTTGCAAGCATATCCATAAATACATCTAAAGGTATAAAATATCTTGTGACTGTATTCATGTATATATCAATTATCGCTTTTGTTTCTATATTTTCATCTCTTAATAACTTATAAAAAGCTTCCTTTGCCTCTTCTGAATATTTTTCGCTAAAATCTTTTACAAAACCTCTATAAGCCCCCATCTTCTCAAATATATTGTTATCTTCCTTCAATAAATTTTTGTAATTTCTATACCTAAATGGGTTTATATTATCATTATATAATTTATTTGCTAAATCATTGTTAAATCTAGGTAGTAGTTCCATTTGAAAAGCAATTATTCTATCTAATGACTCTTCATCAAAATTTAAAGCTTGCAACTTCTCCAATAAATCAAAGTCCACTGGCTTAATATCATTATATGTTTTTATATATTTTTCTAACAAAATATTTTGTGGATTTTGATTTTCCACAGACATATCATCATATATTGTTGGATTATATTTTATTATATCGGTTAAAGCTAATTCATTCTCAACCTCACGATAATTTACAATTTTAGCTGTATATATACCATCTCCATTTTCTAATTGAAATGCTCTATAATCTATTCTGGATTTATTATTATTGGTTACATTTAATATTCTAACTCTACCATATCCTCTTTTTGAAGAAATTTTAATTTTAATGTAAAATTCATACTTAGCTAAATAATCAAATACATTAGAACATCCAGTAGCTAGTAATTTCTTTATAATTCCTTCAATAGGATAAATCATTTTTATATAAGAATTCATGTAAATAAATATAATATCTTCAAAGTTTAAATCTTTTTCACTAAAAATTTTTTCTATCAAATAATTAGTTTTATCTTCTAATCTATAATAATAATTATTTACCCATAACACTTTCATGTTTTGTCTTGTTTCATTATATAAGTATTTAAAAAGATTTACATTTGAAATTAATTTTAATTTTTGTACAATTTCTTTATTATTTCCACTATTATCAAATATATTATTTAATAACATTATTGCATCTGAGTAAACAGCAGGTGGCATATCTGTAAAGTAGCTTCTACAAATTTCATAAATTCCTTGCATTTTTTCTATTACGAAATTATCATCTTGTGCTAAAGTTATATCTCTACATAACATTTCTATTAAAGTTTCTAAAACACTTTTTGCTTCCGAACTATGTATCTCAGGAAGTGAAAAAATATATTTTATCCATTCTTTTGAACAATTAATAAATCCATCATATTTTTCTTGATAACCTTGCATATATAATTCTTTTTGATAAACAATACTTGCCATTAAATAATCAGCTTTTAATTCATTAATATAATACATTGGATCTTTATCGCTTGACAAAAATTCGAAATAATTTTTCACTCTAATACTTTTTAAAAAATGTATTGCACAATAAACTTGATTATTTTCTAAAAATGTATTTGTTATTTTAATAATTTTTTCTTTATATTTTTTTGGTCTAATATTAGAAAGTCTTTTTATCATAAATAACATTTTTTTATAATCTGGTCTTTTTTGCAAAATAGATATGTAATTTAAACAAGTATCATAATTACTGTTTTCTAATAATATGCCTAATACATTATAATTAAAAGAAATTAAATTTGAAATTTCATTTTTTTCATTAATAATATTACTTATTTTAAGATCTTTTTCTTCTAAAATTTTTTGAAATTTATATATATAATATTTTTCTGCTTCTTTGTCAGCAATAGATTTAAGTATATAAATTAATTCAATTCTTAAATTTATTAATTCTCCAATATTATCAGTTTGCTTTTTACTAATTAATCTATCTAATATATCATCAATCTGTTTTATAAATTCTAGCTTAGTAAAAATATCAGGTTCTACTAATAATTTATAATCATTACGCATTTTTACAATATAACATTTAATTCTTAATTTAATAATATCAAATTTCTCTTTTAGCTCATCATCTATTTCTATTATTTCATTATTTAATATTGGTAAATCATTTTCTATCTCTAATTTATTACAATATTTTATTATCCAATTATAATCTTTATTATCAATTTTACCTAAAAAAATTGCTCTACTAATTATTTCTTTTTCCTTATCTAAATCATCTATAATAATTTCTTTTAATTTAAAGAATTTCTTATGCTCCATAAGAAAATTAACTTTTTCTTCTATTGTAGAGTTTGGCTCTTTTGACATTTCATATATTTTAGGCAACAATTTTATAAAATCTTCAGCACGCCTTATTTCTTCTTCTGTTCTATATTCTGAACAAACATCTAAATAAAGTTCAACTGCACATCTCCAATCATTCACTTTTTTTAAACTTACTGTCTTAAAAGAATCAAATATTTTTGAATAAATAACTCCAATTCGTTCTTTATATTTTTCTACATCAATATCTTTTTTCATAAAATTTTCATTCAAAAACTTCAGAATTTGTTCATTAATTTTATCCAATTGAATTATATCTTTGTCCTCTGTAATTGTATAATTCAATTCAGTATTTTTTGCAATATATTCTACCTGTTTTTTATCAACATAAAATAATTGTTTTATTACATCTAGTGCAGAATTAATTTTTGAAACAAGTAATTCTTGCTTTGCGTTTTCTGTTATTGCATATTTCATTATATCTTTATTTAAAATATGAATTTGTCTATCAAAAATTAATGGATTTAAAACATTAAATTTATTTGTGTGTATTGAAATTTCGAATTTTTCTTTTAACTCTTCACCATATTCTACAATCTTTTTTATTTGTTCTTCTATTTTTTTATTATTCTCTTCTTTTTGATTTTCTGGCAAAATAAAATTGTCTTCAAAAAATCCTTTTCTATTATCTAAAACCATAATTTTATTATAGTTTTCTACAATTTCTTTCATAAGATTTATTGTGCAATATGTAAATGTAGTAGAATTTAACAAATTATTTTCATAAGCTATTTTAGCATCAATATATTTATATAAATTTTCTGCTTCTTCTAATATGTCTAAATGTAAAAATATCAATAATAAATCTTGTATACCTTTTTCAGTATTTATATTTTCTTTTACCTTATTTATTATTTTATTAATATATTCTGCTTTTTCATCAGATGTTGTTTTTTCCAATTCTTTCACTTCAAGAACTGCAATAATAGGATCTTTCTCCACTAGATAATTAATCCATTGATTTAATTTATCTTTTTCACCAGAATAATCAAATTTTGTCGTATATCCTTCTATATGTTCTTTATAATCTGAAGAAGCCTCTATACTACTAATAACATTCAAAATATCTGGATATTTAATTTGCATTTCTTCAGTAATCACTTATTTTACCTCTCTTTAAATTAATAAATCTTCTGCTTCACTCAAAAAGAAGCGATAATATCTTTCATTAACAAAAGTATATCTTACAATACCTGTTTCTCTTAAAATTCCTAATTTAACGATTAAATCAATAAATTCGTCAAAATCAAATCTGTCATATCGTTTATATAAATCACAATACTCATTAAAACAAATTGCTAAATCTTCTCTTTTTATTGTAATATTTTCTAGTCTAGGAGCATTTTGTCCTCCTCTGCTTTCAGCCTCTTTTCCTACTACTTGCACCAAATATTTTAAAATTTGCTCTGCTCTATAATCTCTTTTAATATTCTTTTCTCTTTCAACAATTGCCTGTAATAACATTCCTGCTATTTTTTCTGGATTTTCTGGAATCTTTTTACCAAATTCTATAAGTTTAATCAAACTTTGTAACATAAAAGGGTTTTGTAAAACTTTAGAAAATCTAGGTGTTTCTTTCATTTTTTCATTAATTTTCTCTTTTACTCTATCTGGTCGTTTTGAATTTCCTTCAATAAAATCATCTATATCCTCTGCTGTGATACCTGATAAAATAAATTTCGGATATTTATTAAAAATCGAATTTGCATTGTCATCTCTATCTGTTACAACAACTTTTAAATCTTTTTTATCTTCACTAGTTAAATAAAATTCTAAATCCTTTATATATTCTAACTTTTCTGTTTGATTATTAATCGCAATTTCATTAATGCCATCAATATACAATTTTAACATATTATTTCGAATTAATTCTGAAATAAGTGCTATATTATTTGAACCAAGAATTTCAGCAATTAATTTTTCAATTGTGTCACTTTTATCTGATACATTAATCATTTGTATTAGTATAGGAATTCTACCTTTATAATGATTTTTCTCTATTTCCTTTGCTTCTTCGTATACAGTATGTTCTAATATTGTAGTCTTTCCTACACCTGCATATCCAATAAGTTTTACTTTATTAAATAATGAATTATCATATAATTTAATGTCATTTGAATTCAAATCTTCATTTACTTTTTCAAATTTAATATTTTCAAGGTCTTCATATTTATCTTCTAAATCTTCCCAGTATTCATTCAAATCTAATTCCATACTTAATGGAATGTATGTAAAATTTTGTGCTAATTTCTTCTCATATTCATTTATAATTTTATCTATATATGATTGGTATGAAATTTCTTTTTTTCTATACATTTCTGTAATTATATATTTAAATTTATAAGTAGCTTCTATCATTGTGTAAAACATAGAATAAAAATGTTCCCATAATTCTACTTCAGTCAAAGGTATATCTTGTGAATGTGCAACCGCATTTCTTATACAATATGCTTTTACCATAGGAAATATAGCCTTATCATTTTTTAATAATCCATTTTTTTCTGGATGTTTTGGACTAAAATATAAAATAGGTTTATTATTTTCTTGTGCTGTTAATATTTTATAATATTCTTTTGTATTTCTTTTTTTATCTATATTTAATACGTCTAATTTATCATGTGTATATAATATGCTTAATGTTGCTAATTTACTCATATTCCTATGCATAAATCCGTTCTCTATCTACATAAAAACATAATAATTTTAAATATGCTTCTAGCATTACAGTTTTTTCTTTTATATTTGTAAAAGGTTGACGCTTAGCTAGAATTAATAAATCTGACACTTCATATTCTAGACTTGTTGATATACTTTCTGTCTGTTGTACATCTTGATCATCTAAAGCATAATGAAGAATTATAGCAAATACATCAATTCTTTCTCTAATATCTTTTTCAGTTAATTCAGGCTGTGCATTTGCATATATTGCTGAAACTTCAAAAAATAATTCGTCTTTTATTTTATCACTTAACATATTATTTACCTTTCTAATCTAATTTTCTATTATAAATATGATAATATTCTTCATCTTCAAAAGCATATTTTTCAAATTCTACTAATTTCAAAATTCCCATTTCAGTTAGTAAATTTAATAATTCATCTGTTGGAAAATCTATTCCATTTTCTTTAGCATAATCATTAAAAACATTTAATATTTTAAAACTACTCATTGCACCTGCGCTTTTTTCTCTAAAATTTTTCACCAAATATTTTAAACAACCATCAATATATTTTGCAATTTCACTTTTCTTAGAATTAATTTCTCTGTTTATTATTGCTTTTAAATATTCCTCTCTAAGTCTTGATATTTTTGTAGGCACTTCTTCTCCGCATTCTATAATTGTAATTAAACTTTTTAACATAATAGGATGAATTGGTTTATCAAAAAGTTTGTTATTTCCCAATATAGCTTTTTTTACTTCTTCTATTTTATCTGCTTGTGTATTTCCTTCAATAAAAGCTTCAACATCTTCCTCTGCCATTCCTTGTATTAAATATGTATCAGAATTATTTAATACAGAAACAGCATTATTATCTCTATCTGTTACAATTATTTTTATATTTTTTAATTTTTCACTAGTTATAAATTTATCTAAATCATCTAAAAATTTTCTTTTTTCATTATAGTCTTTTATACTAATTTCATTTACACCATCAAAATATAAATTTATTTTATTATTCTTAATTAAATAATCTACAATACCATCTTTGTCTTTTTCCAAATTTAAAGTTTTACTAATTAATTTTTCTATTTCTATTTTTTCTTCCACTGCAATTAAATTAATCAAAACTGGTATTTTTTTGTTTTTTGAAAAATTAATTACATCTTCATATTCTATATATTCTAAAGTCGTAGATTTTCCAACACCAGCATATCCTATTAATTTAATTTTATTTACATCAAATTTTTTATTTATATCAATAAAAGAAATTCTCTCCTCATAAGCTTCTACTTCATCTGAAAAATAATCATTACTTACTGAAAGTTTGAAAACAGTAGAAGGAATATATTTAAAGTTTATTTTTTTCTCATATTTTTCTTTTATATTTTCTAAATATTGTTCAACATTAATTTGTATATCTATACATTTATCCATTATTGAATTATATAATCTATTTGCAACTTCAATATACACATTAAATATATATGGAACTGAATCCCAATACTCTGCATTTCTTATATTTCCACCTGCTTTTTCTTGTGCTTCTATTATCCCACTTTCATAAGTTTGAAAAGCTTTTAAATATATTTCATCATTTTCTATCAACTTCAATTTTTTATATGCTTCAATTGTGGATAAATTTTCATCTACTTTTATATCTTTTTCTTTCACAACAATTCCAATAACAGCTTCTAGTTTACATATTTTAGAAAGATATAATAGTCTTTTTGGCGACATACTTGCTACTGTTTCAAGTTCTTCTATAATAGAATTTAAATCTTCGCCATATTTCGCATCATCTTTATAAACTTTAAGAAAACGACTAAAATTATCTATCTTCTTATCTATTTCAAAATCAATTTTGTCACCTGTATGATTTTTTCTATATATACTTTTTACAGCTTCTTTAATAATTTCTTTCGCATTTTCACTTAACATATTTGTATCCTCCGCTATTAATTACTTACTTATTTTATCACACTATACAAGCATTTGTTAAGCTTTTTAACTAAAAAATTAAAAATATCAAAAAAATACTAAAAAATAAAAAATGAAATGCATTTTAGCATTTCATTTTAAGTCCTGTTAGAAATATTAACTTGTGACAATTCGACTGAAAACTCTCTTTCTATTACATTTTGTATCTTTCCGATGTCTTCGTTGCTTAGATGTGCTGTCTTTATGACAACATTTACCGCGTTGTTGTTAACTAATACCACTACATTATCGAAGCCTTTGTTCATAATCAAATTCTCCGCAATCATTATTGAATTCTGGGCTTTGTTGATTTTATCTATCTCCTGAACAGCTATTGATTTTTGTGTTTCTGGTAAATCTTTATTCTCTAAAATTTTCTGATAACTTTCTAGCATTTGACTATACATTGTATCTCTTTCTAGCTTAGTTTTTGTGAAATAGTCTTCTTCACTTGTTACAGTAGTGCTTGTAGAGTTTTCCACAGGCGTTAAATTTGCATTTTCCAAGTTATCCACAAGGGCTGAAACTGTGGTATTTTCGTTTTCCACAAGTGCATTACTACTTACAAGTTGAACATCTCCAAGGTTTATCGTGTTTCTCGTATCTGTTACAGCTACCCCTTCTACTTCTGTACTGCCAGGATTGTAATTTATAAATCCAACTGCCAAAAGTAAAACTCCGCAAGCAATCAATGTTATTTGTTTAATTTTCTCCATATTTACTTTCTTCTCCAACTATATTTCCTCCTTTCTCTCCCTTCATTTCATACACTTTTATTTTATGTTTGCCAAGGCCAGTTACTGCCTCTGCTGCTGAAATAATGTCTGTTTGTACTTTTATGTTATTAACACCTTCTGCTACAACTACCATTCCTTCTAATTTTTCATCAGCGTATGTAAGAAGTACTGAAACTTTTCCGTACTCCATTTATTTCACTTAAAATACTTTCAATACGAGCTTCTAAACTCGTAGATGTATCTTTTGCATTTGCCAAAACTGCGTCCGCATATTTGTCTTCCATTTCTGGCTCACTATCTTTCATAATATAATTTATGCACATCAAAGTAATAATTAACAATACTAATAGAAAAATTAAATTTTCTATTTTCTTATCTTTTTTCTTAAACATTTCTTTTAATTTCTCTAACATAATTTTCTCCTTAGTTTAAAAATAATAATCCAATATTTTCAAAATCAATATTTTGTATATTCGAAATTATTGGATTTAAAATTACAAACATAATATAAATTCCAACAACAACTTTAACATATTTTTTTATATTGCCAGCTGGTATTAACATTTCAATAATAATAGAAATAAATATACTAATTATTATTTGTTCACACCAATTTCTTAAAAATAAAACCATAAACCTACCTATACATCATTGAACTATTACTAATTTTAAGTACCAAAGTTATTCCAATAATAAACATTACAGAAACTGCAAAAAGTATTGCAAGCAAAATTTTATAAGTATCTGCAATTTCTGAAATTAATTTTACAATTTTTGCATCTGCAACAATACTACCTACACTTGATGTTAATTTAAAACAAACTGTAAAAATTGCAATTTTAATTATTGGTAATAAAACAATTCCAGTAATAATTATTACGCCAATAATTCCTACCGTATTTTTTAAAATATTTGCACAACCCAAAACTGTTTCTGTTGCATCACCTAAAATTTTACCAACAACTGGAATAAAATTAGTAACAGCAGCTTTTGTAGTTTTTGCAGTTAAGCCATCAACTGATGCACTTAATGTTCCTTCTAAAGAAATTACAGAAGTAAATATTGTTAAAATAATTCCTAAACACCATACTATTGATGAACGTAAAAATTTTGCCATTCCTGTTATTTGTACTCGCTCTGAAATATTTGAAATAATACTTAGAACACACGAAATTAATAATATTGGTATTAAAAAATTATTAGAAAAGTTTCCTATAAAATTTATTATAAATAATAAAATTGGTTGTGCCATATTAGTTGTTGCAATAGAACCAGTAGCCAGTACCAAAGTAGTAAATAAAGGTACTAATAAATTCATAAAATTAACTAACTTGTCTATTGCCTCACCTGTTATTTTTAATATACTCACTAAACTCGTCGAAACTAAAATAACTACCATTAAATATTGAAGTGTATATACAATTTTTGTTGTTTCTTCATTACCTAAATTTTCTAAAATTGCTTTACAAATAGAATTTATTACAATAACAATTAATACTGTAATCATTAATCTAATTGCTACTATCATTTCATCTCCAAGTGCTACTGTAACTATTTTTTGAAAAAAACTTAAATCAATATCACCTTTTAAACCAGATGTAATTAATTCTCCAATATCAACATTCGGTAAAACATCTTTTGTATAATTTTCTGCTTCATCTGTAAATTCTTTTATTCCAAAATATTTTTTAGTTTCTTCAAAAACTTCTTCTGTTCCATAACAAAAATTACATATAAATATTAAAATAAGAAAAATAACACAAACTTTTTTTAGCATTTTCTTTCCTTTATAATTAAATTTTATGGTAATAATTGTAGCAAAGTATCTAATGCTAAACTAATTACTGGTATTGACATTGAAATAATAATTATTTTTCCTGCAAAATCTATTTTACTTGCTATTGCAGTTTCTCCACTGTCTCTACAAATACTTGTCCCATATTCAACTAAAACCGCAATTCCTGTAATCTTTAATAATAAAGTTATAAATCCTGAATTATTATAACTTGTCTTTTCTGAAATTCTATTTAAGAAACCAACAATTTCACTTATAGTTCCAAAAGACATTGTAAGTAAAATTATTCCGCCTAAAATACTTGCATAAATTGCATATTCTTTTTTAAATTCTTTTAAAACTAATATAACAATTAAAGTTAAAAAACCAATACCTACAATTTTTACGATATCCATTATAAATTAAACACCGTCCTAACAGTTTCAAATAAATTGCTTATTTCAGTTACTACCATTGTAAGCACAATAATCATTCCTGCTAAACTCGTCATCATTGCCTGATCTTCCCTGCCTGCTTTAGAAAGAATTTGATGGACTACTGCTATCAAAATTCCAACACCTGCAATTTTTAGTAATATATTAACATCCATAATTCCCTCCTTAAATAAATATAATCACAATTCCAATGCCACAAATTACTCCAAGTGATTTATATAATTTTGCATTTTTATTTTTTTCGTTTTCTGCTTTTTCTATTTGCTTTTCTATAAAACTATTTGTAATTTCTATTTCACTTATCTGCCCTTTTTTGTCAGTTTTCCCAAGTAATTTTCCAAACATTTTTAAAACTTCTTTATCTTCTTTATTAAAATATATTGCATTTTCTACTGCCATATTCCAAGAAGTATTTAAGTCTGTTTCATTTAATTTATTTATTGTGTCTTTAAAAATATTATCTTTATGTAGATAAACAGATTTTGAAATAGAACAAAAAACTTCTTCAATTGGTTCATAAGTAAATTCTATTTTGCTTTTAAAAAATGCTAATGAATTTTTTATTTTTTTAAGTTCTTTTTCTCTTTGCTCATATGTTTTAGCTTTATACATTCCTAAATATGTGCAAATATAAATAATTAAACTGCAAATAATAATTTTTAAAATCATAATTTTTCTGCACTTCTTTCATACTCACCACTTTTTTTATTTAAGCAAAAAACATCTTTTAATTTACCTTTATTTTGTTCATCTAAAAAAATAATTCTTTCAATTATATTTGTGGCAATTAAATTTTTAATAATTGGATTTAAAGAAATATCTTCAAAACTTGCACCATGTGCTGTAAATAATCCTTTACACCCAGAACAAACTCCATATTTTATCGCATCTATATCTTCTGTACTTCCAATTTCATCTGCAACAATTACTTTAGGTGACATTGAACGTATAAGCATTTTCATACCCAAACTTTTGGGAACATTATCTATAATATCAGTTTTTATTCCTAAATCATTTTGCGGTATCCCTCTAAATAAACTTGCAATTTCCCCACGTTCATCGACAACTCCAACATTAATTGCTAAAAACTTAATTTCTTTTATTCCACTTGAAATTTGTCTTACAATATCTCTTATCATTGTTGTTTTTCCGCACACCAGGTATTGAAACAATTAAAGTATTATAAATATTATTTTCTTCTAAATTTAAAATAAATTTTAATGCCTTATTTCCACTACCAATAACTTGTCTTGCAATTCTAAAATTTAAACTATATACATGATTTATATTAATAATCTTTCCATCTTCCATAACACCTGAGCCACTTATGCCAACTCTGTGTCCGCCTTTAATTGTTACAAAACCATTTGCAATTTGATTTTGATAAGTATAAATTGAATTCTCACATATCGCTTGTAAACATGAAATAATTTCTTCTGTTTGAACATTTGATTTTATAACTTTTTCTCCATCATTAAATTTTAAAATAATCGGTCTTTCTAATCTAAGTCTAATTTCTTCAATTTTATCAAGCTTGTCTCCGAGCATTCTCTTTTATACTTTTCCTAATCACTTCAGGAAAATAATTTAAAACTTCCTCCATTATTTATCTCCTTTTTCTTTGGTATACTATTTATATATGCAGGCAGTTTTATTTTTAGAACAAAAAAATAAAAAAATAGCGGTACTTTTTGTACCGCTAAAATTTAATTATTCACTTTTACTTGAATTTTTTGAAAATTTCTTTAATCTTTCATAAGCTAAGAAATTAATTGTACCTAATGGGAATTTTCCATTTTTATCTTTTACTCCTGCTGGAACTCCTGTTAAAATTTCAATTCCCTCATCAATAGTACGAACTGCATAAATATGGAATTTACTTTTTCTTACTGAGTCTATAATCTCATCTGATAAATGCAAATTTCTAACATTTTGTGCTGGGATAATAACACCTTGCATTCCGTTGAAACCTCTCATTTTACAAATTTGATAAAAACCTTCTATCTTCTCATTTACGCCACCAATTGGTTGTATTTCGCCTTTTTGGTTTACTGAACCAGTAACCGCAATTGATTGATTAATTGGTATTCCAGATAGACTTGAAAGTATCGCATATAATTCTGTACTTGAAGCACTATCTCCATCAACGCCACCATACAATTGCTCAAAACATACACTTGCAGTAAGTGATAAAGGCATTTCTTGTGCAAATTGTGCGCCTAAATATCCTGTTAAAATCATTATACCTTTTGAGTGTGAAGAACCTGACATCTCAACTTCACGTTCGACATTAACAATTCCTTCCTTACCCATATAAGTATTTGCAGTAATTTTTGCAGGTTTACCAAAAGAATAATCTCCAATTGTAATTACTGTAAGTCCATTTATTTGACCCACTTTGAAGCCTTCTGTTTCAATCAAAAGTGCTTCTTCTTTAATCATTTGTAGGTATTTTGTATCATATTTTTTTATTCTATCAACACGTTCGTCAAAAGCTTTTTGTACATATTCTTTTGTAATTATTTTTGATTTATCAAGTCTTGCCCATGCTGAAGCTTCTCCAACTATCTCTCCAATTTCACTAAATTGTGTAGATAGTTTTTCTTTATCACCAGATAATTTTGAAGCAAATTCGATAACTTTTGCCATTGCTTCTTTATCTAAATCAAGTAATTCTTCTTGTACGCAAAAACTTCTAACAAAATTACTTAATCTTTCAATATTATCATTTGTTTTTGGAGCTTCTTCTTCAAACTCAACTTTTATTTTAAATAATTTTCTAAAATCATCATCCATTGATAAAAGTGTATGATAAATATTTGAATTACCAACTATCAATACTTTTAAATCTAATGGTATTGGCTCTGGTTTTAATGATACCATCATCATTGAAGTTCTTTGGTCAACTACATTTTCAATAGCAATTTCTTTTATACGTAAAAATTTCTTTAAAGCTTCATAACACATTGGATTTTGCAATAAATCTTTTGCTTGGAACATAATATATCCGCCATTTGCTAAATGTAAAAGTCCAGGCTTAATCATTGTAAAATCTGTTTTCATCATTCCATATTGATTTTCATATTCCAATCCACCAAAAATGTTATTATATGAATAATTTGTATCCATAATAACAGGAGCGCCTTCTAATTTGCTATTATCAACAAATAAATTTACTCTGTAATTAAGCCATGGTTCTCTTAGTTCTGGCTTTTGCATTGCTTGTGGTTGTTGCTGAGTCTTTGGGTCAGGTTCAGGCTCCAAGAATTTACTTATATTTTTTAATATATCTTTTTTAATTCCATCTAAATATGTGCTAATTTTTTTATTTCTCTTATAATTTGCCTTTACTGAATTAATATGAATATTAATTGTCATAAGAGCGATATTAGCTTGCCATTCATCAATCTTCTTTTCTGCTTCTTTTTCAATAGCTTTCATTTCAGATAAGGCTTCAAAAATTTGTTCTTGAACTAAATTTGAACGTTCTTCAAATTCTTTTTTTACATTTTCATCTAAATTCTCGAATTCATCTTCTGCAAGAGTTTTTCCGTCTAAAACTGGCATCATATATACACCATTTTCAGTTGGGTTAACTTGAAAACCTTGCACTAAAGTTCTTTTATTTAATTTCTCTAACAATAAATCTCTTTTAGCATCATATTGTTGTTTGATTAATTTCTTTTCTTTTTCAAAATCATCATTATTAAAAGTTTTCTTAATATCTTTTCTTATATCTTTAACAAAGCCTTCCATTGTCTCTTGGAAAACCTTACCTTGTCCAGCCGGAAAGCTAATTGCAACTGGTGCATTTGGATCTTCGAAATTATAAATATAACACCAATCATTTGGAACTTTATCCTTTGCAGCCTTAGCGTTTAGGAATTTTTTTGTATACATAGTTTTTCCTACGCCAGATGGACCTTCTAAGTATAAGTTATATCCTTTTATATCAATATCAAGTCCGAATTCTAAAGCTTTAATTCCTCTTTCTTGACCATAAATTAAATCAGTAGTATCAACTAATTCTTTAGTTGTTTCAAACTTAAATAAATTTGGATTGCATATATCTTTTAAATCTCTTGGTAATAATTCATTACTTCTTCTCATTTGTACTCCTCCGATTTTATCCACTTATAAGAATTTTATATCAAACGAAAAAAAAATGCAACAAGGTTAGACATTTTTTTATAGATATTTTGTCATAATTATTGCATTATCTTTTCCATTATAATATTTCTTCCTTATTCCAGCAATTTCAAAACCTGCTTTCTCATACAATGAGCCTGCTGGAACATTATTCTCATTTACTTCTAAACTAATATTATCCCTTTTTGCTTCTCTTGCCATCTCTATTAGTCTGTCTAAAAGAGCTTTACCTATACCTCTTTTTCTCTCAGTTTTTTTGGTAACAATATTAGTTATTTCTGCATCTACTGGTGAAAACCAAAGTCCAGCAAAACCTACTATCTTTCCATTTTCTTTTGCAACTATGTATTTTGAATTTTCACTTTTTAGTTCACTTTCTAAAATACTTGGTTTCCAAAACTCATCAAATTCGGTAACTAAGATGTCTTTAATTTCTTCATAGTCGCTTAAATTCATTTCTAAAATTTCCATATTATTTTTTCATTCTTTCTGCTTGTGATTTTCTCAAATAAATTGGCTTTACTGTATCAGCATTTTTTAAATTATTTTCTAAATATTTTTTATATCCAATTTGACCTGCTCTAAAGGCACTTTGTTTATTATTATCTAAAAAACTAATTCCTTCTATTTTTGATAACATTTCTTTATGTAATATAGCACCATCACCTATGCAGACAGCTCCTGCATATTTTGACATTTTTTCAAAAACTTTATTTATATCATCTGCCGTGTATTCTTCTAATAAATTATACTCTTTATCAAAAACACCTGCATATACTTGATCATTTCTAGCATCGATTAAGGCAATTTTATTTTTTTCTGTTTCATCGTTTCTTGCAAGTATCTCTAATGAGGTAACTTCTGCAATAGGAATATTATGTACTTCTGCCATAGCTTTTATACTAGCTATACCAATTCTAATACCAGTAAAAGAACCGTGGTCCACAAGAAATTGCAATTAAATCAATATCACTTAAATTAATATTATTTCTATCTAGCAATTCTTTTATTAACGGCATCAAATTTTCAGAATGCGTTTTACCGTTATCCAAATTGTTTTCATCTATTAACTTACTATCTTCTAGTAAAGCTGTACTACACACACTACTAGAAGTATCTACTGCCAAAATCTTCATTATAAAGCCACCTTTCAATAATAATAATAATAATAATAATAATAATAATAATTCATTTCCACTTTAGAGTTTAAAAAAGAAACAAGTATTTCAAGGCAGCAGTCTTAGAAAAGGCAAGGGCGCGTACGAGTGTACGTAACCGCGTTTTCTAAGGCGATAACGCAGAAAGACGCAGTTTATTTTTAAAATGACCAATAAAAATCCCCCGCCTTAGCCGATATAAAAATGCGAATTTTTATGGACCTGTACTCACACAGGTGGGTGCCGTCCTCAATACTCCTGGGTTTCTTACATAAATGCAAGCATACACGCCATATCGAGAGTTCTGGCTCCCTTTCCAAAACTTGTAGGTTCTAAAAATTCTGCCTATACGTACTACGCAGGGAACAATGTTTATTCATATGTTAAATTAATGATACCATATACTTTTATTTTTGGCAATATCAAAAATTTGGCACATATCTTGTTTCATCTTCTTCTATCTCTTGCATATACCCATTTTTTAAGCTCAAGCTATAAAAATAATTTTCTATTTTTTGATATTCTTCTTCTGTTAATTTTCTATTTATATCATTTGTTTGCATTGCCTTGTATGTAGGGAAATACTGTGCCATAAGACTTACATAAGTATCCCTACCTAAATGTTCTTTAATATATTTTAAAACTTTTTTACTATTTTGTAAATGGTTTGGAAGAACTAAATGCCTAACTATTAGTCCTTTTTGTATCATACCAAACTCATCAAAAACTGGATTTCCGGGCTTGTCTTTTCATTTCCTTAATAGCAGTTTGCGCAATTTCAAAATAATTATCCACTCCAGATAATTCTTTTGCTAAATCATTATACGCATATTTAAAATCTGGTAAATATACATCAATATATCCATCTAACATTTTCAAAGTTTGGATAGCTTCATATCCACTAGAATTATATACTATCGGAAGCTTCAAACCTTTGTCTTTTGCTAATTTCAAAGCTTCTATAATCATTGGAACATATGCAAAAGCTGTTACTAGATTTATATTATGTGCTCCTTCTGCTTGTAATCTTAAAAATTCTTCTGCTAAAGTTTCTACTGAAATTTCCTTACCTGAAAATTCTTGACTTATTTTATAATTCTGACAGAATTTACAAGCTAAATTACAACCTGTAAAAAATACTGTTCCTGAGCCTTTTTCTCCACTTATGCAAGGCTCTTCATAATAGTGTAAATTTGCAAGTGCTATTTTAGGCATACCTCCTGCTCTACACCTTCCGAGTTCTCCAACATTTCTATTTACTTTACATTCTCTTGGACATAAAATACATTTATCTAAAATTTCCATTGTAATATCCTTGCCATTTGAACGCCAGCACAAGATGCCATCATTAAGCCTCTAGTCATTCCGCCACCATCTCCAATAGAATATAGACCTTTTATGCTACTTTCAAAATTATTATCAATCACTACTTTATTACTGTAAAATTTAATCTCAGGTGCGTAAAGCAAATTTGCAGGATCTGCAAAGCCTTCAACTATTTTATCCATTTCTTTAATAAATTGAAGTATGTCTGTCATTGTTCTATAACCTATTGCATAAGTAATATCTCCGGGTACAGCTGATTTTAAAGTAGGTGCTACTGAGTTTTTCTCTAAATCTTCTTCCCAAGTTCTTTTTCCTCTATAAATATCTCCAAGTCTTTGAACTATAACATTTCCTGCACCAAGTTCATTTAAGTTTTTAGCAATATTTCTACCATATTCAATTGGTTTCTTAAATGGATAAGTAAAATTGTGTGATACAAGTATTGCTAAATTAGTATTAGTACTTTTTATGTCTTTGTAAGAATGACCATTAACTAAAGCCATATCATGGTCATACACTTCTGAAGATACAAAACCACTTGGATTTTGACAAAAAGTTCTGACTTTATCTTTAAATGGGAAAGGTCTTCCAATAAATTTTCCTTCATACATATATTTATTTACTTTCTCCATTACTTTGTCACTAAGTTCATAACGAACACCGATATCAATAGTCCCTGATTTTGTATCAATACTATGTTTTTCGCACATATCTGATAACCAGTTTGCGCCTTTTCTGCCAACTGCTGATACAACATTATTAGAATAAAATTCTTTATTTTCACCAGTTTTACTATTTACAGTTTTTACACCTTTTATAGTATTATCCTCAACAATAATGTCTTCTACTGCTGTTTCAAAAAGCATATTTATTCCGTTTTCTTCTAAGTATTTCTCCAAACTTTTATATAACTCGTGAGCTTTTTCTGTTCCTAAATGACGAATAGGAATATTTATTAAATTGATACCTTCTTTTTTAGCTTTATTATAAATTTTCTCTATTTCGTCTTGGTGGTCAACACCTTCTAAATGTTTATCTGCACCAAAATCCAAATATATCTTATCAGTATAATCTATAAGTTTTTTAGTTTCCTCTACTCCAATATATTTGTGCAATTCCCCACCAATATGAATATCCTCATCCTTTGGATTATATAGTGAAAGTTTACCATCAGAAAAAGCACCTGCGCCTGAGAAGCCACTTGTTATATTACAATATGGCTTGCATTTTACACATTTTCCAGCCTCACTGATAGGACATTTCCTATCTTCTACCCTTTTCCCTTGCTCAATAAGTAAAACATTTCGTGCCTTATTTAATTTAATAAGTTCATAAGCACAGAAAATTCCGCTAGGTCCCATACCTATAATAATTGCATCATAATTTTGGTTCATAATAAATCTCCTTATTTTAATAATTCATAAGTTTCTTTAACACTATTTTTCGCCTCTTCATTTACACTTGGAACAAATCTATCATTTTGATATCTTGGAATTAAGTGCATATGATAATGTTTAACCTCTTGTCCAAGCTCATTATTTTGCATTCTCGTAAGACCTTCTGCACCAATAGCTTTAAATTTTGGATAAATTTTTTTAATAACTTCATCCATTTTACTTAAAGTTTCTTTATCTATATCTAAAATATTTGTGTAATGTTTTTTAGGGATAACTAAAGAATGTCCTTTTGAAATAGGACTTATATCCATAAATACTTTTACATCATCATCTTCATAAATTGTATAACTTGGTATTTCACCTTTTATTATTTTACAAAAAATACAATCGTCCATATTTAAAATCTCCTTTTCATATATTTACACTTAACTTATATCATATTTTATTATATAATTCAAATGATTAGTTGACATTTTTTAGTATATAATATTTAATATACACATATTCTAGCTTAGGAGGTTTTTATGTTTAAAGAATTTGTAAAAGAAAATACAGAAAATATTATAAATACAATAGGTACACTTGTAAAATATAACAGTGTTTCAAATGAAACTGGTAATCCTGATATGCCTTTTGGAAAAGAATGTAAAGAAGTTTTAGATAAAACTTTAGAAATTGCTGAAAGCATGGGATTTAGAACTAAAAATATTGATGGTTATTGTGGATATATCGAGTTTGGAGAAGGTAATGAAATGGTAGGAATTATAGGTCACTTAGACATTGTCCCTGCTGATATAAAAGATGGTTGGACTACTTCTCCTTTTGAAGCTACAGTAAGAAATGGCAAACTTTATGGTAGAGGAACAATTGATGATAAAGGCCCAGTAGTTGCAAGTCTTTATGCTATGAAAGCAGTTGCTGAAACTTGTAAAATAAACAAACGTGTTAGACTTATTGTTGGATTAAATGAAGAAAAAGATTCTAAATGTATGGCAAGATATAAAGAAACTGAAGAAATCCCTACTATTAGCTTTTCACCTGATGCAAATTTTCCTGCTATCTATGCTGAAAAAGGTATCTTATCTCTTAGTTTAACTAACACTTTCGGATTAGATAATTTTGAAATCATTGATATAGACTGTCAAAATAATGCTTTAAATGTTGTACCAAAATATGCTTCTATTACTTTAAAATATACTGGAAGTAGTGAAATGCCTTCTTTTGAAACTGCTCAAAATGTTGAAATTCAAAATATAGATTGTTCTACTGTAAAAATTATATCAACTGGTATTGCTGCACACGCTGCTCACCCATCACTTGGAAAAAATGCTATTTATAATTTAGTACAATACTTATTAAAATATTTCAAAAATGAATACTTAGAAACACTTATACATTTGGGTATCTTTGAAATAGAAAGTCCAGAGTTTTTATCAAGAAAAGAAATTGCTTATGCAACTGAATTTGAAGATAATTCTGTAATACAAGATGAAAGTGGTATCCTTACTTCAAATGTAGCAAGTTTAGAATATGAAAACGGAAAATTAACTATTAAAATAAATCTTCGTGTGCCTGTAAAAACTAAACTTGACGATATTATTCTACAATATAAAAAACTTGCTAATATTTTTGAAAATATCGAAGTTAAAACTTTGTCTGCAAGTGATGCTTTATATGTTCAAAAAGATAGTTTCTTAGTGAAAACTTTAGTTGATATATTTAATAAAAAAACTGATACACAAAACATAGCAATTGCAATTGGCGGAGGAACTTATGCAAGATGTTTCCCAAACTGTATAGCCTATGGTCCTACAATGCCAAATGACCCTGATATGTGCCACCAAGTCGACGAATATATTGAACTTGAAAAATTATTCCTTGCAACAGAAATCTATGCAGAAGCAATTTATGAACTAGCAAAATAAAATTGTTAGTTGTCGAATATAACCATTGTACATCTTTCATTATGTTATCATAATTCAAATTTTTAATTTCTACTAGTAACATTAATACTATCTCAATCTTCCAATTTCATAAATAGTTCAAGGCACCCTCAAAAGAGGGTGCCTTTGGAGTCAAGGAGTAGATTTGTAGTTACAAGATATAAATTACCTGATTAATGCTGCTGAACTTATCAGTGTATCAGTATATAGCCGAATTTCGGGTATCCAGATGCGGTATATCCGATGTAATACCATGCATCCATTCCGTTATCAACAACAGCATATACGGATACAGACTCGTTGTTGGAAATACTGCCAATAGTAGCATATTCTTCGCTTGGACCGCCATATACAGACTGCGCGCGAAGTCCATCGGGAGACGGCATAACAGGACCACGGGACTGCGGAAAACCACTCAGCCTGCTCGGATATTCTGCGGTAATGTATGCTGCCTGAACATAGCCTCTTTTTCTTCCAGCGGTGGTGTTGTATTCAACATAATACCATCCGCTTTCGGAATAGATTACAGATACGATTTCCCCAGAAGAAAGGCTTCCCAGCCGAAGAGCAGAAGCGATCTGCGGTCCTCCATACACAGTAACATTGCTTTTCACAGTACCAACGCAGGTACGGGAAATATCGTTAATGCGGAAATTGGGATACTTCAAGTAACCCGTCTTTCCGCTGCTGTTTGCAGCAGTACTGTAGTTAACCTTAGCAACATTTCCACGCACATAAAGAACCGTAAGCCCTTCATAGTTGCCGATAGAGCCATGCTGTGTGGTGCATGCTTCATCAGCATATACCACCTGCGAAGCTCCCGACATTGCATACCCGCCTGTATCGGTGGACGCGGCAAAAGCAGGTGCTACAGGCAAAAGCCCGACAACACATACCAAAGCCAAAATAGCTGAAAGAATCCGTGACTTAATTTTAGACATAATTAACCTCCTAATTTCATACGAACTCCTTGACCCCAGCTTTCAAAGATATGGAAACCACATCTTTAATTAAATTATACCATGAATATTTATAAAAAAATAAAAAGGTAAAAAAAGTAATTTTAATCTTCTGTAAATAGAATTTTTGTATACCAAGTTGACCCATTGTCATTATTAACTCCTATTGTAGTAAATTTCTCTCCATTAACACCTATTTCCCCACTAGTGTGAATTTTCATATACGTGTATTCTTCAGTAAGTATATTATTAATATCATTCAAATCTAATATATTAAATTTGTATTTTTGATTTGAAAAAGATATGTCGGTTATTGTTATTAATTCATTGTTATATATATTATAAATTCTAATATACGAATCAATGTTATTTTTACTTTTTTCAAAAAAATCATTTATAGTATTTTTATCTTTTGAAATAACCTTACCATTTTCAATAACAAAACATCCATCATTAATTGCATCTTCTTTTGAGTAATTATTAGGAATTTCTGTAATTTTTATATATTCATTATTACTTATAGCTGAATTAAATTTATCAACAATTCTTATATTTTCTCGTTCTAGCTCTCTGCTCACTTTTGTTCCAATTACCACACTACTTTCATTTTTCTCATTTCCATTTTCAAAAGCTAAATATAAAGAATCATCTATAGTATATATATCTACTAAAACCTTATTTATAGTATCTGCATTTTCTGCTGCAGTTATTATCATAAAATTATCTTTAAATTCACTTTCTGTCATGTCTAACAAATTAGACCACATATTTTTATATTCTAAATATTCTTCATAAGTATTAATTTTTTTATAATATATACCTTTTTCTTGTTCCATATCTTTGTAAAAAACATATCCCTCATCACTTGGTGTATTAATAACTTTAATTTTTTGAAAAATAAAAGTTTGAATTTCTTTAGCAAAAACCATTCCTGACATTAAAACTAAACAAGCACAAGCTGCCATTACTTTTTTATAGAAAAAATTTCTTTCTTCTTTTTTAGCTATATCATTTTGATTTTTTATTTCATATATCGAAATTCTAAACTTAAATTTATCTTTTAATTCTTGATTATCCATTTTTCCTCCTCGTATTAATCATTTTTTTATTTTTTTTCTAACTCGAGATAATCTATTTGCTACATTAAATTCTGAAATATTTAGTTCCTTTGCAATACTTTTTAAAGACATAGACGAATAATAGAACATATTTATTATATCTAAATCTATCTTTTTAATATTTTTAAACTCTTTCTCTATTCTCGTAAATGCTTCTATTTCTTCAGAACTTGTTTCAATATCATAATAATAAATATGATCTTCATAATCACTTATGTCGTATGTAATTTTCTTCTTTTTCAATTTTTCTTTTACTAAATTTCTTGTTATTCCTGCAATATACGAATTCAAGGAATTTTGTATGTTATCTTTATTTTTCCATAAAATAAAAAACACATCCAATAAAATTTCCTCTTTGTCTTCTGGCGTTAAAGCTTCACTAACCATATTATTGATTATTTTTTTTATGTATGGTGTAAAATCATCAATTATTTTGTTCCAGTCTACTTGCGACTTATTCGTATAATCTTCAATACTATGTATATAGTTCAATTTTCCCCTCCTTTTATAAGATATCTTACAAAGATATAGTGGTTAATTTCAAATAAAATATATCATAATAAATAAATTTTTTAAAATTTTAAAAAAAATGATATATTTTATAATATTTTAACCACTATATATTATAAGCAATTTTAATATAAAATTTATAAAAACAAAAAAATACGGAGGAAATATGCAAAAATTAATTATTATTGATAAAGATATATCTTATATACATACTGTATTTAATAATATTTCAGAAACTATTAATAATATAAAATTATATAACTTTTATCTAAATGATAACGAAAATTTACGAGATATAATTTGTAATAAAGAAATTGATATAATTATAATTGATGTGGAAACTATAGGAATAGATATTATAGAATTTATATGCAAAAATAATATTGAGATTTATAAAAAATCAATTATTTTATTGTACAATAATATTTTGAATGTAAAGAAATTATTAAAAAAAGATTATGAAAATTATATTTTCAAATGTATAAAAAAATCTAACAATATGGAATATTTACTTAACATTTTACTAAAAATAACTTTTATTAAAGAAAATAATTTTGAAGAAATAATTATAACAAACAAAATAGAACGAAATTTAAGAAAAATTGGATATGACTTAAATGATATTGGAACAAAATATTTAGTTGAAGGGATAAAATATTTATATAAGAATGATATTATAGAATTTAAACTTAATAATATATATTTAATGCTATCTAAAAACTATAAAAAATCATTAAATACTGTACAAGGAGATATTACAATCGCAATCAAAAAAATGCGAAAAAACTGCAATGAGAAAGTTATATTAGAATATTTTAACTATTTAGAATTAATAAAAATGCCAACAATTAAAGAAATAATATCTGTTGTAAATGAAAATATTTAAATAGTTTTGTAGAAAAGATCTGATGAAACATTAAAAAATTTCGCAAAAACAAAAAGCTCAAAGTCTTGAACAAGTCTATCATTATTTTCTATTTTTGAAATTTCTTTTGAAGAAATCTCAAGACCTTCTAATTGTAGCAGTTCTGCTAATTTTTGTTGTGTTAAATTGTGTTTCAATCTTAGTTCCTTTAATTTAGTACCAGAAATATTTTTGCAATTATTAAATTTATATATTTTCATTATTTTACCTTTTCTCTTTATTATGGAATTATAATTGTATTGTAACACTTTTTATACCATAACATTCTCTAATAAAGAGATTATATAAATTTTAAACTTATAAAATAATGTTATAAATATATAATTAAAATATTATTTGATATATAATATATTTGAAAGGTAGAATATTATGAATAAAAATTTTTATGGAAAAGGTGTTACATTTAAACAATGGCATTATAAATACTCAAATAAAAAATTTATAGATATATTAAAATACTTATCTAATGCCGATTTAATCATTCTTCAAAAATTTGATATTTTGATTGAAAATAGACTATATACTGAAAGAGAATTTGAGATTTATAAAATACAACTACTATCGTATTTTAGTGAAGATTCAGAAAAGCAAATTTCTATTTTAAATAAATTTAATGTATTAAAAGAAGATTATGATAAGCTCTTAAATGTTTTTAACACCATTACCAAAATATATGATTTATAAAACATAAATAAGTTTATAAATAAAAGTTATATACATTCTCCAAATATGAGAATGTATATAGTAAATATATTTTAAAAATAAATCAAAGGAGTACAATTTGTACCCCTGTTTATTTAACTTTTTAAATTTTTATTTTACTAACTTTATTATACTTTCTGTCAAAAGTTCTACTTCTTGTTCTTCACCTGTTGCCATATTCTTGATTTTTGCTTTATTTGTGCTTAGCTCATTTTCTCCTATTACAAGTAAATTCTTACTATTTATTTTATCAGCGTATTTAAGTTGTGCATTAAAGCTTCTTTCCATTATGTCTTTTTCAACATATACTCCTTGTTTTCTAAGGCTTTCTGCAATTTCTATCGCTTTGATATTTTCTTTATCACCACAAGAAAGTATATAAAGGTCTGGTACTGTAGGTTTCATTTCTTGATTGTTTGTAGCTTCAAACATTTCCATTAGTCTTTCTACACCCATTGCAAAACCTACAGCTGGAGTGTGTGCGCCACCAATTTCTTCAACTAAACCGTCATATCTTCCACCACCTAATACTGTAAGACCTGTTTTTTCATCAACAAATTCAAATACAGTTTTTGTATAATAATCTAAACCTCTTACAATTGTACTATCAACAGTGTATTTTACGCCTATTGCTTCTAAGGATTTCTTTACGTTTTCAAAATGTGTTTTACACTCTTCACATAAGTAATCAATCATCATTGGAGCACCAACATTAAGTTCTTTACATCTTTTTTCTTTACAGTCTAAAATTCTAAGTGGATTTTTCTCAAATCTTGTTTTGCAAGTATCACAATATTTGTCTAAGTTTTTACCAATAAATTCTCTTAATATTTTTTGATATTCTCCTCTACATTTTGGGCAACCAATACTGTTTATATTAAGACTAATATCAGGAATATTTAAGCTATCAAAAATACTTTTTCCAACTAAAATTGTATCAACATCTGCTAAATAGCTTTGTGAGCCTAAAAGCTCAACACCTATTTGGTGAAATTCTCTAAGTCTACCTTTTTGTACATTTTCATATCTGTACATACCCATATTATAATATACTTTACTTGGACTTGGTTTGCTAGACATACCATTTTCTAAGTATGCTCTAACTGTTCCAGCAGTTCCTTCTGGTCTTAAAGTTATACTTCTTCCACCTTTATCATCAAAAGTGTACATCTCTTTTTGAACAACATCAGTAGTCTCTCCAACACCTCTTTGAAATAACTCAGTATATTCGAATACTGGTAATCTTATTTCTTTAAATCCATAATCTTCTAAAACTTTGGCTAATTTTTTTTCAACAAATTGCCATTTATAACTTTCATCAGGTAACAAGTCTCTTGTTCCCTTTGGTCTTTGTATCATTTCCATATCTCTTCTCCTTTAAAAATCTTTTGGACGTAGTTCCAAATATATATTTCTCTCGTCTGAAATCATAGTTGTCTTTCCATGCCCTGGATACACAATAGTTTCATCAGGAAGTGTCATAAGCTTGTCAGTAATAGAATTCATAAGTTCTGTAAAGTCTCCTGTTGGTAAATCTGTCCTACCCCATGTTCCAGAAAACATTGTATCACCTGAAAAAACTAATCTTTCTTTTTCGCAATAAAGTGATAAACCACCTTTAGTATGTCCTGGAGTGCTTATTACTTTAAATTCCAAGTCACCAACATGAATTAAATCATTGTCGTCAACTCTAGAATCTGCTTCAAGTTCAGGATTTTGCATATTTATGTAATATGCTAAGCTTATCTCTTCATTATATAGACCTTCACTATCGTCTCTACTAATTAATATTTTTCCGCCTTTTAATTCTTTTAATTTACTAATACCGCCGATATGGTCGGCGTGGCAGTGAGTAATGAAAATATATTTTAAGTTTGCACCTAATATATCTAAAGCTTCGGCAATTTTCTCAGGTTCACCACCTGGGTCAATAACCATAGCTTCTTTGCTTTGCTCATCACACACCACATACGAGTTAGTTAGTAAATCTTGCGGTGTTTTGACCTGTAATCTCTTTAAAATCATGTTTTTTCTCTCTTTCGTTATTATATAAATTTATTCTATAAAGTTAATCATTATATTAATGTATAAAGTTATGTTTTGAAATATGAGTGAAGGACGGAAATACAAATATAAAATATATCTGTAATCATAATGACAGAGCTGAACGGAATATTTCAAAATATAACATTATACAAACATAAGATTATTATATTAGTGTACGTGACCGCGTTTTTATCAGCCGATAACGCAGTTATACGTAGCTTATTTTTCAAATTTTATCCACGTTTACGATTAACCTCATATACACTTTCAACATTTCTTAACTGATTAACAAGTTTATTAAGCTCATCAATATTTTCAAGCTCAACCATAACATTAATAATTGCAATATCGGTTTTGGTAGTTCTTGTATTTACACCCATAAGTCTTGCTTTTGAGTTATCTAATTGTTTGATAATATCTCTTAAAAGTCCTGCTCTATCATTTGCTAATACTTCGATTTCAACACTATAAGTACCTTTAATATCGTCATACCAATATACATCAATCATTCTATTTTCTTCAGCAAATAAATCATTTATGTTCGCACAATCTGTACGGTGAACTGAAACTCCTCTACCCTTTGTTATATATCCTACAATTTCGTCTCCCGGTAATGGGTTACAGCATTTTGAAAGCTTAACTAAACAATTATCAATTCCTTTAACTACAACACCAGTTCTTGATGGTTTTACTCTAACTGGTTTAGTATTTGCTAATTCTTCAATTTTCTTTTCTATGTCTTCTTCTTCATGCTCTTTTCTATACTCATCTAGTAATTTTGCAATTACTTTATTTACTGAAAGTGCACCAAAGCCTACACTTGCATACATATCATCTAAAGTATTGTATTTATATCTCTCTTGTACTGCCTCTAACCATTCATCTCTCATAAGCTCAGAATATTTCATTCCAAGTTTTTTGATTTCTTTTTCTATTACGTCTTTGCCTTTTTCGATATTTTGAGCTCTTTCTGCCTTTTTATACCATTGATTTATCCTGCTTTTGGCAGTAGAACTTTTTACAAATTTTAGCCAATCACGGCTTGGACCTTTAGATTGGTCTGATGTAATGATATCAACTATATCACCACTTTCTAAAGGTGTAATAATTGGCATCATTTTATTATTTATCTTGCAACCTACCATCTTATGTCCAACTTGTTCATGTATACTATACGCAAAATCTATTGGTGTAGCACCTGCTGGAAGTACTTTAATTCCACCCTTTGGAGTAAATACATATACTTCATCTTCAAATAACTCTGTTTTTAAAATATTCAAAAATTCGTCTGGTGTATCTGCATTTTTTTGCCATTCCAAAGTTTCACGAAGCCAAGATAATTTATCATCTGTAACAACAATTGAGGATTTTTTTCCACTGTTGCTAGCTTCTTTATATGCCCAATGCGCTGCGATACCAAACTCAGCAGTTCTGTGCATATCCCAAGTACGAATTTGTACTTCAAATGGTGTACCTTTTGTTCCAAGTAAAGTCGTATGTATAGATTGATACATATTTTTCTTTGGAACTGCTATATAATCCTTAAATCTACCTGGCATCGGTGTGTAATTTTCATGCACAACACCAAGCACTGCATAACAATCCTTAACTGAATGTACTAAAATTCTAAGAGCAAACAAATCATAAATTTGATCTAAATTTTTATGATCTCTCTCCATTTTTCTATAAATACTGTATAAATGTTTTGCCCTACCTGTTACTTCAGCCTCAATTCCTTCTTCTTTTATTTTTTCTTCTATATTATCTTTAATTTGATTTATAAATTCTAATCTCTCGTCTCTTTTTCTGTCAAGTCCTACTACGATTTCGTGGTATTCATCTGGATATAAATATTTAAAACTCAAATCTTCAAGTTCCCATTTTAAAGAATAAATACCTAATCTATTAGCAAGAGGAGCATAAAGCTCTGCTGTTTCTCTTGCATTAGCAATTTGTCTATCTCTTTTTAAAAATTTAAGAGTCCTCATATTATGTAGTCTATCAGCAAGTTTAATAAGGATAACTCTAATATCCTTACCGCATCGCTAAAAACATTTTTCTATAATTTTCAGCTTGTTGTTCTTGTACAGTTTCAAAACGTAATTTACTAAGTTTAGTAACTCCAGCTACCATTTCTGCAATTGCCTCGCCAAACTCTTCAACAATATCCTCGTGAGTTCTTGGTGTATCTTCAACTACATCATGCAAAAGTGCAGCGCAAATAGTCTCATCGTCCATTTCTAATTCTGATAAAATATATGCTACATTCACAGGGTGTATCATATATGGTTCACCAGACATACGAACTTGGTCACCGTGATTTACTTTTGCATAATCATACGCTTTTCTTACAAGCTCAATATTGGCATTTGGATTATTTTGCCTTTGTCTTGCAATTACATCTTCAATTGTAATCTCTTTCTCCTCGCTCATATCTTTCCCCCATTAATATGATTTTCTAATATCTCTTAAATTTATCTGTATCGTATCTAATCCATTGAAAGTGTTAATCTCTAAAACACCTACAACATCAACCTTATCTCCTATTAAATAATCACTAGAGACACTACCTAAATTAAAACCAATTGCATTAATAATAGTGTTTCCGTCTTTTAATGTAAGTTTCATATGTTTGCCTTCTGATAATGCTCTTATTGAATTTATCTTTAAGTTTTTATAAATAAATATCGGCATTTTATTTGATTCGCCAACAGGCTCTAATTTGCTAAGTTCTTTTATTTTCTCTATATCAATATCTTTTACTTTTAATTCTTTATCAATTTTTATAACTGAAACAATCTCACTTGTGCGTGCTTGACTACTAATCTCTTCAAATTTTTCTGCAAAAGCCTCTACATTTTTCTCGTCTAAACTTAAACCAACAGCCATTTCGTGTCCGCCATATTTATCTAAGTATTCACTACATTTGCATAAAGCATCGTGTAAATCGAAACCTGGAACACTACGACCTGAGCCTTTTCCTTTTCCTTCGTCTAAACAAATAAGAATTGTTGGTTTGAAATATAAATCAGTAACTTTTGAAGCTACTATCCCTATAACGCCATGATGCCAGCCATGTCCAGCAAGCACTATTGCATTTTTGTCATTTAATTTCTCTGTTTCAATCTTCTCTATTACTTCATCAAAAATTCTTTTTTCTGTTTCCTGTCTTTCTCTATTATATTCATTTAATTGTTCTGTAATTTCTAAAACTTCGTCTTTACTATCATTTAAAAATAATTTCAAAGCTTCATTTTCAAAACCCATTCTTCCGCAAGCATTAATCCTTGGTGCTATTCCAAAAGAAATTGTATTTGAATTTATTACTGTGTATCCAGAATTTACAATAAGTGATTTTAAACCTAAATTTCTAGTTTGTCCTGCAAGCATAAGTCCAAGTTTTGCAATGACCCTATTTTCATCAATTAACGGAACTATGTCTGAAATCGTTCCTACACAAACTATGTCTAAATATTTCAAATATTCTTTTTCTGGCAATTCTAATTTTTGCGAAATCGCTTGAATAAGTTTAAAAGCAACTCCAACACCTGCTAAACTATTAAAAGGATATTTATTATCTTTTCTTTTACAATCTATAATTGCAAGTGCCTTTGGTAATTCATCTAATGGCTCATGATGGTCTGTAACAATCACATCCATTCCAAGTTCTTTAGCATAAGCTATTTCGTCAATTCCTGAAATACCGCAATCAACTGTTATAATTAATGTATAACCTTCATCTGCTATTTTCTTAATCGCATCTTTGTTAAGTCCATAGCCTTCATTTAATCTGTTAGGAATATAAAAAGCAGCGTCTAAACCTCTTTCTCCGTAGAAATTTCTTTAAAACTGTTGTACTTGTAATTCCATCTACATCATAATCTCCATAGATCATAACTTTCTCACTTGTTTCAATAGCCTTTAAAATTCTATCAACAGCTGGTTTCATATCTGGCATTAAATATGGATCATGAAAGTCATCTCTATTTGGTTCTAAAAATACTCTTACATCTTCATCTTCTATTATATTTCTATTTACTAAAACTGTTGCTAAAAGCTCTGAAATATGATGTTTCTCTGCAATAGACTTTACTTTATCTTCATCAGCTTTATAAAATTCCCACTTTTTGTACATTCCTTTTCTCCTAAAATAAATATTTGTCATTAATTATATAACATTTTACAAAATATAGCAATATTTTTATTTCATAAAAAATTAACAAAAAAGCCCAAACTTATAGAAAGTCTGAGCTTATAAAAGTTATTGAATTACATCTTTAATAGCCTCTCCGATTGTTTTGTTAACATCAGCCATCATTACATTAAATCTAACTTCTTTATCGAAGTACTCTTTTACTTTTTCATTTTGCACAAGAATAGTGTATAATTCTTGTAATTTAGCCATTTTCTCATCAGTTTGTTTTTCTCCTTGCATAGCTAATAATTGTTCTTCATATCTTATTCTTTCGAACTCTTCTACTTGATTTTTTAGTTCAGGATTTGCAAAAATTTCTGCTCTTATCTCTTTGTATTCTAAGTATTCTTTACTTTCTTTTATCGCTTGTGCTAAGTTATTTACTTCGTCATAAACTTTCATATTATACATCCTTTCTTCTCTTTTAATCTGTTAAGTAAGAATTGTGGAATTTGCAAGGCGCGCGAATTCAAATAACGCTGAGGTGTACGTGGTGTACGTTGATGCGTTTTTGAAAGAGCGGCAACACAGCAAAAACGCAATTATTACTTAACAAATTCTTATTTAACAATATATCGTATAATCTATTTCTGGAAAAATATCATCCTTATCAAAAACATCAAGTAGATATTTTGCATCAATTTTGTCCTTTTTAATTTGATAATATAGTTTTGTAAATCTTCCAATATGATCTTTTATTGCTTTATGAGCATATTCCACCATTGTACCATTAGTTATAATGAATAACCAATCACTACTTTGTGCTAAAAGTAATTCCCTTGCACATTGATTTAAAGCTTGTCTTCTTAGTGTATCACCTTCATTTGGGAACATTTGAGCAAGCTCACACATTCTGTCACCTGCTTTATGTAAGTGACAATGTGCATAGTCATTTGTTTCGTTTAGCCAAACTTCACTATATCCATTTGCACCCCAGCTTGACCTACAAGGTTTTGACACTTGAATATTAGGGAATTTGTCAATATATTCACCTGGTGTTATTAACTCAAAATTGCTTGCATTATAATAAATTTTCTTAAATAATATATATAACCAATATGGACCTTCATACCACCAATGTCCATATAATTCTGCATCATAAGGACAAGTAATTATAGGTGGAACATGCATATATTTAGATAAATTATCTATCTGTTCTGTTCTACAATCAAAGAAATGCCCAGCTTGTCTTTCTGCTGTATCCTTTGCCCATTGAACATCATAATAGTCCTTCTCTCCATCTTTTCCGGTAATTCTATAATATTTAATACCTGTATTTACTCTAACACCATTGCAAGCTATATATGGCTTAATATAGTCATAAGGTGCCTCATATCCAATATCTCTATAAAACTCTCTATAATTGTAATCTCCGGGATAACCATTAATAGAACTCCATACTTGTCTTGAAGACTCGATATCTCTACCAAAACAACATAAACCTTCTGGTGAAACAATCGGCGCATATGTTCCATATAATGGAGCTGGATCAGCATATAAAATACCATGACTTTCTGTTATAGCATATTCTATTCCGAATTCTCTTAAATACTTATCAGCTTCTGGAACATATCCACATTCAGGAAGCCATATCCCTCTAGGTTTTCTTCCAAAGAATTTTTCATAAGTTTGTACACCTACTCCAATTTGTGCTCTAACTGTTTTTTCATTTACATATAAAATTGGAAAATATCCGTGTGTTGCTCCGCAAGTGATAATTTCAAGTACACCTTTATCTTGTAATTCTTTAAATGCTGTAATTAAATTACAATCATATACATCTCTAAAAATATGTAAATCATTTGAATATCTATCAAAATAATATTTAGATAAGCGATTAACTCTTTCATCATAAGTAGTTCGACTAATTTCTTTTTCAGCAAGTTCGATATGCTTATTTAAGTACTTAATATATCTCTCTTGTAAAAGCTTATTATCAAGCATATTTAAAAGAGGTGGTGTCATTGTCATTGTAACTCTGAAATTAACGCCTTCCTCAACTAATTTTTGGAAATTAAGTATAAGTGGTATGTAAGTTTCAGAAATAGCTTCAAAAAGCCATTCTTCCTCTAAATAAGTATCGTTTTCCGGATGATGAATATATGGAAGATGTGCATGTAATACGAAACATACATATCCTTTAATATCTTTTTTCATTAAATTCTCCTCTATTTAAAAAATAGAGGCGTAAGACAAATACGCCTCTCATATTCTCTTATATAAACACATTGCTTGACATTTTACTTGAAGACATACTTGATGGATTTAATAAATCTGATAATGTTTCACTATCAATTTCGTTCTTATAGATTTCTTTGTAAACATCATAGATACTATAGATTTTGCCCATTCTCTTACTAAATTCTAAGTTGTCAATTTCTACATAACTATCTGTGCCTGTTTTTACATTTCTATATAAAACTTTTGATTGTAAATTCTCAAATAAGATGTGATCATTTGGTACTTCTAATATATTTGATGTGATAATAGGAACATAATCATTATGTAACACAACGCTCTCTGTTCCAGTAGAAGCCATGATATTTACCATTTCTGGCTTTTCTCTAAACTTTCTACCAAGTTGAATTGTATATTTTGATTTTGCATCATTTATATCTAAATACCAACTATTTGCAAAGTCATTTATTGGGACTTCAAAAGTATAGTCCATATCTTCATTGTGTACTAATAATACTGGATAAGTTTCTTCAAAAAATCTTTCACCAAAAGCAAGCAAATATTTTTGTCTGTCATTATCTGAAATATCCCAATATACAAATAATCTTTTTGGTGTTTGTGCTAATATTTTAACAACTGTCTCATTATATCTATATGGTAAATCGTAATATTCTAACATATATGGTGTAGATATTGGTTCTACTTTTTTCTCTGATTTTTTTGCCCCAGAATTTTCTTTTTTTTCAGCTTTTTCGTTTTCTGCTTCAAGTCTAGCTTCTTCCTGCATTGCAACTATTTTAGCAATAAAAGCTTTTATTTTTTCTATAACTGTTTTCTCTTTAATTTCGTCTTTTTTAATAGCTTCTTTTTTAGGCTCAACCTTTTTAACTTCTTTAGTTTCAACCTTTTTAGTTTCTATTTTCTTATTTTCGACTTTTTTTGTTACCTTTTTTGTACCATTTTTCTTTTTAGAAGATACATTAGTCTTTACACTTTTATTTGTAGCTTTTTTAGAACTAGTATTCTTGCTATTAGTTCTCTTTTTTCCTTTGTTTGTAGAACTTTTCTTTGCCACTGCATTGTTTTTTGCTACATTTTTCTTCTTATTCTTTTCTTCGTTTTCTGTTGTTTTATTAGGCATTGCTTCCTCCTTAGTATAATCTTATATATCTTCTAAATAATATATCAACTCTATTCATATATCATATACTAAAAGCGAATTAAAAACAATACCTAAACTTCATTTTTTTGAAATTTTTTTGATGTTTAATTTTGCCCGTGAAACATAATTTTTTCACATTTGTAATATAATTGTAATCTGTCAAGTTTTTAAAAAAATTTTTTTGCTTTTTTTGTCAAAATCTGTTTACTTTTAGTATTTTTTTATATAGAATAATATAAGTAAATGATCATAGAATTTGATTACAAAAGAAAGTTTGAAAGGAGCAAAAATCAAATGAGAATTTTAATGCTATCATGGGAATATCCCCCAAGAGTTGTAGGAGGTATTGCTAGAGTTGTTCACGATTTATCTCATAGATTAATTAAAGATGGTCACGAAGTTACTGTTGTTACTTATAGAGATGGTAATGTGCCATATTTTGAAGATGACAATGGAGTACAAGTTTACAGAGTTGACAATTTTATGATTCAACCAAATAACTTTATAGACTGGGTTATGCAACTTAATTTTAATATGATAGCAAAAACTGGAGAAATCATTGCAAAAGAAGGTAATTTTGATGTTATCCACGCTCATGATTGGTTAGTTGCTTATGCTGCAAAAACTTTAAAAACTTCATATAACACACCTATTGTTTCTACTATACATGCTACTGAAGCAGGAAGAAACAGCGGTATCAGAGAACAACAACAAAAATATATCAATGATACTGAATGGATGCTTACTTATGAGTCTTCTGAAGTTATTGTTAATAGTAATTATATGAAAAATGAATTACAAAGATTATTCGGACTTCCTTTCGAAAAAATAAATGTTGTCCCTAATGGTGTTAGTCCTTCTAACTTTACTGTTAGTGAAAGAGACTATGACTTTAGACGTAAATATGCTATGGACAATGAAAAAATTATACTTTTCATGGGTAGATTAGTTTATGAAAAAGGTATTCAACACTTAATTAGTGCTATGCCTAAAATTTTAAATAATTATCATGACGCAAAACTTATAGTTGCTGGTAAAGGTGGCATGCTTGGAGAACTTCAAAATGAAGTTAATAGTTTAGGTCTTGGAAATAAAGTATATTTCACAGGTCAGCTTTCTCCAAAACAAGTACAAAAGATGTATAAATGTGCTGATATTGCTGTCTTCCCTAGCACTTATGAACCATTCGGTATTGTTGCAATTGAAGCAATGCTTTCAGGAGTACCAACAGTTGTTACAGATATTGGTGGTTTAAATGAAATCGTTGATCATGGTGTTACTGGTATGAAGAGTTATGCAGGAAATGCAAATTCTCTTGCAGATTCAATTTTAGCCCTTCTATTTGATCATAAATTATGTGACACTATTGTAAAAAATGCAAAACAAGAAGTTAAAACAAAATATAATTGGACAAAAATTGCTCAAGATACACATTTTACTTATCAAAAAGCTATATGTGAAACAATGGCAGAAAGACAAGCAAGACAAATTGCCCAAGAGGAAGCAAACAAAACTGCAAATCAAAAGAGATCAAACGAAATTACAAACCTTCTTTCTTTCAAGAAACGTCAAGCTTTCGCATAAAAAATATGAAATTAAAAACCACCCTTCGAGGTGGTTTTTGTGTATCTAAAATATAAAAGATAATCCATAAAGTACCAGCATATGTACTGGATAAAATAAATAGAAAAAGTATTTAAGTTTTCTTCCCTGTTTGCCATTATAAAATAAAATTATAATTGCTGGCAAACTTGCAAATGCTAAACTTATCCAATCCATTTTGTTTATAAATCCAATATATCTTGAAAAATAATATAAAATAACTAATATTATATATCCGATTGTTCGTAAAATTTTCTTATCTTTCAAAACATAAAAAAGCCAAACTGTCGCAATTCCATACCAACCATAATCCATTCTAACAGCTAAAGTCATAAGTAAAATTGATATCGCAACTAATGCTGTCATTATAAATTTCAAAAAATTTGGAAACTCTTTAGTTATATCAAAATAATCAAATATAGTAATTCCAATTATTGCAAATAAAAATGTAAACATTACATTAAGCACAAATCCTTGTGAAACAAGTCCTCTAAATAAGAGAAATGGTACTTGTGAAATACATGCAAATATGAACATTCTTAATATGTATTTTTTTCGGCTTTTAGTATGTATCATTCCTTCTGATATCAAAAATGCAAATATTGGGAATGCCAATCTTCCAAAATACTGTGTTATAAAATTATTTGTAGCTGGCACAGCATATTTTATATGATCCAAAACCATACTACACATTGCTATAAATTTCAAAATAAAACCTGTCATTTTTATCACCTTAAACAATTTTATCACAAATAATTTTAAATTAAAAGCTAATATTGTATTAAATTCAAATATGAAGTTACTGCAAGTTCTGCAATATAATCTAAGGTCTCTTTGTACTCTTTTGTTCTAAAAATTACAAAACCCTCTAAAATCATTTTCTTATTTTCTTCAATGTATTCATATATTAATTCTTTCAAAATCTCTTTTCCAAAATCATCATTTTCTTTACTAGCAATTAAAATTCTTAATGAAATTCTTATAATACTATCTTGCTCATCTTCGCTTAAATAAAAGTAATTTTTCCTAATCATTTTTTCCAAGATTTCTTCTTCATAAAAATATTGAATAGTACTTGCGATTGCTTCGCTTAGAGATTTTTTAAATAAAATTAAATTATCACCTTTATAATGTACTATTACATTTCTATATACTTTAAACTGGAAAGAAGAAATAACAAAATCGATATTTTTTATGGAGCTAAGCTCTTCTATTAAAAAATTTTCTTGCGCTCTACTTGAAAGTTTTATACAAAAAGATTTCATATTCCCTCCTTCTACAATTTATATATATTTTATTCTGAAAAATAAAAATTGAGCCTGTTTAATTATAGGCTCATATTTATACCATAAGAAATTAATTTTGACATATTTTCAATTAGTTCATCTATCTCTTTTGGAGTTACAATAAAATTAAAATCCTGAGGCAGTAGTGCTTCTTTTATTTCTTCATAATTATCATTTTCTCTTAGCTGGTTTAAATACTCATTAGACTTTGCTTCATCTTGTAATTTTTGTATAAATAAATCTAAACCATCATTTGTAATTGTAGCAGCTTCTACAACCGTTGGAACTCCTAAAGCAATTACTGGAATTCCAAGAGTTCTTTCAGAAAGTTCTGCTCTTGTATTTCCTACTCCTGCTCCGAGGAACAATTCCCGTATCTGATAATTGTACTGAACTACTTATTCTTTCAATATTTTTTGAACATAAGCTATCAATAACAATTAATAGTTTTGGTTTTACATTTTCTACTATACCCTTGACAATTTCCAAAGTTTCAATACCTGTCACACCTAAGACACCTGGCGAGATTGCAGATATTTCTCGTGTTCCCTCTTTTACAAATTGCGGACAATATTTTATTATATGTCTTGTAACTTCAATATCATTTGCAACTTTCGGACCTAGTGAGTCTGGCGTTACATACTCATTACCAAGCCCCACAATTAAAACAGGTTCTTCTTTTCCAATATGCTTATCAACTAATTTTTTTATCTCTTCTGCTAATATATTGCTAGCTTCTTCAATAGCTTCTTCTTCCATGTATTTTACTTTTGATATGTCTAAAGTAATATATTCACCTATCGGTTTTGAAAGTGCTTCTTCCCCTTTCTCATTCAAAATCTTAACTCTAGTTATTTGAATTCTCTCATTTGGTTTTTCTTCATTACACTCAATCCCTTCGATTTCATCTTCGATAGCTTGAGCTTTCTTATAAACTTCTCTTCTTTCAAGAGCTAAATCAGTTCTAAAAATCATAAAAAACATCTCCCATACCTTAGTATGAGAGATTTCAAAAAAATTATACTAAATTTATTCTTCCCAGTTATGGAATACTTCAACAACATCATCTAAATCTTCAAGATTGTCGATTAATCTTTGCATTTTTTCAGCACCTTTTTCGTCAAGTTGTACATAAGTGCTTGGTACCATTTGTACACCAGCTTCTAAGAATGTAATTCCTTCTGCTGATAATTTTTCTGTAACTGCTGTAAAGTCATTTGGAGCTGTTGTGATTTCAAATACTTCTTCTTCAGCTGAAAAATCTTCTGCACCAGCTTCGATAGCAAGCATCATTAAATCATCTTCTCCTAATTTACATCCTTCTTTTTCTATAACGATTACACCTTTTTTCTCAAACATATATGATACACAACCTGAAGTACCTAAGTTTCCTCCTGATTTATCAAACATATGTCTAACATCAGCTGCTGTTCTATTTTTATTATCTGTACTTGCATTTACTATAACAGCAACGCCGTTTGCTCCATAACCTTCATATGTAATTTCTTCGTATACTGCTGAGCTTCCTTCTCCAGAAGCTTTTTTAATTGCATTATTTATTGTATCATTTGGCATGTTATTTGCTTTACATTTTGCTATAACATCCTTTAATTTAGAATTTCCGGCAGGATCAGGTCCACCTTGCTTAACTGCTACTAATATTTCTCTTCCTAATTTTGTAAATATTTTTCCTCTTGCAGCATCTGCTTTACCCTTTTTAGCTGCAATATTGTGCCATTTGCTATGTCCTGACATGATTAATTCCTCCTTTTAATTTTTACTTTTATATTGTATCATATTATTTTTAATTTGTGTAGTATTTTTACTCATTTTCCATTACTTTTCCTAATATAACTGCTTTTTCAATATAATCTTCTGATATATTTAAAGTAACATCTATACTATATCCAGAAGGTTGTACTATTTCTAAATTTTCTAAACCTGATATAGCATATTTATATATTGTAGTTGCTAAGCTTCCGGCTGCCACAAGCTGTTTCATAATATAGAGTATCTACAGTTTTTACCCAAATAACAGGATTTATTTTTGTTCTTCCGTTTTCTTCTTCTAACAAAATAATACCTGCTGCACTCTCTTCTGTATTAAAAGTTTTCATTATCTCTTTTAATTCATTTTTAGCTTTGTTTTCATCTTCTTTTAAAAGTTTTATATATTCTTTGCTATCCTTTTCTTCAACAACTGCAAGTGTTATTCCGTCTAATTTAACTATGTTATATATTCCTTTTTTCTCTATTAAATTACTTAATCCTTTTTCTACTTTCATATCTGCATATACATCTTTTTTAGCTGTTATTCCACCCTTTGCTCTACTCTTAAGTCCAGAAACTTCAAGCTCAATTTCTCCTTCTTCACCTTTTAGATATTCCCAAATTGCACATCTAGTAGCATTTACGCAAAACTCGCCACCTGCCATATCTAATCTATTCTTATCTGTACTAATAAAACCTACTTGCTCTACTTCTGGATTATCTTTTAATATTTTATCATTTATCTCTTTTCTTTCTTCTTTACTATATTCATTTCCTATTACTATTGCTGTTTTATTTCCACCTGGGTTTAATATTTTATAATTAAATTCCATAAACTTCTATCCTTCCTCTTAATCTTTCGTATATTATAATACAAAATGAGCAAAATTCCAAGACTTTGCTCATTTATTATCATTATTTACAAATTTCTACTACTTCTCCTGCTTGCAAACTTTTTTGAACATCAATTACTCTTTGATTAGAAGAGCCACGCCACTCTAGTGTTGGATCATGAAGCTCATCTACATATTGCCCATCTATTAAAACATCTAGGTATTTTGAAATTTCTTTATCTTTTAAATATTCGTCAAATTTATAGCCTGTCCAAGCCCAAAGATTTTTGTTTGGAAATTTCTCTTTAAAAGCTTTAGCAAGTTTAGTAGTTCCTTCGATATTCTTAGGGTGCATTGGTTCACCACCTAATATAGATAAACCGTCAATATGGTCTTTACTACAAAGCTCTAGTACTTTATCTATTGTGCTATCTGTAAACTCTGTTCCACCTTCAAAATCATGTGTTTCAGGATTAAAACAATTCTTGCAGTTAAAAGTACAACCTTGTATGAAAATTGATACTCTTACTCCTTTTCCATTTGAAATATCCATTTTTCGTATTTTACTATATCTCATTTATTTCTCCCCTACTTTATTGGAAGGCAACTCCGCTGTTCGCAAATGCTTTGCATTTGCTGCTCCCGTTGCATACTTAGGCTGTAACTCACTACAGTCTTATCGGAATGCAACTCCGCTATTCACAAATGCTTCGCATTTGCTGCTCCCGTTGCGAACTGAATCTGTAATTCACTGCGTTCATAACAGCTTCAGCTTATGCGTCCTTATTATCAATGTGTAAAACTCTTTCTTTTATTTCTTGTGTTCTACCTTTATTCCAGAAATTTGTTCCGATATATCCACATGTTCTTCTTGCCACATTTAAAGTAGTATGGTCTGTGTTACCACAGTTTGGACAATACCATTCCAAATTTTCATCAATCATAATTTCGCCTGTATAACCACATTTTTGGCAATAATCAGATTTTGTGTTAAGCTCAGCATACATAATATTTTCATAGATGAATTTGATAACATCTAAAATAACCTCTAAGTTATTTTGTAAATTTGGTGTTTCAATATATGAAATTGCTCCACCAGGACTTAATCTTTGGAATTCACTTTCTAATTTTAATTTTGTGAAAGCATCTATATCCTCGAAAACTGGCACGTGATATGAGTTTGTAATATAATTTCTATCTGTTACACCTTCAACTGTTCCAAAACGCTCTTTTAAACATTTTGCAAATTTATATGTTACAGACTCAATTGGAGTACCATACACAGAATAATCAATATCTTCTGCTTCTTTCCATTTCTTAGCTGCATCATTTAAGTGTTTCATAATCTCTAAGCCAAGTTCTTTTCCTTCTCCATTGTCTGTATGAGAATTTCCTGTCAAATATTTTACACACTCATATAAACCAGCATATCCAAGTGAAATTGTGCTATAACCATGATGTAATAATTCATGAATACTCTCTCCTGGCTCAAGTCTAGCTAAAGCTCCATCTTGCCATAAAATTGGTGCAACATCACTTGTAACATTGCTTAATCTCTTATGTCTTAATTGTAGAGCTTTGTGACAAAGTTCTAGTCTTTCATCAAAGATTTTCCAGAATTTATCCATATCTCCTTTTGAAGATAATGCTACGTCTGGTAAGTTAATAGTAACAACACCTTGATTAAATCTTCCGTAATATTTGCCTTTACCTGCTTCATAGTTCTTAGCTTTAGCAATATTTCCCAATGACATTGCTCTATCTGGTGTTAAGAAACTTCTGCAACCCATGCAAGGATAACAATCCCCTTCACCATTCTCATTTACTTTTAAATCTAACATAACTTTTTCAGAAATATAATCAGGAACTAATCTCTTAGCTGTGCATTCTGCTGCAAGTTTTGTTAAGTAGAAATACTCGCCATCTTCTTTGATATTATCTTCTTCAAGTACATATAAAAGTTTTGGGAAAGCTGGTGTAATAAATACACCTTTTCTATTTTTAAAACCAACAATTCTTTGTTTTAAGAATTCTTCAATTATCATTGCAAGCTCTTTTTTGTATTCTTTAGTTTCATTCATATACATAAATACACTTAAGAAAGGAGCTTGACCATTTGTATTTGTCATTGAATTTACTTGATAATTAAAAGTTTGAACACCGTCTGCAACTTCTTTTCTTGTATCGTCCCAAGCATATTTTTCGCAATCTGCTTCACTTAGTTTTCTCTCTTTGTATTTCTTATAGTATTTTTCATAACTGCTTCTAACAAAAGGTGCTAAATGTGTAAGAGTAACTGTTGCACCACCATAACTAGAAGATGTAACTGCTAAAATAATTTGTGTAGCAATTGTTGCTGCTGTTATAAATCTGTGTGGTTTTTCAATCATAACACCATTTATAACTGTACCATTTTGAAGCATATCATCTAAGTTAATAAGCTCACAATTGTGTAATGCATTTTGTGCAAAATAGTCTGCATCATGGAAATGTATAATTCCTTCATCATGTGCTTTAACAATTTCTTCTGGTAGCAAAAATCTTCTTGTAATATCTGTACTTGTAATACCTGCTAAATAATCTCTTTGTGTAGTTACAAGCTCAGCATTTTTGTTTGAGTTTTCACTATTCCAGTATTCGTTCTCACCTTCGATTAATTCTTTTATAGTTTGGTCTGTTGTGTTTGCTTTTCTAACTAATTCTCTAGTGTAACGATAAGTAATATATTTTTTGGCTAATTGATATCTATCAATTTCCATTAATTTCTCTTCTATAATATCTTGTATATCTTCAACAAGAATTCTTTTCTTATTTAATTCCTCAATGTATTCTACAATACTTTGTATCTCGTCTTCTGTTGCTCTCTCTTTTGGTCTAACCTCTACATTTGCTTTTTTTATAGCTGTTCTGATTTTGCTTGGATCATAATCAACTATATGTCCATCTCTTTTAACAATCTTCATAAAACTTTTTCCTTTCGTGTATATTTTTGTTGTACTCATTATACTGATAAAAAAATAATATATAAAGGTGCAATTGCAACTGTAACACAATTGTGATATAATAATATTGGTGATGAAAATGAAAGACCCTTTTGCTGGTATAAGCGAATTACAAAAGAATAGACTTTTTAAAATTTTAGCAACTCATATTTATACTTTTCATAAAAATGAGGAAATTTTATCAACTTTAAAAAATAAAAATATAGTTTGTATTTTATTAGAAGGTTATGCACAACTCTTCAATATAAACTACAATGGTGAAGAAAATTTAATCGAGGAACTCGTTGAAAATAGTGTATTTGGTAGTGATATCTCCAACATCAGTGATACCGAATATCAAATACGTGCTGTCGAGCCTTCTAAAGTTTTAGTTATAGATTATAATAAATTAGTTAATTCAAAAAACACTTGTTATGCTTATTATAACCAATTTATACTTAATCTTTTCGATATTATCCACTCTAGACTTAAAGATAATAATGATAGAATTAAGATTTTAACTCAGAAATCTATTCGTGATAAGCTTCTTGCTTATTTTGAAACTGAATATAAAAAAAGCCGTTCTAAATTTATTTACTTACCTAGTAACTTCAAAGACTTAGCCGATTACTTATCTGTTAATAGGTCTGCTATGTTTAGAGAACTTAAATATTTAAAAGAAGAAAAATTCGTAAAAATAGATGGTAGGAGAATTACTTTACTATACACTCCTTCTGTTTAAAATCAAAAGAGAAGATTTAGCATCTTCTCTTTTTTTGTTATACATAATTATATTTTTTACGATTTGCTACTAAGAATATTGTACTTATAATAGTTGAGAAAATTCCTGAAACTACTACTGCAAACCAAATTCCATCTATTCCTAAAATTGCAGGTAAAATAAGTATTGAAAGCACTTCAAACACTAAAGTTCTTAGGAATGAAATAATTGCTGAAACAACACCATTGTTTAAGGCTGTAAAGAATGATGAGGCATAAATGTTAAAGCCTGCCATAACAAATGAAATTGAGTAAATTCGTATTGCTCTTGTAGTAAGTGCAAGTAAATTTGGATCATAACTTACAAATATACCTGCTAATAATTTTGCTGAAAGCTCTGCAAGAATTGTAAGTACCACTGATGAGCTTATAAGAATTATTAAGCTCTTTTTAAATAAGTTCTTAAGTTCATCTGTATTGTTTGCTCCATAGTGATAGCTAACAATAGGAGATGAACCTATTGAATATCCTAAAAATGCGCTTATAAAGGCAAAGCTTACATACATAATAATTCCATAAGCAACAACCCCATCAGAGCCTATATATTTCATAAGTTGCATGTTATAAAGCATATTTACTGCTGATAATGAAATATGTGTAAGCATTTCTGATGAACCATTTGTACAAGTTTGGAAAACTGCCTTTCCATCTAATTTTGCTTTTCTAAGTTTAAGTGGGCTATCTTTGCTAACTATAAAGAATGTAAGCGGTACAATACCACCGATACACTCGCTAATTGCTGTTGCAACTGCTGCTCCAATTAGTCCCCATCTAAAAGCATAAACGAATAAAAAGTCTAAAATAATATTTGTTATACCTGCACAAAGTGAAACTACTAAGCCCATTTTAGGCTTTTCAGCAACAATCAAGAAACTTTGGAAATAGTGTTGTAATAAGAAAGGTATCATTGAAAGCATAAGTATGCTACCATAAGTTACACAATCCTTTAATATATTTCCTTCTGCTCTTAAAAGACTAGCAACTGGTTTAATAAATATCAAACCTAATATTGTAAATATCACACCTATAACTAGTAATATATATGTAAGCATTGAAAAATATTGATTTGCTCTTTTTTTATCTCCTTCTCCAAGCACCTTTGAAACTAAGGCACTTCCTCCTGTTCCAAACATAAATCCCACTGATGCCATAATCATTAATACAGGAGTAATTAGGTTAACAGCTGCAAAGCTATCACTTCCTACTATGTTTGAAACGAATATTCCGTCTACAACTCCATAAATTGATGTAAATATCATCATAAATATTGTTGGTAATGTAAATCGTATTAATTTTTTATATGTAAAATGTTCTGATAATTGTATTTGCATTTTCTTTAGTTCCTCCTAAACCAATTTTCTATGTACATTCTAAGTGGTGTAATAATTGATTTGATGTCCACTCCAGATGTATTAATGCATAGATCGTAATTCTCCTTTTTTCCCCATTGTTCATTTGAAACAACATTATGGAATTTCTCTCTATTTTTGCTAACTTCAACGATTTTTTTCTCAAGCTCTTTATCGCTTAAATTCTCATTTTCGTCAGCTTTTTGTTTGCAACGTGCAACCTTTGATTTCATATCAGCATAAATAAATAAGTCGATTGTGTCTTCTCCTTTTAGAATAGCATTTGCTGCTCTTCCAACAATAACACAATTTCCTTTTGACGCGATTTTCTTAATAATTTCATTTTGTTTTACCAAAACTTGAATTTGACTATTCTGAACTGGTGAAGAATTCAAAAATGATTTTGCAAATTGATAAGTATAAGGATACACACCTTTTTCTGAGATATTTTGAATATACTCTTCGCTCATACCAGTTTCTTTTGCAATCAATGTGATTATTTCTCCATCATAATAAGCAAGACCTAGCTCATCTGCAAGCCTCTTACCTATTTCACGGCCACCGCTACCGAATTCCCTACTAATAGTAATAATCATATATGTTCCTCCTTCGTCAAAAAATGACCAATTACAAAAAGGCCTTGTGATATTATACCACAAAGCCTCTTTTTTTGTCTACTCTTCTTTTATAATATTTTTGCTACCATAATATGTAGCTAAGAAATACATTCCATAGACAATACTTATTACAATAACTGTTATAACTGCTGATGGTATTAACTCTTCTTTGGTTGCTAAAGCTTCCATAACTCCTACACCAAACTGTATTCCAAAAATTGAATGTATTATTGCAAGTAGTAATGGCATCATAAAGAATATTCCTATTTGCTTAAACAATGCACTATTTATCATTTTTTCGTCACAACCAATTTTCCTTAAGATAACATATCTTTGTTTGTTGTCAGAGCTTTCTGTAAGTTGTTTTAACGCTAATATTGCACTACTTGCTATAAGGAAGATAATTCCTAAGTAAATTCCAATAAATAGTATAATAGTTGTAAGTCCTAAACTGCTTTCTATTAAGCTTATTTTACTCACTCCATCAATTAAAATATGTCTTTCTTTAAATGTTTTCATAAGTTCAGAACCTCTACTATCGCTAAAATTATCTTCAATTTCTTCTTTTCCCTCCTCTGTATCAGCATTATAGTTTGCCGCTAAAAACCACTGTTCTCTTTGTTCTTCTTTTAAGTCACAACTATCTGGTACTAAAATAATTCCGGTATTTACATGACTTACATTCATTTGAACGAATCCAGCTTTACATTCTTTATATTTAGGTGTATATTCTTTACCATTGATATTAAGCTTAACACCAAGCGATAATGACTTATTTCTAATTTCTTGTATCATATCATAATCACATAGCATAATATATTCATTTTCTGCTAAAGAATACTCCTCTATTCCATAAAGTTTAGCTATTTTATTATACTCAGAAATTTTAACTATTGGCTCAGGAGCTGTATAAACCCACATTGGATATTTAGCTTTTGCCTCTTGCATAACTTCCTCTCCAAGAGCTACACCAATATTTAATTCATCAATTGAATAAATAGATAATTCTACAGTGCCTTTAAGTTTGCTCATATCAAAGCCACAATCTATCATTGACTCTCCAACACTGCGTTTTGAATCTTCTCTTGCCTCTTCTGAATAAACAACTTCTTTACCATATCTAGTTTCACTTTCTGGAAGGTTAGCTGTTTTATATAAATTCAAATCTGCCGGTGTCATTTCTTTCATTGCTGATTCCATTGAATTTCTTAAAGACAATGCTGTTGATAAAATTGTAATTGTTACAAACAGCATTAAACAAATTACAGACATACTAATTACTGTTGTATTTATCTTATTATTTATTTGTCTTAATACAAAAATGTTTGTTCCATTGAAATAAGTTTTCTTTCTCATTTGTACAAGTTTTAATATAAAACCAGATAATGACCAAAATACTAAAATAGTTGAGATAATTCCCATTAATATTATTGGTAATATCTTTTCTGCTTTATTTAATGTAGTTATTCCTAAAGTAACTTTATAATAACAATATCCAAGTATTACTGCTGAAATTAAAAATACAATAATACATAAAATAGGATTTTTAATTTTTACTTCTTCATTTTTTCTGATAGCTGTTAATAGATTAATAAGTTTGTATCTTGAAATTGTAATTGCATTAAAGAAAATTACTGCAATATACATTATCGCAAAATATATACAAGTCTTTATACAAGCTCCCTTAGAAAATACAAATTCAAATTCACTCATATCTGCTTTAAATAGTTTTCCTACAAATATAGACATAAATTGTGAACCAAAGACACCAACTACTAATCCTATAATTAATGAAATCACACCAATAAATATAGTCTCTAATAATATTATTTTTGAAATCTGTCTTCTGCCCATTCCAAGTGTCATATATATACCAAATTCTTTTTTTCTACGTTTAATCAAGAAATTATTTGCATATACAATTAAAAGTCCTAAAATTACCGCTACGAAAGCAGATAAAAAGCTAAGCATATTTATCATAAGCTTGATAATTTCTTTAGTAGAAGCAGACACCTTAAGCATAGCCTCTTGACTGTCTAAAGAGTTAAACAGATAAAATATAGCAACACCAAGTACTAAGGTTATAAAGTAAATTGCATAATCTTTAAAACTCTTTTGAACATTTTTCATTGATAACTTAAATAACATCGCCAAGCTCACCTCCAAGAAGTGTTTGTACCTCAATTATTTTTTCAAAGAATTGTTTTCTAGTATCATTTCCTTTTCTTAGCTCATTAAAAATCTTTCCATCTTTTATGAATAAAATTCTACTTGCATAACTAGCAGAAAAAGGATCATGAGTAACCATAATCAAGGTTGCTTTCATTTTTACATTTAAAGCTTCAAAGGTTTCTAGAAGTTGTTTTGCTGACTTAGAATCTAATGCTCCTGTTGGCTCATCTGCTAAAACTAATTTCGGATTAGTAACAATTGCTCTTGCAGATGCTACCCTTTGTTTTTGTCCTCCAGATACTTGATATGGATACTTATTTAAAATTTCTCTTATGTCTAATTTCTTAGCAACATCTCTTACTCTCTCATCAATCTCGTGAACATTTACTTTTTGTATAGTAAGAGCTAAAGCAATATTTTCATAACAAGTTAAAGTATCTAATAAGTTAAAGTCTTGAAATATAAAACCTAGTTCCTCTCTTCTAAACTTGTTTAAGTTATTACCTTTTAGTTTCGTAATGTCTTTTCCGTTTATGATTATTCTTCCAGCAGTTACTCTATCAATAGTAGAAATACAATTAAGTAGTGTGGTTTTTCCGGAGCCTGACGCTCCCATTATTCCAATAAACTCTCCACTTCCCACATTAAAACTAATATTATCAATAGCTTTTGTTAAATTTGATTTGTTCCCATAATATTTTTCGATGTTCTTAACCTCTAATATATTTTCCATTATAAGAAACTCCTTCCCTAAATTTTCTAAGTCTATTGTAAAACTTTTCGTATCACTCTACCATAGTTTTAGCTTGCACTAATCTTACAATTTTGAAAGGACTATCAAAAGATAGTCCTTTATATTTTATCATATTTTTATTAGTAGTTAATCTTTCTTTAGATAGAAATAATCAGTAGTAGGCTCCATACGTTTATTTATATAAGGGTCTTTATAATCAACATTTCCATCAGTTATAATAAAATCTATCCTTATATTAAAATCAGAACAAAAAATTAAAAGATAATACTTACCATCCAATAAATTATATATTTTGTTAAAATCTATTTTCATTTCTTCAGTATATCCATCTAAAGAATTAACCTCTTGTCTTTGTATAGCATCAATCTTATTAATATTTGATATTTTACTAATTTTATTATATCTATACGAAGAGTTTGATCCGAGTATACACTGACGTAGATTTATCTGTTGCTTCCTTAAATTGTTCTTCTTTAGGCTCTTCATCTTTTATTTCTTGATATATTTCATAATCAGTCAAATATTTGTACGAAACATCATTCATATCTGTTACAGAAAAAATAATTTCATCAACAGTAAATTTATTTATATTAATATTTATATCATCCTCTACATCTGAAACAGTAACACTATCATTTTCTTTTATAATTTTAATATTCTCATTATAATCATCTACTATATTTTCAATCATACTAAAACTATTTTCTTCATTATCAATTTCATCTTTATCTAGATTATAAAAATATAGAAATATAATTATGCATATAATCATTATTATAAATAATATTAATAACTTTTGCTTTTTCATTTATTCACCCATCTTTATTTATTTTAAATAATTCTATTATACTATTAAATAAATTTCAATATATTTTATTTCAAAAACGAAAAAGTTGCAAAATTTCAAAAGTTAATTTATTGTAAAAGAAATATTCATATGATATATTAATTTTAAAATATATATACAAAAGGAGGATTATTTATGAAAAAATTTATATATATATTGTTGATGATTATTATTTTATTGATTAGCTTTTTAGCCATTCGAGAAATTATAATAAACCCACGTGACAAAATATCTGATTCTGCAACAATGTCACAAGATGATATATTAGAATTATTAAAAAAAGGAGCCAGTTATAATAATTATTCTAGGACACGCATAAAGAATGGAAACAAAGAAGAACTGTTCTATAAAGATAATATCTTAACATGCTATTTAGATTCTCAACTTCAATATTGGATGAACTTATCTAATGAAAATAGAGAATTTATAATCTTTAATGATAATATTGCTTCAATCGTTGAAGATTTTGAAAATATAGAATTCCCTAATGAATTATCACAACTAGGATACTATATTACTATATTTGATAAAGATAACGCCGATTTTAAATATATAGGTAAAACAACAATAAATGGTAGATCTAATATTATAGTAAAAAGCACTTTAAAATTTAATTCATTTTCTACAATGGAACTAAAATATTATATTGATGAACTTACAGGCGTTGTTATAAAAAGAAGCGAAACTTTGAAATTTCTATGTATAACAAAACAAATTAACAATTTTGACAGAGGAATAAAATTCGATAATGTTACAGATGAACAAATTAAAAAACCAGACTTAAATAATTATGAAATAACTACTACTCATTTCCCATCTTTAGAAATATGGTAAAAGGTACTTGCCTATATGCAAGTACCTTTTCTATTATATTAATTATTTTTTCTCCTCATAATCATCCATAAAATGATGTACTTCTCCGTCTTTTTCATAGGAGATAATTGTATTTAAATTTACATTTTTAGTAGAATTATAAATGTTATAGTCTACTCTGTCGTAATTGATTCTAAGCTGTTTTATAAGCTGTTTCATCTCATATCTTTTTGAGCCATCTTCTGATACTTTGTTTTTTTCTGTAATCTTACAAGCACATTGTATAAATTCTAGCTCATTCTTATCTTTCCATTTTATAATGTCCTCTTCTTTTACATAATATAAAGGACGTATAAGCTCCATACCTTTATGGTTTGTACTATGTAATTTTGGCATCATAGTTTGCATTTGAGCACCATATAACATACCCATAAGTATAGTTTCTATTACATCATCAAAATGATGTCCTAGTGCTATTTTATTGCAACCTAGGTCTTGTGCTTTCTCATATAAAAAACCTCTTCTCATTCTGGCACATAGATAACAAGGATTGTCCTCTATCCTATCTACTACATCAAATATATCTGACTGAAATATTGTAATTGGTATTTCTAATAATTTCGCATTATCAATAATTTTCTGCCTATTTATTTCATTATATCCGGGATCCATTACAATAAAAACTACTTCAAAATTTACTTTTCTGTGTTTTTTTAATTCCTGCATACATTTTGCAAGAAGCATTGAGTCTTTACCACCAGAAATGCAAACTGCAATTTTATCGCCTTCGTTTACCATTTCAAACTCTTGTATTCCTTTGATAAACTGGTGCCATATAGTTTTTCTGTAAGTAGTAATAATACTTTGTTCTATTATTTGATTTCTTGTAAGTTCTCTTTTACTCATTTTCTTTACCTTTACTTAAATTTTTAATAACTTCTCCTGCAATAATTAGCCCTGCAACTGATGGTACAAAAGAAATACTTGCTGGTACTCCTCTTTCTTCTTGTTTAATAGGCTCTTCTTTTGAATATACTACTTTAAGTTTCTTTATACCTCTTATCTTTAATTCTTTTCTCATAACCTTTGCAAGTGGGCATACACTTGTCTTATATATGTCTGTTACTTCAAACTGAGTAGGGTCAAGTTTGTTTCCTGTTCCCATACTAGATATAATTGGTATATTTAATTTATTTGCTCTAACAATTAATTCTATTTTTGCTGTAACTGTATCTACTGCGTCTACTATATAATCTATGCTTTCATCTAAAATACCTTTAGTTTCTGGCATAAAAAATTCTTGATAAATTTCTACTTTAGCCTCTGGATTGATTTCTAAAATACGCTTTTTTGCCACTTCTACTTTAGGTCTACCAACTGTTTTAGTAGTTGCTATAATTTGTCTATTTATGTTAGTAATATCTACTTCGTCCTTATCTACTAAAATAAAGCTTCCTACACCTGCTCTTGCTAGTCCTTCTACTACATAAGAACCAACACCACCTATGCCAAACACTGCAACCTTTGATTTATTTAGTTTTTCTATTGATTCTTTTCCTATTAAAAGCTCTGTTCTTGAAAATCTATTATCCATTTTTTACTCCATAATTCTTTTATATCTTCTACAATCTAACTTACCTTTAAAATATGCTGATAACTTCTCGCCTTTTATTAAATCTTCTTTTTGCTGTTTAGTAAGTGTTTTTATTTGATATTCTAGTTTGCAAGCTAAGGATTTCTCTTTAGTCTGCCACGCAGCTTCCATACCTAAAACCTCATGTGACTTAGTATATTTTGCACCAGCTTTATCTTTAGCCATATGTGTATTTAATCTTTTTTCTAAATCATTCGTCATTCCAGTATAAATAGAATTGTCAGCACATCTTAACATATATGTATAATACATTTTATAACTCCTACTCTTTAGTTACTTATATGATTATATCACAAACCTACAGGATATTTCAATTACTTGCCTACTACCTCTTCTAAGAAACTGTTTTTAGGAAAACTTATTGTAACTTCTGTATATTCATTTTCCTCTGAGCTTAATTCCAAACCTAAATTTAATTTATCGCATAATTTTTTACATAAGTATAATCCTATTCCTGTTGCTTTTTGTCCTTTTTTCCTACCATTTTCACCAGTAAAACCTTTATCAAATACTCTAGATAACTCCGAAGCTTTTATGCCAATTCCATTATCCTTGATACATAATTCAACTTTTTCCCTATTTTCTTTTGCATAAATTTCAATTTTCTTATTATCATCTTTGGCATATTTTATCGAATTTTGTAAAATTTGATTTAAAATAAATAAGCACCATTTCATATCAGTATATACTTTAACATCTAAATTATCAGTATCAATACTTATATTATTCTGTATTAAGCTTCTCTTATTTTTTATAATTACACTATTTATAACTTCCTTTAAGCTTACCTTTTTTATGTAGTAGTCTTTCTCTACTGTGTTACTTCTAGCATAAAATAGCGCTTGTTCTGTATAATTATCAATTTTATCTAGTTCCTCATTGATGCTTTCTGTTATTTCTGATTTATTATTCTCAACAATCATTTTTCCTGTTGCAATAGGAAGTTTAATTTCGTGTATCCAAAGTTCTATATACTCTTTATAGTCATTTTGTAAATATTTATATTTTGCAACATTTTCATACATAGATTTAGAAATTTCTACTAATATATCTTCTAAAAGCTTACCTTCAAGGAAATCTGGCTTATCAATCACTTCTGTTATTAAATATGCCTCTTCTAGTTCTTCTAATTTTTCTTTTATATTGTTATAATAAGAACTTTTAATATAATACTCTACAAAAAAGCAAATTAAAAATGCTACCATTGGGATTAATCCAGCATAAATTTTTATATATAAAGGAAATTCAAAAGGAATAAACAATATCTCATAAGAAATTATTGCTACAAATATAGAAATAATATAACTGAACTTATCCTCTATAAAATCTTTTAATCTCATTCTATAATATACCCTTGTCCTCTCTTCGTTTTAATATAATCAACTACATCCATCTGCTCTAGCTTGTTTCTTAATCTAGTCATATTAACTGTCAAAGTATTGTCATCTATAAAACTTTCACTATCCCACAAATAGTCCATAATTTCATTTCTAGATACAATTTTTCCTTTATTCATCACAAGATAATGTAATATCTTTAGTTCATTTTTAGTAAGCTCAATTTTTGTGTCTTCACTTTCTATAAGACTTTTTGAAACATTTAAAACAAAACTTCCAAGATTTATTTTACTTTGATTTGTTTCTAATTTTTTCGTTCTTCTCAGAATGGCACTTATCTTAGCAAGTAAAATCTGTATATTGTATGGTTTTGTTACATACTGGTCTGCGCCATTATTTAAACTTATAAGCTCGTCTAGATCATTATCTCTACTAGTTACCATTATTATTGGAGTATTAGTTATTTTTCTTATTTCTTTACAAATATACTCTCCATCTAAATATGGCAAGTTTATATCTAATAAAATAAGGTCTGAAACTGTTTTAACTATATCTTCTACTGCATTTTCAAACTCTTCTAAAATAACTACTTCATAGCCATTTTTCTCTAAAAATATTTTAAGTTCCTGACGTAACTTTTCATCATCTTCTACAATTAAAATCTTATCCATAAAAGCCTCCACCAGTATTATACCATATTTTTCATCAATTTACCTTACATTTATGTAATAAAATAGCAGTGCTTTTACACTGCTACTTCTAAATATCTTGGTAATTCATAATCTTGTAATCTGCCTTTATATTTCATTTCTAAATTCATAGTTTTAAAATCTTCTGGTTTTATAACTTCTGGTAAATCATTTTGTATCTTTGCTTTATCAATTAAGTATTTTACAAACTCAGCACAATAAAAAGAATGTTGTTGTCTAATTCTAATATTGAAACCTGCACCAAAAAGTCCTATTATATTAAATTTATATGGTGAATTACATCTTTTCATAATGCTAATTGTATTCTTGATTTTATTATACTGCTCATCTTCAATCTGTAAAGAATATATAGCAGCATTTGTGTTTTTGAAACGTTTAAAAAATTCACAATGCAAACCTTCTCGTACAAAACCACCCATAAATGGATTATATGGATTTAAACGCCCAAAGCTATACATCTCTTCTAAGTTTTCATCTAGTGCAATTGACACATGTGCAAACTCGTCTTTAGTAAATTTCTTAATAAGTGTTGATAAAGCTGTACCTGAATAGGTTAATACTATATAAACTTCTTTCATAGTTTTTTCCTTCCTTTGTTTTATTATACTTAAGCTAAGCTGATAAAAGTATCGATTTACATTAATTTTATATTACATTTTCGTAATCTATGATTAAATTATACCAATTATTTATTAAGAAAAAATAAAGGAAAAGTAAAGATTTTATTAAAAAAAGCACCTCTGAAAGAAGCGCTTCTTATTTTAATTATTCACTTTTTTTAGTTGATTTTTTTGTAGTAGTTTTTTTAGCTGGTTCTTTTTCTTCTTTTTCAGCTTTCTTTGTTGTTTTCTCTGTTTTTGTTTCAGCTTTTTTACTAGAAGCTTTTTTTGTTTCTTTAGCTTCTTTCTTTTCTTCTACTTCTTTAATTTTAGCATTATCAACTATGTAATTTATAGCTTTTTCTGATTCTAAGCTTTCTTTTATTCTAGAATTTAACTCTTCGTTAGTTTTTAATTCTTCAAGGTCTTTAGCATACATTTTAGCTAATTCTTCAAGTTTAGCTGTGATTTCTTTTTCTTCTACTTTTATCTTAGCATCTTTAACAACTGCTTCTAATACTAATTTCATTTTAGCAGATGATTTTCCTGCTTCTTCATTATCTTTTCTAAAGTCTTCCATTGTTTTACCAATCATTTGAAGATATTGGTCAAATGTAACACCTTGATATTGTAATCTTCTATTCATATCATCAGCCATTGCTTCAATTTCCATATCAATCATTCCTGATGGAATTTCAACTTCTGAAGCATCAGTAACTACTTTCATAGCGGCTTCTTCTAATTCTGCTTTACCTTTATTATCTAATTCAGTTTGTAATTTTTTCTTTGTGTCATCTTTTAATTCTTTGATTGTATCAAATTCACTAACATCTTTAGCAAACTCATCATCTAATTTTGGTAATTCTTTCTTTTTAATCTCGTGAACTGTAACTTTGAAAATAGCTTCTTTTCCAGCTAATTCTTTAGAGAAATAATCTTCTGGGAAAGTAACTTTTACATCTTTTACTTCATCAATTTTCATACCAATTACTTGGTCTTCAAATCCTGGAATAAATGATCCACTTCCAAGTTCTAATTCATGATTCTCTGCTGTTCCACCTTCGAATTTAACTCCATCTACTGAACCTTCGAAATCAATAACTGTAATATCACCTTTTTTAGCTGCTCTATCTGTAACTGTAACCATTCTAGCATTTCTTTCAGCCATACGATTAATTTCGTTATCAACAGCTTCATCTGTTACTTTATATACAGTTTTTTCTACTTCAATTCCTTTATATTTTCCAAGTTTAACTTCTGGTTTAGTTTGAACAACAGCAGTAAATATTAAATCTTTACCTTTACCGATTTGAGTAACATCGATATTTGGTTTACTTACTACTTCTAGTTTTTCTGCTTTAATAGCTTCATCATAAGCAGATGGTACTACTTCATTGAAAGCATCTTCATAAAAAATTTCTGTACCATAGAATTTCTCAACCATAGCCATTGGTGCTTTTCCTTTTCTAAAACCAGGAATATTGAAGTATTTAGCATTTTTATTAAAAACTTTTTTAATAGCTTCATCAAATACTTTTGCTTCAATTGTAAATTCTAGTTTTAATTCGTTTTTGTTCTCTGTCTTTTCTACTTTAACACTCATTATATATTCCTCCAATTAAATTAATAACAAATTTAAGCTTATACATTATATCACATTTCAACCAAAATGCAAGCTTTTTCCTGAAAAACAGCAAAAAAGAAGCAATTCGCAAAATGAATTGCTTCTTAAGTAATATTATACTAATCTCCTAAGCACATTCCTAAATCTCTTGCAACTCTAACTAAATCATCGTCTAAAGTAACTTTTCTGATATTACTTTCTTTAGTATTTCCTGAAGCTGCTCCAACAACTTTGTTATTTCCAACAACATCTTCTAAAGAAACATATCCCATTTTACCATCTCTATATGTAACAAGTACATTAAAGATACCTTCCATTGCAAGTTCCATAGCTTTTGTACCATATTTTGTAGATAAAACTCTATCAAACGCACTTGGTGTTCCACCTCTTTGTACATATCCTAAAACTGTACTTCTTGAAACCATACCAGTTAATGTTTCAATATCATTTGCTACTTTATCTCCAATTCCACCTAGTCTAATATTATCTAGTCCAGAACCATCATTTAAATTCATTTTTACAACCATTTCTCCATCTTTTGGCATTGCACCTTCAGAAACTACAACAATTGTAAATTCTTTTCCTCTATTTCTTCTTTCATTTATTTTTTCAACTACTTTATGAATATCATAAGGTATCTCTGGAATCAAAGCAACATCTGCTCCACCTGCTATTGCTGATTCTAAAGCTATCCAACCAGCATATCTTCCCATAACCTCAAGTACCATTACTCTGTGATGAGATTCTGCTGTTGTGTGTAATCTATCAATTGCTTCTGTTGCTACTGAAACAGCTGTGTTATATCCAAAAGTCATATCTGTGTGAGCAACATCATTATCAATAGTTTTAGGTACACCTATAAAATTTACACCCTTTAGTGAAAAATCTCTACTTGATTTTTGTGTTCCGTCTCCACCTAGAGCAAATACGCAGTCAAATCCAGCATTTTTAATATTTTCAACACATTTATCTGATAAGTCTTTATATTCTACACTTCCGTCTTCATTTACTACTTTATAATTGAACACATTTGTACTATTTGAAGTACCAATGATTGTCCCACCTTTATGTAGTAAACCAGAAGCATTTGAAGCTAGGTCTAATTTAACATAATTGTTTTCTAATAAACCTTTATAACCTTCTATAAATCCGTAACATTCTACTCCATTTGTTCTAGCTGTTTTTACAATAGCTCTAATAACAGCATTTAAACCTGGAGCATCTCCTCCGTTTGTTAATATAGCAACTTTTTTCATTTTATAATCCTCCTTAATGGCAAATTATTCAACCAAAATAGATTATATATTTTTAATTACAAAAATACAAGTAGTTTTCTTTAATTTATAAAATTTGTTTCATAAAAAATAGACTGACTATTATAAGCCAGTCTATCATTAATTTTAGTAATTTTCAGCTTTAATTTCGAAAAATGCTTTTGCATGATTGCAAACTGGGCAAACTTCTGGTGCTTGTTTACCAACACAAATGTGTCCGCAATTTCTACATTTCCAAATTTTGTCTCCATCTTTAGAGAATACTAAATCACCTTCAACATTCTCTAATAATTTTTTATATCTTTCTTCGTGTTCTTTTTCAATTTTTCCAACAGCTTCAAATAAATAAGCTATTCTATCGAATCCTTCTTCTTTAGCTTCTTTAGCCATTCTGTCATACATATCTGTCCATTCGAAGTTTTCTCCTTCAGCAGCTGCTTTTAAGTTATCAGCTGTTGTACTGATATCTCCACCATTTAATAATTTGAACCATAATTTTGCGTGTTCTTTTTCGTTATCTGCTGTTTCTTGGAATATAGCAGCAATTTGCTCATATCCTTCTTTTTTAGCTTTGCTTGCAAAATAAGTATATTTATTTCTTGCTTGTGATTCTCCTGCAAAAGCCTCCATTAAATTTTTTTCTGTTTTTGTACCTTTTAATTCTGGCATAATTCTTTCCTCCTATAAATTTATTTTTTACACGATTTACAAATACCATATATTGTAAATTCGTTAGAAAACTCTTCTAGCTCTGTTTGAGCTTTAATTGCATTTGAAGTTTTATCATCTAATAAAACTTTAAAATCATACACCTTTCCACAAATCTTACAGATTGCATGGCTGTGCGGTGTGCAAACATAATCAAACTTGTCTGGTGTACCGCAATTTGAAATCTTATTTACTAAACCTTTTTCTACTAATAAATTAAGGTTCCTATAAACAGTACCTCTACTAATATTAGGATTTTTTAGTTTTAAATTCATATAGATTTCTTCTGCCGTTGGGTGCGTTTTTGTATGTTTTATGTAATTAAAAACCTCTTCTCTTTGCTTAGAATACTTTTCCATTTTTACTCCTTTAATACTAGGAATAATTCCTATTTTGTATTCTATCACATTATAAAAAAAAAGCAAGTACTTTTTTGTACTTGCTTTAAAAAAATTATTTTTCTCTTTCACGTGGCTTTTTACCAAAGGCAAATAGTCTTGTAAGCATTGAACTTGCTTGATTTTTCTCTTCAGCAGTCAAGCGTGTTTCTCTTGCTTGTAATTTCTGAATATTATCCCAAGTCTTATGTTTTTGATGTTCAGCTCTAAAATCAAATTCTTGATATCTTCTTCCCAAAGAAGCCTTTACTTCTTCTGTTGGGTGAGCATATAACTCATAGACTCTTCTCCATTCATAATCATTTCTACTTGCTAAAAATTGTGCTCCAAGTTCCATACCTACCATATCACTTAGTGGAATAATTCCTTTTCCACCTTTAGCAAGTTTTTTCATTGATTCTTCTTTTATCTTTTTGCTAGCTTTATCTAGCCAAATTTCTCTTTTAAATTTATCTAATAGATTATTTGAAAGTGGATTTATAGCTTTTCTCATAGCTCCATCATTATATGTTACATCTAAGATTGTATTAAATTCTTCTATATATTGTTCAATTCTTTCTTTTTTATGACCTTGTGCTTGAATCTCCACTTGATCAACAGCTCCTGTTGCAACCGCTCTTGCTACATCTATCTCACCTTGAATAGTCTCTTCAAAAGCCTTTTCACAAGTCTTAACTGTATACTCAAACTCTCTTGGACTTATACTTGATATGAAAGCTATTAAATCACTAGATAATTCATCATCTTGATATTTTTTTAGTAATTCAAGAAGCTTATCTGGATTTCCATAAAGACCTGCTAAGCTTGATGCTCTTATATTTTGTGCATCCAAAAATCCATTACTTGTTAAAAATTTATTTGCTGAACTCATAAACTTTTCCATAGTTGGAACATATTCTTCATGGTCTTCTTTCATAACAGTATAATTTACCATTAATTTATTGTTTATATCACGTATGCTGTGCATTACAGCTGACATCTCTGGTGACATACGAATATTATTTCTTTTAGTGTTTTTCTTAACATCTGCAATCAAAATTGCTTGAACTTCTCTTGCAAAATTATCATAATCTTCTTCGGTCTTGCAAGCTAACAATCTATCCAAACTATCGTCAGCCATTCCTAAACCTTTAAAGGCTGCTCTATATTCGTCATAGAAATTATGCTCTACACCATCTACTGTATCTTTTTCTAAATTACAACCATTTCTAAAGATATCTACCATATCAAAAGGAATATATGAAATCTTATCTGTTAATCTCATCAAACTTCCTTCTGCTGTTGCTGGTATTAAAGTTCTATCAAAGCCTTTTTTAGTATAACAACCCATAAGTTCTTCTTCATATCTTCTACGTGTTTTACTAAAATCTGGAGCATAACTATATTCTGATCTTTCACCATTATGACTGTTAATAGCATCAAATATAAGCCATAAATTATTTTTGATTTTTGCTAATTTTCTATCAGAAATACTTGGATTTTCTGCTTTGATTTTCTCACATATTTCTTCAGAAACATCATATTTTATATCTAAATTTCTAGCGCCAATTGCATTATGTACATAATTTGGCATACCATAAGTATCTTTAATGCTTGATAACCACCACTCACCACTATGTCCTAAAAAAGTGTGTCCAATGTCATGGTGTCTTGCCATAACTTTTATAATATCTGTACTTAACCAATCAAAGCCATCTGCAATCTCCATTGCAATATCTCTACAATTTTCAGTATGCTTTCTTCTTGTAACAGTTCCTCGTTCAGGGTCTCTTAAAAGTTTAAACATCATAGTTCTGCTATCGTCATCTGTGTTATATCTTTCAAAAGCTAAATCAATTATATCAGCATACGGTTCTAACCTTGAAAGTTCTACTCTCTTTCTAAGTGCTCCTACTTCATCTCTTAATCTTTTGAATGGATTGTGTGAAACTCCACTAATATTTCTTACTTTCATATTAATCCTTTAAAATTCCTTTCAAAATTAATCACTAATTATAATTATAGCACACTGTTTACATAAAGTAAATTGCCTTCACATAAAATTTACAAATTTTCCCTATATTTTCTTGCAAAATGTCAATTTTTGTAATATAATAATTACGTAATTTCTTTTTGGAGGAAAGTCATGAAAGTCTTTATATCTCACGGTGATATTATTTTAGACAAAATTTATAATGATGATTTAAAGTTGATTGCACAAGATGGTGGTGGATGCAATTGGAATGATTTATATAATCTTAGTTTAATGGGAGAAAAATGCTATGCTGTTGGCTCTATCGGAAATGATGATGAGGGCAAACTTGCCATAGCTTCTTTAAATAAGGCTGGAGTTAATACAAGCAGTGTTATTGTAGAAGAAAAAAGCACAAATATTATGAATGTAATCATACCTAACAAAGACTTAGAAGATGATTCAATTATCCATAGCTGGTACAACCCTATCACTATGGATTTTACTATGCACTTTTCTAAAAATTTACCAGTAACACTTCCAAAAGAATTAGAAAATGAAGAAATATATGTTATTTTAGACAAGTTCTTACCTGTTAATTTAGAACTTATTAATAATATAAAAAATAAAAAAGTATGTTTAGATATTGGCCACATAAGATTTTTTGAACATTTTACACGCCAATATCTTTTAAATTTCTTTAAAAAAGCAGATTTTATACAGTTAAATGAAAATGTTGTATCACTTCTATTTGAAAGATTACGTGTAAAATCTTTAGTAGAATTATTTGAAATTTTAGAACCTGATTTAATGGTTCTTACAAAAGGTAAACGTGGCGCTGAATATGTATTTAAGGAAAATGGCGAAATAAAAGTTGCATTTGAGACACCTATAATTATAGTTGATATTGTAGACAGTTCAGGAGCTGGTGATGCCTTCTTCTCTACTACTCTTCGTGAATATGCTTACACTGATAAAATAGATTTAGAATTTACAAAAAAAGCCTTCGAGCTTGCCAATAAATCTTCACGTGAAGTTATCCAGCAAGTTGGAAGTAGAATAAAAAAATAATTTTAAGGAGGAAATAAAAATGGAAAATGTTGATGTTGCAATTGTTATGGGAAGTGATTCTGACTTACCTATAATGAAAGATGCCGCAAAAGTGCTTGAGGATATGGGCATTAGCTATGAAATCAAAGTTTTATCTGTACACAGAACACCAGAAAAAGCTATTGAATATGCTAAAAGCTTAAAAGACCGTAAAGTAAAAGTTGTAATTGGAGGTGCTGGTGGAGCTGCACACTTACCTGGTATATTTGCTGCAATGGTTCCAGTTCCTATTATTGGTGTACCAATTCACACAAAAACTTTAAGCGGGGTTGATTCTCTATACTCTATCGTTCAAATGCCATCAGGAATACCAGTTGCGACCGTTGCAATCAATGGTGCAAAAAATGCAGGTATTCTAGCTGCAACTATATTAGGCACTGGAAATGACGAAATTAGAGAAAAAATTATTGCATACAAAGCAACACTAGCAGAACAAGTTACAAAAAAAGATGAAAAATTACAAAGTATCGGTTATGAAAAATACCTTGAAGAACAAGGTAAATAAAATATAAAGGAGTATTTATTATGAAAAAAATTAGTAGTGGAAAAGTTCGTGAAATTTATGAGGTAGATAGCGACAAATTGTTATTAGTAGTTTCTGATAGAATTTCAGCTTTTGATTACATTCTTCCAGCAATGATACCTAATAAAGGAAAAGTTTTAAACAAAATATCTGAATTTTGGTTTGATTTTGTAAAAGACGTAATTCCAAACCATATAATTTCTACTGATATAAAAGACTTCCCAGCAGAATTTCAAACACCTGAGTTTGAAGGCAGAAGTATGTTAGTTAAAAAATTAAAAATGATACCAGTTGAATGTATTGTTAGAGGATATATCACAGGTTCTGGCTGGAAAAGCTATCAAGCAAATGGAACAGTTTGTGGTATAAAACTTCCAGAAGGTTTGCAAGAATCTGAAAAATTACCTCAAGCCATCTTCACACCTACAACAAAAGCTGAACTTGGAACACATGATGAAGATATAGCATTTGATAAAGTTATCGAAATGCTTGGAAAAGATTTAGCAGAAAAACTAAGAGCTAAAACAATTGAAGTTTATACAAAATGTGCTGAATATGCTACAACACGTGGTATTATTATAGCTGATACAAAATTCGAATTTGGCTTAGACGAAAATGGTGAACTTGTACTTGGAGATGAAGTTTTAACTCCAGACTCTAGCCGTTTCTGGCCTGCTAGCGAATATGAAGTTGGCAGAACACAAAACAGCTTTGATAAACAATATATGAGAAATTGGATTAAAGGTACTGGTTATGATCCAGAAACAAAAGACCCTATCCCTCAAGATGTTATTGATACAACAGCATCAAAGTATATTGAAGCTTATGAAATTTTAACTGGAAAGAAGTTCAACTAAATTAAACAAAATTTAAAAAATAGTTAGCAAAAGAAACGAGCATAAGCAGGCACGCGAGTTCAAATAGTGATGAGGCGTACGCGTTGTACGGTGATTCACTTTTGAAGGAGCAGTAACGAACTTAGGCAAAGTTTATTTTGATAACGGATTGGAGAAAATAAAAATGAGAGCATTAATAAGCGTATCAGACAAAACTGGCATAGTTGAATTTGCTAAAGAATTAGAAGCTTTAGGAATTGAGATTATTTCAACTGGCGGTACTTATAAAAAATTAAAAGAAGAAAATGTAAAAGCAATTGAAATCTCAGAACTAACAGGTTTTCCTGAATGTTTAGATGGTAGAGTAAAAACTCTTCACCCAAAAGTACATGCTGGTATTTTGGCAATGCGTGCTAATGAAAAACATATGAAACAATTAAAAGAACTAGATGTTGATACTATCGATTTTGTTGTTGTTAACCTATACCCTTTCAAAGCTACAATTATGAAAGAAGGTGTTACAAGAGCAGAATGCGTTGAAAATATCGACATTGGTGGTCCTACTATGCTTCGTAGTGCTGCTAAAAATTATCAAGATGTAGCTGTTGTAACAGATCCAAGCGACTATGCAAAAGTATTAGAAGAATTAAAAGCAAATGGCAGTGTTTCACTTGATACAAAATTCTATTTAATGCAAAAAGTATTTGAACATACAGCAAATTATGATAGTATGATTTTTAATTATATTAAAGAACAAAGAAATGATGCTTCTTACCCAGAAAAACTTTCACTAACTTTTGAGAAAGTTCAAGAAATGAGATATGGTGAAAACCCACATCAAACTGGTGCTTTATATAAGGAAACTGGTAAATGTATTGGTTCTTTAGTTACAGCTGAACAATTAAACGGAAAAGAATTATCTTTCAATAATATAAACGATACAAATGGTGCATTAGAATTATTAAAAGAATTTGAAGAACCAACTGTTGTAGCTTGTAAACACGGTAACCCTTGTGGTGTTGGAAGTGATGAAAAAGATATTTATAAGGCTTGGCAAAAAGCTTATAATGCAGATAAAATGTCTATCTTTGGCGGAATTGTAGTTACAAACAGAGAACTTACAGCTGATATTGCAAAAGAAATGTCAGAAATGTTCTTAGAAGTAATTGTTGCACCAGCATATACTGATGAAGCTCTAGAAATTCTTAAAACAAAGAAAAATGTTAGAGTATTATTACTTCCAGAAATTTCTACTAAACAACCTGAAAATTCTTATGATATTAAGAAAATAAATGGTGGCATTATAGTTCAATCAATTGATAATAAAATATATGATAGTTATGATGTTGTAACTGATAGAAAACCAACTGATAAAGAATTAGAAGATATGCTATTTGCTTGGAATGTTGTTAAATATACAAAATCAAACGGCATAGTAGTTGCTAAAGATAAGCAAACTGTTGGTATTGGTCCTGGACAAGTTAATAGAATTTGGGCTTCTAAGCAATGTTTTGAACATGCAGAAGAATTAATAGGAAAAGATGCAACACAAGGTGCAGTTTTAGCTTCTGATGCTTTCTTCCCATTTGACGATAATGTTGAAGCAGCACATCAAGCAGGAATTACGGCAATTATCCAACCAGGTGGAGCAATGAGAGATCAACTTTCAATAGATAAATGTAATGAATATGGAATAGCTATGATATTTACTCACATGAGACACTTTAGACACTAAAATATATACAAAAAAGGCAGTTTCAAAACTGCCTTTTTATGTATTTATTTTAATTGTTCGATTTCCTCTTTTGTTAATCCAGTTATTCTAGAAATGGTTTCAATATCAAAATTTTCTTTTAACATATTTTTTGCATCTTCTTTTTTACCTTCTTTAATACCGTCACCTCTTGCAGAATCCATTTCCATTAATGCCAATTGTCTTTTTAGTGCCAAACGTCTTGTATTGTCGTCTCCTAACATCTCATTGTATTTCTCATTAGCTTGTTTTACTTCTTGGTTTTCCTCCATCTCTTCCTCCTTTAGCTTTTGGGGAGTTAGTAGAAACTTTGTCCATATTGCTATTTTTTCTTTATCACTTATCTCACCATTAGCAATCTTTTTCTTTATCTTCTCTAATGAAATTATACAAAATTCTATCTTATCAGTCAATATCAAATCGTGATAATCTTCTTCTCTAAATTGCCAAGACATCTTATATTTATCAAAATTTGAATATTTTACATAATCATCTTTTAAGATAATAACACAAAGAACTTTGTTTACATCTTCATACTTCATTCCACTTTTATACTGCTCAGTAAATAATTCTAATCCATAAAAACAGAATCTTTCTTCTAAATTTGAATAATTACCAACTTGCATTTCTAAATTAATTTTAGAACCATCTTTGTTAGTAAGAAGTACATCTAATATACTAGCTTTTTTCTCAACACTTTCAATATCTAATGCTTTACTATCTTCAAGTTTGTCTATCGTAACTTCTAAATCCAAAAATGCTTTTATGAAAGCTTCTGTTATTCGTTCACTTCCTTTCTTACCATAAATTCCTTTAAAAATAAAATCATTTGTTGGCAGTAATATCTTTTTTGCCTTGTCTTTTGTAATAGTTCGATTATCAATCATAATCTACCTCCTATATGTAAATTTAAGCAAAAGTTGCCAAATAAAGTTCTATACATATAAAAATTTATTAAAATATAACTTGAAAATTTTAAGATTACCTTTTAGAATAGGCTTTATCTTAGATAATTTGAATTTTACTTTTAAGATTATAAGTAAAACTGAAAAAGGCAATTTCTTGCTTATGAACTATATCCTAACACGTTTAATATCCAATGTCAACAAATTACACAAAAAAGGCAGTTTCAAAACTGCCTTTTTATAATTTTTATACATTAACTTCTGTGCTTACGCCGTCTATTAAATGACCATACTTTTCTAATACAGGATTTACCCTATTCTCAATAAAGTCATCTACTTGGTGCATAGCTCTACCGCATAGGTTTTCTGGGCTTAAAGCCTTTAATATCTCCTCTTTTGTTAATCCGAAAGAACTATCATTTGCAATTCTATCTACTAAGTCATTTGGTCTTCCGAACTCTTTTACTTCACGTCCTGCTTCCATCGAATATACTCTTATTTTCTCATGCAATTCTTGTCTGTCTCCACCTTTTAGTACAGCATTCATAATAATTTCCTCTGTACCCATAAAAGGTAGTTCTTGCATTAAATTTGTATGAATTACATTTTTATAAACTACTATATTACTACTAATATTAGCATAAAGTATAAGTATGCTATCTACTGCTAAAAATGCCTCTGGTACGCAAATTCTTTTATTTGCTGAGTCATCTAAAGTTCTTTCAAGCCATTGTGTTGAAGCAGTCATTGCTGGATCCATAGAAAGTGCAACAACATGTCTTGATAATGAGTTAATTCTCTCGCTTCTCATTGGATTTCTCTTATATGCCATTGCAGAAGAACCAATTTGACCTTTCTCAAAAGGCTCTTCTAATTCCTTCTCGTGTTGTAATAGTCTCATATCATTAGCAAATTTTGATGCACTTTGTGCAATTTGTGCTAAAATATTTAAAACTCTACTATCTAACTTTCTAGTATAAGTTTGTCCAGACACTACATAACATTTATCAAAGCCCATTTTCTTAGCAAATATACTATCAATTTGTTTTACTTTAGCTTCGTCTTTAAATAACTTCATAAAACTTTCTTGTGTTCCTGTTGTACCTTTTGATCCTAAAAGTTTCATATGACTTTCTACGAATTCAAGTTCTTCTAAATCCTCTATTAAGTCTTGCATCCATAAAGTAGCTCTTTTACCTACTGTTGTAAGTTGTGCTGGTTGGAAGTGGGTATATCCAAGACATACCACTTCTTTGTTTTCTTCAGCAAATTTCTTTAAATTATTTATAACTAGCACTAATTTTTGTTTAATTAGCTTTAATCCTTCTGTCATTAATATAACATCAGTGTTATCTGTAACAAAGCAAGAAGTTGCACCTAAGTGTATTATAGGCTTAGCCTCTGGACATTTAATTCCAAACTCATAAACATGAGACATTACATCATGTCTACACTCCTTCTCCCTTTCTGCTACTATATCATAATCAATATCATTTATATGAGCTTTCATTTCGTTTATTTGCTCATCAGTGATATTTATTCCTAACTCTTTTTCTGTTTCAGCAAGAGCTATCCAAAGCTTTCTCCAAGTTGAATATTTACTATTATTTGACCATAACTCATTCATTTCTTTACTTGGATAACGCCCACTAAGTGGTGTAATGTAGATATTATTATTGTTTTCCATTTTTCTCTCCTATTTATAATAATTTACTCCAGACTCAAATAATTTTTGAGCTTTATTTCCTGGAATATTTCTCATACAATCATTTACAACTCTTTCTGAGTGTCCCATCTTACCTAACACTCTACCATCACGACTAGTTATAGCTTCAATAGCATAACTTGAACTATTTGGGTTGTAGTCTACGTCATAAGTTGGTTTTCCGTCAAAATCAACATATTGACAAGCAATTTGACCATTTTCTAAAAGTTCTTTCATTTCACTTTCAGTCACTACAAATCTTCCTTCACCATGTGAAATTGGAATATTATATATTCCACCAAGTTCAGCTTCTGCAAGCCAAGGTGATAATTTTGAAACAACTTTTGTGTTTACTATTCTTGATTGGTGTCTACCAATTCCATTGAAAGTAAGTGTTGGCATTTCTGGTTTCATATCAACAATTTTTCCATAAGGTACTAAGCCAAGTTTAACTAAAGCTTGGAAACCATTGCAGATACCAATAATCAATCCATCTCTTTCATTTAAATGTTTCTCAATTAAATCTTTAAGTTTTGGATTTCTAAATACATTTGCAATAAACTTAGCAGAACCATCTGGCTCATCTCCAGCACTAAATCCACCTGGTATCATAATAATCTGACTATCTGCTATTGCTTTTGCATAAGCCTCAATTGATTCTGTTACATCATTTGGTTTAACATTTTTAAATACTACTGTATTTGCAATTGCTCCTGCATCTTCAAAAGCTTTTGCAGCATCATACTCGCAGTTTGTACCTGGGAATACTGGTATAAATACTCTAGGTTTTGCAATTGATACTTTCCTTGTTATAATAGGTGTTTTATCAGATAAAACATCTTCTATCTTGTCTGTTATAGGTTTTATTTTAGTTGGGAATACTTTTTCAAGTGGATTTTGCCAAATCGTAATTAACTCTTCTAAATCCATTTTAATATTTCCAAGTTCAATAGTTTTTTCAGCTGTAGTTGTTCCAAGTTCTACGAACTTGTTATTTTGTACATCTTCTGCAAGTTCAATTACAAAAGAACCATACATAGCTTCAAATACATCTGGTGTACCTTCAAACTTAAATCCAAGTTTATTTCCAAAACAAGCCTTAGAAACAACCTCTGCTAAGCCTCCGTGTTTAATAGTTGAAACTGAAAGTGCCTTACCGCTTGTAATTAAGCTATGAACTAAATTATAATTTTCTTTTAAATCATCAAAATCTAAAACATAATCTTCTGCCATTTTAGTTTTTAATAAAACAACTTTCGAACCAGATTTTTTAAATTCATTTGAAGTAACTTTATTAATATCTACTGTACCTACTGCAAAAGATACAAGTGTTGGTGGAACATCAAGCTCATTGTATGAACCTGACATACTGTCTTTACCACCAATAGCTGCTATATTTAATTTTTCTTGTACATAATATGCACCAAGTAATGCACTAAATGGTTTTCCCCATCTTTCTGGGCTATTTCCAAGTTTCTCAAAAAACTCTTGTAATGTAAGCCAAGCTTTTTTATATTCTCCACCAATAGCAACATACTTAGAAACTGACTCTACAATCGCATATACAGCTCCATGAAAAGGACTCCATTTTGCAATTTTAGGATTGTATCCAAAAGTCATTATTGTTCCTGAATTTGTATAACCTTCTAAAGTAGGGATTCTTGCTACCATACCTTCTGATGGTGTTAATTGATATTTACCACCAAATGGCATTAAAACTGTATTTGCTCCAATTGAACTATCAAATCTTTCTACTAGTCCTCTTTGTGAGCAACAATTTAAGTCTGATAAAATTTCTTTCCATTTAGCTTCTATATCTTTAATTTCTTTTTTAGCGAAATAACTTTCTTCATAGTTTGGTTTAGTTACTGTCACTTTAGCTTCTTTTACTGTACCATTTGTATCTAAGAATTCACGACTTACATCAACAATAAGTTTTTCTCTCCAATACATTTTAACTCTTGGCTCAGCTACTACCTCTGCAACAACTGTTGCTTCAATATTTTCTGTTTCTGCAAGCTCTATAAATTTATCTACATTTTCTTTAGCTACTACTACTGCCATTCTTTCTTGTGATTCTGAAATAGCAAGTTCTGTTCCGTCTAAACCTTCATATTTTTTAGGAACTTTATCAAGGTTTATAACCAAACCATCTGCAAGTTCACCAATAGCAACTGAAACACCACCTGCTCCAAAATCATTACATCTTTTTATTAGTCTAGTTGCTTCACTGTTTCTAAATAGTCTTTGTATTTTTCTTTCTTCTGGTGCATTTCCTTTTTGTACTTCTGCACCACAAGATGTTAAAGACTCACTGTTATGTGCTTTTGAAGAACCTGTTGCTCCACCGCAACCATCACGTCCAGTTCTACCACCAAGTAAAACTACTTGATCACTTGGCTCAGGTCTTAATCTAATTACATTTTTCTTAGGAGCTGCTCCAATTAAAGCTCCAAGCTCTAATCTTTTTGCAACATATCCTTCATCATATATTTCAGTAACTTGTCCTGTTGCAAGACCAATTTGATTTCCATAAGAACTATAACCTTTTGCAGCTTCATTTGTTAATTTTCTTTGTGGCAATTTATTTGGTAAAGTATCTGCAACAGAAGTTCTTGGGTCTGCACAACCTGTAACTCTCATTGCTTGGTATACATATACTCTTCCTGAAAGTGGATCTCTGATTGCTCCACCTAAACAAGTAGAAGCGCCACCAAATGGCTCAATTTCAGTTGGGTGGTTATGTGTTTCGTTTTTGAACATTATCAAATATTCTTCTGGCTTTCCGTCAACTAAAATCTCAGCTCTTATACTGCAAGCATTAATTTCTTCTGATTCGTCTAAATCTTTTAGTATGCCTTTTTTCTTTAATTCTTTAACAGCAACAGTTGCCATATCCATTAAGCAAATATCTTTTGCTTTTTTATTCTCATAAACGAAAGCTCTACTTGCAATATATTCTTCATAAACTTTTTGTAATAAATCCCATTTAATATCTAATACTTCTAATTTTGTTAGGAAAGTTGTATGTCTACAATGGTCAGACCAATATGTATCTATCATTTTCATTTCTGTCATTGTAGGGTCTCTTTTTTCTGTATCTCTAAAATATTTTTGACAGAATTTTAAATCTGCTAAATCCATAGCAAAACCATATTTTTTATAGAATTTCTCACTATCCTCGTCTGTCATTTTAGTAAAACCTTCGATAATAGCAACATCTTCTGGTACTGCCATTTGCTCTTCTAAAGTATCTAATTTTTCTAAGCTACATTCTCTAGAATCTACTGGATTTATAACATACTTTTTAATTTTCTCTACATCTTGTGCACTCAAATTTCCTGAAAGCACATATATTCTTGCAAATTTTGAGATTGGTCTAGAACCTTCTGTTATAATCTGCAAACACTCTGAAAGTGAATTTGCTCTTTGATCGAATTGACCAGGTAATGCTTCCACTCCAAATACTTTATCTTGTGAAGAAAATTCGTAATCTCCAACATAACATTCATCTACTTGTGGTTCTGAAAAAATAGTATTTTTAGCTGCCTCTAGAACTTCGTCTGAAATTCCATCAACATCATATCTGTTTAAAATAACAAGATCCTCAATATTGTTCATAAGTAAGTTTTCTCTTAAGTCTGCTAAAAGCCCTTTTGCCTCTACATCAAAGCCTGCTTTCTTTTTTACATAAACTCTCTTAACCATAATTCTTTCCTTTCAAAATTAAATTTATATATTTAAATTGATTTCTTTATTGCCCTCTACTACTTCACCAATAACATAAGCTTCTTCGCCTTGTGATTTAAGCAATTCTAAAGCTTTTTCTACATCTGCTTCTGGAACTATAACTGCCATACCAATACCCATATTGAAAGTATTGTACATATCTCTTGTTGGAATATTTCCAGTTTTTTGTATTAAATCAAATATTGGTTTTCTATTATATGAATTTACATCTATGTTTAGTGCTACGCCATCTCTTAACATTCTTGGCATATTCTCATAAAAACCACCGCCTGTGATATGTGAAATTCCTTTAACATTTACATTCTCTATTAGTGAAAGTGCTGGTTTTACATAGATTTTAGTAGGTGTAATCAAAGCCTCACCTAAAGTCATTCCTAATTCTTCTTTATATTCCTTTAAGCTTTCCTCATTTACATTAAATACTTTTCTTACTAAAGAAAAACCATTTGAGTGTACTCCAGAAGATGCTATACCAATAACTTTATCACCTATTTCAATTTTACTGCTATCAATCATTTTTTCCTTATCAACAATACCAACAGAAAAACCAGCTAAGTCATATTCATTTTCTGAATATAAACCAGGCATTTCAGCAGTTTCTCCACCAACTAGTGCACAACCTGCTTGTCTACAACCTTCTGCAACTCCTCCTACAATTGTTGCTACCATCTCTGGTATGTTCTTCCAAAGTGACATATAGTCTAGGAAAAATAAAGGTTTTGCGCCACAACATACAACGTCATTAACACACATTGCAACACAATCTTGTCCAATTGTATCATGTTTATTCATTAAAAAAGCCAATTTTAATTTTGTACCTACTCCATCTGTACCTGAAACTAAAATTGGTTCTTTCATATCTTTTAAATTTGGTGCAAAAAGTCCTCCAAATCCTCCAAGGTCTGAAGCAACTCCATCAATGTATGTACTTTTTACAGCATTTTTTATAAGCTCCACAGATTTGTAACCAGCAGTTACATCTACTCCAGCAGCTTTATAACTTTCACTAAAACTTTTTTCCATATCATTTATCTCCTTTTAAAATTACATAAATATTATATTATAAAACTAGTATAATATCAAGCTTTTTCGGCATTTTTTTACACATTTTTTAACACAAAAAAATCAGTGAAAAAAATTTTTTCACTGACAACTTAATAACTATTCAACTTTGCCGTAAACTCCTCCACCGCCTTCTACAATATGCATTTTACCATCACGTGCTTTTATTATATTTTGAGCAATTTTATCGCCTACAACAGCTTCAATATCATCATCTGATAATTTATGTAAAATTGTCATTTCAGTACCAAAATGACTTAACAATTTATCAATAGTTTTCTTACCAAGTCCGAGGTATAAAAGTAAGAGGTATTTGATATACATATGGTGGTCTAAAACTTGGACTTTTAGTATCTTTCTTATCTTTTATAATTTCAATTCTATCAAAAACTCCCATAGTAATATTTTTACTATCGCAGTCAGGACAGCTAGTTACTGGTGCATCTCCTGGAATTCTTTTATCACAAGTTTCACAATAAGTTCTGTGATATTTACCAAGCTTTGGATCCATACCATAATTTGCAAGTATTTTTCTGCCATCTTCCATTTTTAATGCCTTTAAAAATTCTTTAAAACTAATGCCTTCAACTTGAAGTTTGTTATATTCTCTAGCAATTTTAGGAAGAGAATGTGCATCTGAGTTTGTTAAAAAGCTCTTACTTTCTAGCTCTGAAATCTTATCAGCTAAAAAAGTATCAGAACTTAAACCAAGTTCAATTGCTGGAATATAGTCATATTTTTCTTTAAATATTCTTTTTAAAGAAGATGTACAATTTCCATAAAAACTTTTATGTGGTGTAAAAGCATGTGCTGGTATCAATATACCATTGTATTTTTTTACAATATCAATCAAATAATATGCTGAAATATCAGCTCTTTGTGAACTTAAAGTTATATTTTTAATATGATGACTCATTTCTTCTGAAAAACCTTTTATATCTTTCAAGCTTGGAAAATAACATAAATTATGTGCACTTCCTGTTTTCCCATCATCATTTACTTCATTTGTTTCAATTTCACTTCCTAAGATAATGCAAACTTTGTCTTTATATATAATTCCGCCATCTTCTATTTCATATGCTTCGCCATTTTCCAAAAATTTTTCAATATCTTCTATAACATAAGGTGAAGCACAATCTATAATTCCTACAAGGTTTATACCTTTTTTCTCTACACATTCCTCAGCGATATTAGCAAAATTTAGGCTTCTTGCAGCCGTAATTTTAATTGGTTTTCCATTTTCACTTCTTCCAATATGAACGTGCATATCTGCAAATATTTCGTACATTTATTTTCTCCATTTCTTATTTTCTATAATTACTTTAACATAAGTTAATATTTTTTGCAAATGCCAAAATTCACCAAACTTGAAAATATTATGTAAATATGGTATAATATATATGTATTCCGTGCTTTAAGCACAAAAATTTGTCAAACAAGAGACAGTCAGGAGGAAAGGACTATGGCAAATGTAAGGAATTTTGATTGGGGAACATCTCGGAGTACACTGATACCAGGAACAAAACTAATCAATGAAAGGCGGGTCTACTGCGAAGGAACCTACACCATCAAACCATTCACAGTTGTTCCACTGGAGCTGCATAACAACGACGCCGAGTTCTGCACTGTACAGACTCCCGGCATGTACGCCGTTGTAATCGACAGCTCCGACAGCAACTTCTACAACCCTGCGGCAGTTATGGAAAAGCTCACCAAGTCCAAGAGGCTGGAGGTCGGCGACACCATCGACTGCCCCAAAGGGTTCGGCTTGGCGATGTACAATTCGCTGGGGCTCTGTGGAAGCGTTGAGTTTCAGAAGTATTACTCCAGTACATAACCATTCAAAAAGCAAACGAATTGAATTGCATGAAGTTGGGAAGCGCCTATGACAAAACAGTTTTGTCAAGGGCGCTTCCCGCATTATTTGTTCATAATTAAAGAAAAAAGATAGGTACTTACCTATCTTTTTTCATATAAAAGTAAATCTGTAAGCCGGGTTCTGTCGTGAATAGTCATTTATCTAGAATATATATTGCTATATATTTCAAGCCACGCAAATCGAGAAAATGGCGAGCAGCCTTAACTTTCTCTATGAGGTGTTGCTCCAGATAGGGTTTACACAGCCAATATGTCACCATACTGCTGGTGGGCTTTTACTCCACCTTTTCACCTGAACCTAAAAAGGTTGTTATTTTCTGTTGCACTATCCCTAAGGTTACCCTCGCTTGACGTTATCAAGTATCTTTGCTCTATGGAGCCCGGACTTTCCTCTTGCAAAGCCTTTCGACTTTTACAAGCGACTATTCAATTTACTCTATATTTAATTTTACTATCATTTTCCTTTTTAGTCAAGAAAAAATATCTCATTTGTTATGAGCAACAGAAAATATATCATATTTCATTGACATACTTTAATTTTTGTGAAATAATTTTATTGTAAAATGTAAAATTATCCATAAATGAGGTGTAATTTGAAAAAGAAAATAATATACATAATTTTGTTTATAGTACTTATTTTTTCAGTTCTGATTTTTTTAGAAAAAAACAGAGATTATGCAATTGGAGAAATAGTATATGTTAAACCATTAACTGATGGTTCATATTATGCTGAAATATATATAACAGAAACTTCATTAAGTAAAATCATTTTGCTCCAAACTTTTAGTATTAATTCTTCAAAGCAACTATGTCTACACGATATAGTTAAATTGCGATTTAAATATTCTCCATTTATACCTATGATATTTACAGATAACTCAAAAACATATAATTTTTCTAAAGGTTACTATATAAATAAAATAAATAGGAAGTAATTTCCTATTTATTTTATTCATACAATAGATTATTTGTTAATTAAATCTCTAATTGTGTCAACCAATTGATTTGACAATCTCACTGCCACATTTTCAATTCCATTCTCTGCTGTTCCCTTTATAATTCCTACTACAAAAGCATCATTAGAAGTTAAACAAACGGGGCTTCCACTTTGACCCTTTTCAACATCTATATCTGTATCAAACATATGTGATGTTACATTATATATTCTGCCAGGTGCTTCATACATTTCAAAATAAAGGCGATATTTGTTAAGTACTGGATATCCCCTAGAAACTGCTGTTTTATTATTTAAGTTGCTAGCATCTCCATATCCTTGAAGTCCATACCAACCAGTTTCATTTCCTATTGGATCAGCCAAACTTATTACTCCCCAGTCACCTCTAGGATCATTGTAACTTTTATAAGTAGAACCTACCCACACTTGCTTAGAATATGTTGTTCCATATGGCTTTATTAGTATATTACTAAATTCTGTACCACCAAAAGCTGTTGGTATAACATCAACAGATGTTACCCAAAGTTTCTTATCATAATCATACAAATTATGACCACTGGTTAAAACTTTATCCTGACTAATAATTGCTCCGCTTCCCATATAAGAAGTTCCATCTGAATAATAAGATATAATTAAACATGTAGCACTATATGGATACTTATTTATAGACATCATTCCATTTCGGTCGTCATTGCCTACAATTACACGTTGTTTTGTTTTTGGTTCGTAATTTGGAATAATACTATTATAACCTGCTCTATGCATAGTTATACTATTGTCATATGTTTCTACTACCTCTACTTGTGTTTCTAGATTGTAAGAAACTACTTCAGTATCACTTCTATCTTCTATTTCATTTGTAGTAGCATATACAGTATTAGACAAAAAAATCAATACCATAAAAGTAACTATAATAAGTAATTTTATAGTAATTCCTCTTAATTTCATAATTTTATCCTCCTTTTATCTTATATTACTAATTTCTTAGTAATTATATTATATATACTTATATCATATGTCAATCAAAATACTCGATTACTATAATTCTAAATTTTCAATTTGAACTTTATAGGTTTAAAGCAAATGTGTCACAAAAAATATCGCATTTTGTTATGTTTTTCTTGACATGTAATATAATATAAGAGTATAATGTAATGTACGGCGTTATTAAAATACGGGGGTGTATTTGGTTTCGACTGTATAGCTGAATTTTAGATAGCAAGTAGTGGAGCTGCCTGGCCACTTAAAAAGGCAGAAATAAAATAAACGCTGATAATAATGAATTAGCATTCGCTGCCTAGTCGCTGCGACGTCTTACTTTTACAACCTGCGGTTTAAGATAAGGCGATAATTAGCAGGAAACGAAGTTAGTATCTGCTCTTTATACTAATGGGATTTTTATAGAGCTACTTTAAATAAATTTTGTTTGTTAAAGATGTTTAAAGGAAATTTAATAACAAACTAAACTTGTAGAAGTCTATCTGGATACTATGCGGGACAGGAGTTCGACTCTCCTCACCTCCACCAAAAAAGCAATGAATTATCATTAATTCATTGCTTTTTAATTAATAATGTATTTTTGCTTGTTGCTCACGGCGTTTTGCTCGCGAATTTAATTTTTGAGTACGGTCAGCTAGAACTGCCATATAATCATTTACTTGTGGTTGATTTCGTATTGCTTTTGGATTAACTACTTGTTCAGTTTGCATCTGTCTTGACATCATTCCAAGAGCATAATTAATCGCCTGAATTCCATTATCTGGATCGCCCTCATACCACTCTAACATATATTTTGTATCTATTTCGTCCTGTTCTTCTTCCTCTTCTTTGTCTCCAAACAAACCCATCACATGACTAAAAGCAGGAAAAACTTTGTATTTTTTATTGCGGTCTAAAATTCTAGCTTTATTCCTCTCGCTTTCTTTTCTAAAAGCCTCATAAAATTTCTGTTCTTTTTCTTCATCAATAGGTTTTCCAGAAGCTAACTTACTTTCTACAAGACTTGCAATTTCTTTTTCGCTCCAACTATAATATTGTCGTTCTGAATTTCTGATTGCTTCTACTAAAACATCTTTCAAAGTCATTCTTGAAGATGTTACTATTGTATTTGACATAAGAAGTCTTATATCTGGTGATATATTAATCATTGCATCTAAAAATCTATCTGTACTTTTTCCATTTTGTGAAGAATATTCGACACCAATGACTCCATCTTTTCCATGATATCTTACTGAAATATCATCTTCTTTTGCTGTATATGTAGTCTTTCTATCCTTCATGCGTTCAAAGCTCTCTAAGTATTCTTGCATAACTTCTGGGGTCATACCAGTGGTAAGTGCTAAATTTACGAAATTCATATATAAATAATCAAATCCAAATCTTGCATATATACTTCTTTCTAAATCTATACTAGTGCTTCTAACACTTTCAAACAATTTTACCCAAATATGTACAAAATCTTCTGCTGACATTACTTCATTTTCTGAATACAAGAAAATTGCATCATTATCTAATTTTGCAACAGTCATACCTGTATCGCCTCTAGTACTTAATATAGAAGTATCTCCAGCTTGATATGAAGCTGATTTTAGTTTGTTATAGAAAAACTGTGTAGGTGTTCCAGCTTTATCTGTCATATATCTACTTACATCATCATATAAACAAGCATCTCTTACTGTTAAAATGCCTATTCTTTTCATTTTACTTAAATCTACACTATCTTTTATAGAATACATAATTTTTTCCTTTCACACATTTTCTATTATACCATATTTTCCAAATTATGTAAACAGTAATTCAAAAAGCTCACTTTTAAAGTGAACTTCTAATTTTAATGATATTTCTGTGTATTTTTTATTATACCACTAGCTACAAGCTCTTTGTAGTCTATTGGCTCATAAGTACGTGTTTGTTTATTAAAGAAATGATATACTGTGCGTGGTGGCACTCCGGGTTTTGCCTCATCAAAGCATTTTATATAGTAATCTTCTTCACCTTTATCATGATTATAACTTCTACATAACGTTGCATCTTTCCAACCAAAAACCTTACCCATAAAATATCGTACAGTTTTTACTTGTTCTTCATCTCCCATGCTAGAAAAATCGAAAAACTTAGGAAAAATTCTAAACATCATGTCTACCTTTTCAGATTGTGATAAATCATATCCTTCCATATATGCTCTAAGCTGCTTGGTATATTCATCAGTATATCCTTTACTCTGCGTTATATATCCTATTTTCAAATCTATATCTCTTAGTTCTTCTGGTGAAATTATTGTATCAGCAAAACCTACTGTTGATGAATTTGATTGTATTCTTGCTAAATCTATTGCTAAATTAACAATATAGTCCTCACCATCTTCATCAAAAAATATTGCGTCATTATGATACATTCCAAAATCATCAGTCTCTTCTCTAAATTCGTGACATTTTATACCCATCTTAGTCAGCAACATCAAATACTGGTTAGTAAATTTCTTACAAACACCAATGTTAGGTATTGAAAATCCATCTGTTTCATTAAAAATATCTACTTGTGGATAACCAAATAAATGATTAAATTTTGTATTATAAAAACAATTTGCACCAAGTTTTAAATATGCTGCTCTTGCTCTTTCTTTTATGCTCCAGTCCTCTGGAATACTTCTTGCTATCGCTTCTAAGCTATCAAATTTACGTTCCATTTTGTCTTACTTCATCTTCTCTTTCATCTTAACAAGAACATTTAAAGCATCTATCGGAGTAAGCTCATTTAAGTTAACTTTATCAAGTTCACTTGCAATATCAGCAAGTTTAATATTAAAGAAATCAAATTGTCCAGCGACTTGTTTCTTATCTTCTTTGTCTTCTTTAACTTTTACTCCACCTTTTTCTAAAGATCTCAAAATCTTATTGGCTCTTGTTACAACTGTATTAGGCACACCTGCAAGTTTTGCTACATGAATACCATAGCTCTCATCAGTTCCACCTTCTACAATTTTTCTTAAGAAAATTATATCTTCTCCTTTTTCCTTTACAGCAATCGAATAATTTTTTATGCCTTCAATTTTTTCTTCTAATTCAATTAATTCGTGATAGTGTGTCGCAAATAAAGTTTTGCAACCTATCTTTTCTTTATCTGCAATGTATTCTGCAACTGCCCATGCAATAGACAGTCCATCATAAGTAGAAGTTCCACGACCAATTTCATCAAGTATTACTAAACTCTTTGAAGTCGCATTTTTTAATATGTTTGACACCTCTGCCATTTCAACCATAAAAGTACTTTGACCCATACTTAAATCATCAGATGCGCCAACTCTAGTAAAAATTTTATCTACTACTCCAAGTCTAGCACTATCTGCTGGCACAAAGCTTCCAATTTGTGCCATTAATACTATAATAGCTACCTGTCTCATATATGTAGATTTACCAGCCATATTAGGACCTGTAATAATAGCAACTCTTGTACTATCATTATCAAGTTCAGTATCATTTTGCACGAACTCGCCATTGCCAAGCATTTTTTCAACTACTGGGTGTCTACCATTTACAATTTTAAGTTCTGTTCCATCATTTATCTCTGGTCTAACATAATTATTGTCTTCTGCAACTGTTGCTAAGCAAGACAAAACATCAACTTTAGAAATAATACTACTTGAAGTTTGTAATCTCTCAATATTGCTAGCAATAAATTCTCTTATTTTTACAAACTCATTATACTCAAGTGCTACTGCCTTTTCTTCTGCACCTAAAATTTTTGTCTCCATCTCTCTTAATTCTTCTGTAATAAATCTTTCTGCATTTGTTAATGTCTGTTTTCTTATAAATCTCTCTGGCACTTGCTTCAAAAAAGATTTTGTAACTTCTATATAATATCCAAAAACTTTTGTATATCCAACTTTTAAATTCTTAATTCCAGTGGCTTCTCTTTCTTTGGCTTCAAGTTCAACTATCCAGCTTTTGCCGTCTGTTGAAGCACTTTTATACTCATCAATTTCAGGATTATATCCCCTCTTGATTATTCCACCTTCTTTAATACTAATTGGTGGTTCTTCAACAATTGCATCATCAATAAGTTTGGCAATATCTTGTAGTTCATCTAGTTTCTCGTAGCATTCTTTTAAAGCCTCTGACTTTGTATCTTTCAATAATTTTTTAAGTTCTGGTAATTTCTGCAAAGAATTCTTAAGTGATATCATATCTCTTGCATTAGCATTTCCATAAGAAATCTTACCTGCAAGCCTTTCTATATCATAAACTTTATTAAGAATTTGTATTGTTTCACCTTTTAAAATTAGATTATCCTTAAACTCACCGACTCCATCAAGCCTTTTATTTATTTCAGCTACCTCTAACAATGGGTCATTTATCCAACGTCTTAAAAGTCTTCCTCCCATTGAAGTTGAAGTTTGGTCTAATACCCAAATTAATGTCCCTTTTTTACTTCTGTCTGACATACGCTCTATAAGTTCTAAACTACGTCTAGCACTTACATCTAGCGCCATATATTTTTGTACTTCATATAATTTAATTTTATTAATATGTTCTAATTTTACTTTTTGAGTTTCTGTAAAATAATTTAGTAAGCCATTAATAGCAGCAACTGAAAAAGTGTCATCTTTTAAACTTTCCTTTTTCTCATCATTACTATCAACAATTGTATATAGTTTTTGGAGAATACTTATATCAGTAGAAAACATTCCATCATCTCTTACTGTAACAAAAGTATTCCACTTGTTTTTCATTATTTCCAGTTCTGCCTCTCTTGAGCCCATTTCAGTATTTACAACAATTTCTGACGGTAAGTATCTTGCATATTCATCTAATAATTTCTCAAAATTATTTTCTGGAAGCATAATTTTAGTTGAATAAAAATCACCAGTACTTATATCACAAACGGCTAGTCCATAGTACATACCTTTTTTGAAGATACTCATTATATAGTTGTTTTTCTTTTCTTCTAGCATATTTGTTTCAATAACTGTACCAGGTGTTACAACTCTAATTACATCTCTTTGCACAATCCCTTTGGCTTCTTTTGGGTCTTCCAATTGCTCACAAATAGCAACTTTGTATCCTTTTGCAATTAATCTTGATATATACATCTCGGCAGCATGAAAAGGAACGCCACACATTGGTGCTCTTTCTTCTAAACCACATGCTCTACCAGTTAAAGTTATCTCAAGTTCTCTTGACGCAGTAATAGCATCATCAAAAAACATTTCATAAAAATCTCCTAATCTATAAAACAATATGCAGTCTTTATATTTATCTTTTGTTTGCATATAGTTTTGCATCATAGGTGAAAGCTCTGCCATTTATTTACTCCTCTTTCCCTTCATCATATCTTCGATTTAATTTATTTGTTCTATAATTTCTTCTTTTTTGGAAATTCTTTTTACCTTTGTTTGGGTATCTACGTTCATTATTATTCTCAATTGGACCTCTTGTCTTTTCATAATATTTACGTAATTTATCTCTATTTCCTCTAAGTGTTTCTACAATTCTACTATCTAGCTCTTTCTCGTCCATTTCAAGCTCTTTTGCAGCATCAGCAAGAGCTAAATCATCAAAAATAATCTTATTTATAGCTACTATAAAATTAAGCTGAGAAATTGCTTGTTCATCATCTTTGAAAGTATCTTTAATTCTTTTTATCAAATCATCTCTTCTTAAACCAAACTGCTTTGCAGTCTTTCTAATTGAAGCCTCTCCAGTTAAAATTCTAGTAACATCAATAGTTATACTTTCTTTTTCTACTATTTCTTGATTATTAGTCATATTTGCGCACCCTTTCACTTTCTTAATCTATAATTTTAGCTTTTAAATACCATTTATGCTCTTCTTCAATTTCTACCATAATGATATCACCAATTTTCTCACTACCTTTTGGCTCAAAGACTACTACTTTATTAGTATCAGTTCTACCTGTAAGCATTTGGTTATTGTTTTTACTAAAACCTTCAATTAAAATTTTTTGTTTAGTATGTAAATATTTTTGATTATTATCGTTTACCTTTGAATCATACAATTCTTTTAATCTATCAAATCTCTCATGTTTAATTTCTTCTGGAATCTGATCAGCTCTAACAGCTGCTGGCGTTCCTTCACGTGGAGAGTATATGAACATAAAAATCTGTTCAAAATTTATTTTTCTTACCACATCTAAAGTATCTTCAAATTCTTCTTCTGTCTCACCTGGAAATCCTACTATAATATCTGTTGAAAATACTACATTTGGTATCTTATTTTTCATTTTTTCAGCTAGTTCAACGAACTGCTCTCTTGTATAATTTCTATTCATTTCCTTTAGCACTTTCGTGTTTCCTGACTGTAAAGGTAAATGTATTATTCTAGCAATTTTTTCATTTCTTGCAATTGCATCTATAACATCATCTGTAAAATTCTTAGGATGTGGTGAAATAAATCTTACAATTTCAATTCCCTCTATTTTACAAACTGCGTCAAGTAATTTTGCAAAAGAATTAATCTCACCTGCTCCTTCTAAGTCTGCTCCAGGATGTGCCATATATGAATTAACATTTTGACCAAGTAATGTAATTTCTTTATATCCCTCTTTTGCCAAGCCTTCTACTTCGCTTAATATATCTTTTGGATTTCTGCTTCTTTCTCTTCCTCTTACATAAGGAACTATGCAGTATGAACAAAAATTATTGCAACCATACATTATAGTAACAGAAGCTTTGAAATCATCATTTCTTTTAATCGGAATTCCCTCATAAATCTCGCCATCTATGTCAATAATATCTTTAACCTTCTCATGTTCTATTAAAGCTTTATAAACGTTTTCTGGAAAATTTTGTAAGGTGTGTGTGCCAAAAACAATATCTACATATGGATAGCTTTTCTTGATTTTTGCAGACATTTCTTTTTCTTGCATCATACAACCGCCAATAGCAATGATTAAATCTTTTTTCTCTTTTAGATTTTTAATCTCACCAAGCTTTCCAAAAAGTCTTTCTTCTGCATTTTCTCTAACACAACAAGTATTAAAAACAATTATATCTGCATTTTCTAAACTTGAAGCCTCGCTATACCCCATATCGTATAACATACCAGCTAGTTTTTCTGAATCGTTTTCATTTAACTGGCAACCCATTGTTAGTATAAAATATTGCTTTCTTTTATCTTTTATTTTCTCTTTAACTTTAACTAGAAAATCTAACTGCTTGCTTTGCACAAAAATTCTCCTCCTAATCGTAAATATTTTATACTATTTTGTCGACTTTTTCAAGTTTTAGATTGTATTTTCTTTACTTTTCTTATATAATATTTTTGTAAACAAAAGAAAGGTTTTTTTATGAATTATTATGAAATCTTAAAAGTCTCAAAAAATGCTTCTCAGCAAGAAATTAGAGACTCTTATATAAACTTAATAAAACAATATCACCCAGATATTTATAAAGGAACAAAAGAATATGGAGAAAAAATCACAAAAGAGTTAAATGACGCTTATGACGTTTTATCTGTTCCAGAAAGACGTAGAGAATATGATCTTTCGTTAGAACCACCTGAGCCACAATATACTCCTCCTGATTTTAATCATTCCTCATATAGTCCTTACAATAAATACTATAAGGCTCCTAAACAAGAAGAACCACCAAAAGAAACCATCGACTTCTTCTTGAAAAAGAATGTCCATAAATTTGTTGATGAAAAAATTGGAAAAATGTCGCAAGAGGCAAAACGTAATTTAATTACAGGTATTATAATTGTAGCAATCTTGTTTACTCTAATTTCAGTCAATGATTATGTAAAATTGCGTAATATAGTACAAACCAGAAAAGAACTTCAAGAATACAAAAAACAACAACAATTACTAGAAAAATATGAGCGAGAGCTTGAAGCAAACACAACTAATACAATAAATATTTAAAAGCGGTATCTAATGATACCGCTTATTTTTATTCACTTCTTAATGCGTCAATTGGATTTAACTTAGATGCCTTCATTGCAGGAATAATTCCGAAAACTACTCCTATTACAGTTGAGAATACAACTGCTATAACTGTCGCTAATGGACTAATTGCAACTGGTGTCATAGATATTTTTGAAATAATCTGTGATAACGCAATTCCAGCAAGTACTCCCAACACACCACCTATACTAGTTAGTACAGATGCTTCTGTTAAAAACTGTAATAATATTCTCTTTCTTCTTGCTCCAAGTGCTTTTTTAAGTCCTATTTCCTTTGTTCTTTCAGTTACAGATACAAGCATTATATTCATTACACCAATTCCACCTACTAACAAAGAAATACTTGCAATTAATATCAATTGATTATTAGTAGAAGCACTTAAATCTTGTATTTGTTTTGCTTGTTTTAACAAGTCATCATTTTTATAAGCTAATTCCATTCCTTCTTCACTTTGTGTAGCTGTAATTCTAGTGTTCAAGTAATCTGAAGTTTTCTTACCTGCTGTTGTCATTTCATCTGTTGAAGTACATTTTACAACAATATTTTGTGGCTCATCAAACATACATATAATTGGCCAAGCAGCTGATGACACAAATATCTGACCATTACTATTTCCAGAATATGTCATATAATCTTGGAAAGAATTAATAACTGGTTTAAATTTAATTCTTTGTTCAGCTACACCGATAATAGTAAATGGCTCATTATATATCTCTAAAATCTTACCTACCGGATTTTCTCCTTGGAATAAAGTTTGTGATGTATCTTTGTCGATTATCGCAACTTTTCTAAACTTTGTAAAATCATCTTCTACAAAACTTCTACCCTGCTCAACAAAATAATTATATACATCAAAATAATTTTTATCTATTCCATATAAAGAACCTGAAAAAGCTTTATTTTTATAAAACACATTATCAGAATATTCTCTTCTTGTATAAGTTGCTGCATTACTTACGCCTTCAAATTTCAATATTTCTTCTACATCTTTTTCAGAAATTACAGGAACTCCTTCTGGTACTGGATTCCATTGAAAATTAATTCTTCCATCTCCTTGATATAGTTCAATATTTACTGCATCAGTTCCTGAACCAATTAAGTTTTGCTTTATTTGTTCATTAGTTCCTTTTATTGTGGAAACAATAGTAATAATAGCTGCAATTCCTATGATAATACCAAGCATAGTAAGTAGAGAACGTAACTTATGACTAAATATTCCTTGTAGTGCTAAAGATATGTTTTCAAACATTTTCTAATATTTCCTTTCTCTTAAACTTAATAATTATACAAATCCTCTAAAGAACCGTCTACCGCTGTTACGCCTTCTTTAACGTTCTTACCATAAGGGAATGCTACTCTATCACTTTCAGTAATTCCGCTTTGTATCTTTAAGTTCTCGTAAGCTCCTCCGTTTATGAAAATTTGTCTTTTTTCCAATTTATTGTCTTGGTTTGCAACATATACATAATATTTTCCATTTTCTTCTAGTATAAAGGCTTTCATTAAATATAGACTTGAACTACCTGCTTCTACATTTGTATCTACTTGAGGTGTAAGCTGTACATAATCGCCTTCTCTAAATTGTGCTTCCTCACTAACAAATACAGTAAATGGATAATATGAAACATTACTATTTCCCATACCAAAATTTCTATAACCTTCTAGTGGTATATTAGAAACTTCTTTGACTTCACCTTCCACCATTGATCCTGAACTATATGACATAGCCATAACTTTTTGTCCAGGTTTTACTTGGTCTAAGCTAAGCTCTCCAATATAACCTGTAATATAATATCCTCCACCACCAGATATAACAATTATTGGTTTTGTTTTAATCTCTGGGTCATCTGTTTTCAAAACTGTTTTTACAACTCCATCAATATTACTATAAACAGTTGTATCTTTAAGTTCACTTTCTAAAGTTTTATATTCAGATTTTGCTACCTTTATATTAAGGATAGTTTCGCTAATTTCTTTTTCTTTTTCTAATATCATTTTCTTAATCTCATCAGCTGAATATGCAGGACCAATTTCTTCAAAATTTATTTCAGGTTCTTCTGGTATAGCTACATCATCTTTATGCACTATCAATGGATCTTCATCTATTGTATAATTCTTAACAATTGAGAAAGTATATTCATCTAGTTTTTTAGTAAATTTTATCTTTGAAGCACTCTTAAATGCTCCCTTAATATCATTATTTTCCCTAACCATAAAAACAGCATATACTTCCGTTTTTCCTACTGGTCCTCTACCAATTAACTTTTCTATAAAAGTTTTGTCATATTCTTTGCCTTCGCCCCATAAATAAATATATGGTAATTCATCAGTTCCGCTACCAGTAAGTGGTGCTGGTACTGTTTCCATTTTTGAATCTGTCAATTCTGGCAATGGCTTAGAAAGCTGTATTTGTTCTGGCACTGATGGCTCTGGCGTTTCAGGAACTTCTGGCAATGGATTACCATAAATTGGCACACCAGGTTGATAAGTTTTTATCTTCTCTAATTCCTTTTTCGCATTTTCTAGCTCTAACTCCATTTTACGTATATCAATATCTTTCTTCTCAAGCTCTAGAGAAGTAAGAGTTGTACTATATTTTATTAATGCTGTTCCTTTTTTTACAGTATCTCCTTCTTTTACAAGCACTTTATCTACTTGCTGAGTCTCACTTAAGTATACTGATTGAGTTTTATCTGCTTTAACAAAGCCTTCTGTCTGATTACTATCTTGCCAAAAATCAGTCATACCAACATCTCTTATAGAATATACTGAAACCTCTTTTACATTGTTCTTTTTATAAAAGTAAATTCCTAAAGTTGCTGCTGCTACTATGACAAGGATAACTATAAAAGGAATAATTACTTTCTTTTGAAATATTTTAATTTTTCTCATTCTATAACCCCTCTTGAAGATTTCCATCACGTATATGATAAGTTTTCTTAGCACATTCTGCTATATTAGGCTCGTGTGTTATCATAATTATTGTAGCACCTTCATCATTTAATTTTTTAAATAATTCCATTATTTGTTCACCTGATTTTGTATCTAGTGCACCTGTTGGCTCATCTGCAAGTAATAATAGTGGATTTCCAACAATAGCTCTTGCAATTGCAACTCTTTGGCATTGACCACCAGATAATTGGTTAGGTAAGAATTTTTTTCTATCACCCAAGCCAACTCTTTCTAGCGCTTCACTTGCAAGTTTCATTCTCTTTGCTTTACTAACATCTCTATATAATAAAGGAAGTGCAACATTTTCAATTGCTGTTAGTTTTGGTAACAAATTAAATTGTTGAAAAACAAAGCCAATTTTTTGATTTCTTATATCTGACATTCTATTATCTTTTGCAAGTGAAACATCTTCACCGTCTAAAATATATGTACCATCTGTTGCTTTATCTAGAATACCTATGATATTCATAAGTGTTGATTTGCCTGATCCAGAAGGTCCCATTATAGCAATGTACTCGCCTTTATCTACTGATAAAGAAACATCCTTCAAAACTTTGACAGGCATACTTCCTTGATTATAAGTTTTATTTATTTTCTTTAACTCAACTATCATTTTTTACCTCCAGCGTCTTTAGTAGCATCTTTAGTTTCAGCAGGCTTTGTTTCCTCTTTTGCTCCTTCTGTCGTAGCTGGAGTTTCAGCAGGCTTAGCTTGCTCTCCAGTTTTACTTGCATCAAGTGGCACTGCCTCTGCACCATCTGGATTTCCACTTGGAGCTTCACCTTCTGGGATAGCACCTTCTGGTAACATAGCCCCGTCTTCCATAATTACTCCGCCTTCGCCGTTCATATCTAAATCAGTTCCATCTCCAACATTCATATCTGGCATATCCATTGGAATATCAGCTACATCATCATATTTATCTACTTTTGAACCTTCTACTAAATCTTCTTTTGGCTCTGCTATATAATCTTCTTTGCTTAAACCTTCTGTTATTTGATATTCTAGTAAATTCTCGTCTTTAGTTCCTACTGTAACTTTTCTTTTCTCTAGCTTATCACCTTTTCCAGCTACCCAAACATAGCTACCACCTTCTTCTTCAACTACAAAATATGAAGGTATCCATATTCCATCTTGTTTTGCAATTTGTCCATAATCAAATTCAATATACACGTGTTGTCCCATCATAAGACCTTCTTTTTGGTCTAAAGTAATATAAAATGGATATTTTGAAGAAGTTGTCATTTCATCTGAACTACTAGACATCATATACATATTATTATCATTTTTCTCAGGATTTGATGTATCTACTTTTGTAATAGTTCCACTCCAAGTTTTACTCTCATCTAATCTTGAACGGATAATCACTTTTTGTCCTTCTGTAAACATCATAACATTTTGCTCATTTACAACACCTTTGATTTTGTAATCTCCAGTTTGCATAATAGTTATATATGAATCATCTGGCTCTTGTTGATATCCAGCAGAAGTATCATTTTCTCCATCATTTATGTTTTGGATAATACCAGTAATATCAGCTTTAACAACAGCATTTTTAATAGCTTTATTTAAAGTTGTTATTTCTAATTCTTTAGTTTTAATATTATATTCTGTTTGTTTTACTTCATTTTCTAATTCTTGTATTTGAATAGTAAGTGCTTGACTGTTATCTGGATGAGCATTTCTCTCTTCTGCTAAGCTTTGTATTTGTTTTTGATTATTACCAATTGAGTTTTGCATTTTCTCTATTTCTAGCTTAGTTTGCTCTACTTTATTTGAATTTTCAGTAGTATCATATTCAAACAATTTTTGACCTTTTTCGACAGCTTGTCCTTTTTCAACAAATAACTCTTTTACTTTCTGAGTACTGTCTTTTTTTATCTTTACAGTATCTTGAGCAACTACCATTCCTGAATATCTATTTTGGAATAAATTCATACTATCTGTAAATATCTTTACAGACTGTGTTACAACATTATTAGAATTATCTCCATTATCTTTTTTTAGCACAAAAAATAAAATTCCAGCAATTATAGCAATAACAACAATAATACTTACTATAATAATTGCAATTTTCTTACCTTTTCCGCTTCTTCCTTCATTTAATTCTTCTTTTTTCTTTCTACTCATATTATAAAACCCCTTCTATAAGTACATAAAATTTTACAAATTGATTATATACTTATTAACATCTTTTTTCAATAATATTCATAAAAAATTCATAATATAATAAAAATTAAAAATAAAAAAAGACCAGATATAAAATCTGGTCAATATTTTCTATTAAACTTCAGCAAATCCACCAATTGTTTTGCTTGATTTAACGCCATTAACATAGCTATGTCCACCAGCCAAAACAACTTTGTCTCCTGACTCTAAAATTCCTTTTGCTTTTAACTTCTCAATACCTGCTTCTACGATAGCATCCGCTGTTTCTTTCGTCTCAACATAAACAGGATAAACGTTCCAAGCTAAACCTAATTGACGGAAAGTTCTTTTATTATCTGTAACTGCAAGTATTGGACAAGCAGCTCCCATTCCTGATAAACGTCTTGCAGAATCTCCTGTATGTGTATAACATACGATTGCATCTGCATTAGTGTTTTTAGCTATTATACAAGTTGCATAAGCAACATTATCTTCTAAGTCATTTAATATTATCTTATCTTTATCATCAAATCTCTTCCAGTAATTTACTTCAGGTTCTACTCTTCTTGCTATTTTATCCATTGTTTTAACACACTCTAATGGGAATTTACCCATAGCGCATTCACCAGATAACATTATAGCACTTGTTCTATCATAAATAGCATTAGCAACGTCAGAAGCTTCAGCTCTTGTTGGTAATGGGTTGTTCATCATAGACTCAAGCATTTGTGTAGCAGTAATTGCTGGTTTATTAGATCTATTTGATAATTTAATAAATTTCTTTTGCATTACAGGTGGTTCTGTAAAATCTGTTTCAGTAGCCATATCTCCACGAGCAATCATTTGAGCATCAGCTGCTTTAATGATATCTTCCATATTTGATAGACCTTCAACATTTTCAACTTTTGTTATAATTTTGATATCTTTTCCACCGTTTTCATCTAATACTTTTCTAACTTGAGCAATATCGTCTAAGTTTCTAGCAAAAGAAACTGCAACATAATCATATTCATGCTCGCAAGCTGTTTTTAAATCGTTGATATCTTTTTCTTTTAATGCTGGTAAACGGATAATTGTACCTGGTAAGTTCATAGTTTTTCTACTTCCTAAAGGATTTCCATGAACTACTGTACAATGAATATCTTTATCAACAACTTCGTCAACTCTTAATTCGATAGCTCCATCATCGATTAATATTTTTGTTCCAGCTGTAACATCTTTATATAAATCTTTATATGTTACACTTACTCTATCTTTATCTCCAACAATATCTTCATTAACTAATACAAATTTTTGTCCATCTTCTAATGGTATTTTTTCGTTCTTTCCTGTAACTAACATACCTGTTCTAATTTCTGGACCTTGCATATCAAGAATCATTGGAATTGGTAAATCTCTTTCTTCTCTAATTCTTATGATATCTTCTGTCTTTTCTTTTTGCTCCTCATAACTTCCGTGAGAATAGTTAATTCTACATACATTTAGTCCTGCATCAAATAAATCGTTTAAAATTATTTCACTTGATGGACCGATTGTACCAACTATTTTTGTTTTTCTTAAATATGATTTCATAATACATTCCTCTTTTCTATACGATTTTTTCAATCCAACTCATAGCATAACACAAAGACAAAATTTTTGCAAGTATTTTTTTTACAATTTACAAATTTTGAATATTTTGTCAAATTATTTTCCATACTATAATTTGAAAGGATATTTTGCTTATGTTTTTAAATAGAATAATTAAATACTTTGAATATATACCTAAACAAAACTATGAGTTCTCAATAGATATGTCTGCAAATAATTTACCCGAAGAACCAGAAGAACAAAAAAATGTATTTCAAAGTCTTCCAGTAAACTTAGAATATATAAAAACAAAATACAATACTCTAATAAACAGCGACATAGTAACTCGTGAATTTAAAATTTCTATTCGTAATATAGAATACTCTGCCTTTCTTCTTTACATTGATGGAATGGTAGATAATGATTCTATTAATGACTTTATTTTAACCCCTTTATTATTAAAAAATTCTATAAGTATGAAACCAAAAGATACCACTTCTACAGCTGTTAGTCGTGGCATATCTGTAAAACGTGTTAAGAAATTCAATTTAGAAGATTTTATTTTTGATAGTCTAATTCCGCAAAATTCTATCAAAAAAATAGATAAATTTTCCGAAATTATCACACTAGTTAATAGCGGTTTTTGCGCATTATTTGTCGATACAATTGCTTCTGCATTTTGCATTGAGACTAGAGATATAAAATGCAGATCTATTTCTCAACCAATGAATGAAAATGTCATAAAAGGCTCACAAGAAGCTTTTATTGAAAATCTTAGAACAAATACTGCAATGATTAGAAAAATTGTAAACAATGAAAACTTAATTATTGAACAATGTTCAGTCGGTAAAATCAGTAAAACTTCAGTAGCTATTTGTTACTTAAAAAATGTTGCAAATGAGTCTCTAATCTCAGAAGCAAAATTTAGAATAAACAACTTAGACATTGACTATCTAACTTCTTCACGGACAATTAGAACAACTTATTGGAGATAGTAAATGGTCACCCTTCCCGCAAACTATGGCAACAGAACGTTCGGATAAAGTGTCTAACGCTTTATTTGCCGGAAAGATTGCAGTAATAGTTAATGGTTCTCCTTTTGTTTTGATATTGCCATCTGTTTTTTTAGATTTTCTAAAATCACCAGAAGACGACAATTTGAACTATGTATTTTCAAACTTCTTAAGAATGATAAGACTTTTAGCAAGCTTTTTTGCTATATTCTTACCAGGACTTTATGTAGCTATAACTAACTTTCATCAAGAACTACTTCCTTCAGAACTGCTCTTTGCAATTGCAAGTTCTAGAGAAGCTATACCTTTTCCAGTAATCTTTGAAATTTTACTTATGGAAGTTTCTTTTGAGTTAATTCGTGAAGCTGGTATTAGAATGGCATCAAATTTCAGTACCACAGTAGGTATTATTGGTGCGTTGATACTTCGGAGAAGCCGCAGTTTCAGCAAACATTGTAAGCCCTATTCTTATAATAATCGTAGCTTTCACTGGTATTTGTAGTTTCACGATACCGGATTTTACTTTAGGATTTTCTATTAGAATTTTTAGATTTTTATATATTATACTCGGATATCTTGCAGGTTTTCTAGGTATTGCCTTAGGATTTTTCATACACTTTTTAATGTTAAACTCACTAACTTCTTTTGGAACATCTTACTTCACGCCTTTTTTACCTGTTTCTGAAATTCTTAAAAATGGTAAGTTTTATGTGCCACCTATTTGGAAGCGAGAAAAAAGAGATAACTATATAAATACAAAAAGACCTGATAAAGAAGAAAATGTTAGTATGAAATGGAGGAAAAATGAACAATAATTATAAAATTGGAAAAGTAGAAGCAATTTTTGCTATATCAATTGTTATGGTTAATAGAATAATCTTAAATCTTCCATATTCAATTCTAGAAAACACTGGCACTGGTTCTGTTCTAAATTTAATATATATCGGAATAATAGGTTTGGCACTTGTGCTAATCATAAATAAATTATTTAAAGCCTTTCCTAGTTCTGACATAATAGATTTAGCAGAGTTTTCTGGCGGAAATATTTTTAAAATTATTATAAGTATATTTTTTATTTGTTTATTATTTCTAACACTTTTTTCGACAGTAATAGACTTTACTAATCTACTCAAAGTTATATATTTTCATCGTTCTCCAGTTATTTTTTTAGTATTATTTTTTATTTTAGCACTACTTATATCAAATATAATCGGGCTTCGCTCAATTGCAAAAACTATTTCAATAGTTTTACCTATTACTGTTATTAGTATTCTTTTTAGCTTTGGTGCAGTGTTTGATACAATTTCTATTGACAGCTTTACACCTATACTAGGTGATGGTTATAAAAGTGTTTTTGTAAATGGTCTAACTAATTTATTTTCTTTTAGTATAATAGTTTTCTTCTTCTTTTTTAAACCTTTGCTAAAAAATAGTTTTGATTTTCCAAAAGTAACTATTATTTCTTTTGTTATTTCTTGGATATTACTTTTATTAACTATACTTTCACTATTAATTGCTTTTCCAGCTATATACGCAAGTTCAAACCTTAACTTCTTATATTCTTTAGCAAGAAAAATAGAGTTAGGAAATTTCCTTCAAAGGTTAGATGCACTTTTCATTATATTATGGATTTTATGTGTTTTTAGTTATGTAAGCATTATTACTTTTATAATTACTACCTTATTCAAAAAAATTACACTTTCGACTGAAAGAAATATGTTTGCATATCTAGTAGCCATAATACTTTTAGGATTATCTTTACTACCAATTAATATAGCTCAAATTAAATTTATTCAAGGCACAATTTATAAATATATAATACTTTCTGCTTTTGCGCTTCGGAATACTTGTTTTAATAGTTGCGAACTTAAAATTCAAATATACTCAAAAAAGTCGGAGGAAACAAATGACAAAAAAACTTTTTATAGGATTTATTTTAACCTTTTTCCTATTTACACTTACTGGTTGTTATGATGCAAACACTATCGAAAATTCTTATTATATAGTGGCTCTCGGGATTGATGTAAATGAAAATAGTCCAGATATTCCATATCATATAAGCATACAAATTGCAAAAAACAAAAGCTCCTCTGAGTCTGGTGGTGGCTCTTCTCAGTCATCTGCTTACTCTATATATAGTGTTGATGCAGAATCTTTAAATAGTGGGATTAGTATATTAAATAACTACTTAGATAAAAAAATTAATCTATCACATTGTTCAGCTATAATTTTTTCAGAAAAACTTGCTAGACAAGGAATTGGTGATGTTTTAAAAGCTCTATCTAATGACCACGAAATAAGACCAAATTCGTATATTTTAATTAGTAGTAATAGAGCAGAAGATGTTCTCGATAAAGTTTCAAATTCTGGAGAAGAATTCTCCTCAAGATTTTACGAATATATTATAAATTCTTTTGATTATACAGGTTATTCTGTTGAAACTACTTTTAATAAAATTCTATCAGAAACTAACGATACTTTAGGTGATACTATTGCTATCTATACTTCTGTAAATAAAGACAGTATTCAAAATGAAGGTCTAGCCATTTTCAAAGATGACCGTATGGTAGGTCACACATCTGCTATTGATAGTATTGCATATTTGCTTCTAGTAGATAAACTAGAAGAAAGTAATATCACTATTACTAATCCTTTAGAAGAAAATTCAAAAATAGACTTAGAAGTAGGAATTGTAAAAGACTGCCATAAGGATATTGAAATAATCAATAACACACCTTATATAGATATAGAAATATATGCAAGTGCTCATATCGCTTCTTCTGGAGAAAATTTTGATTACACTTCATCTGATAATATCCACAAAGTAGAAGAAATATCAGAAAAATATATAAAAAATCTTACAACAGATTTTTTATATAAAATGTCTAAAGAATATGAAGCAGATATTTTCAACTTTGAAAACTTGTATAGCATAAAATGCTTAACAAATAAAGAATTAGAAGATATCCATTTTGATAAAATCTATAAAGATACAGTTTTCAATGTTGATGTAGACGTTTCTATTTCTTCAACACATTTATTTGAAAAAGAATAGGAGAAAACTATGAATTTTGTTGGAATTATTTTTGTAATATACTGCTTTTTAAAAATGTTCTTTTATGGTTTATATGAAGCAAACACTTTAAATAATAAAATTGGTGGAATTAGTATCTGTATACTTTCATTTTTAAGTAGTATCTTTACTATCGGAATTATTATCTTCTGTTATATTGTTTAAAAAATCGGCGACAAGATTTTCTACAAAAAAAGAATCTCTTGTCGCTAACATATTTATTTTATTTTTATATAAACACTTGCTTTTTTATAATTATTTTTGTATAATATTAAAGTAACTTATAGGGGTATAGTGTTAATGGTAGCACATCGGTCTCCAAAACCGCCTGTGAGGGTTCGAGTCCTTCTACCCCTGCCAAAATAAAAAGGGTATGTGCAAACATACTCTTTTTATTTTGGACAGTTTTACTGACGCGGTCCTTTAGGGCGAGTCCTTCTACTGTTAATACTGTTAATCAATCTTATTCTGCAAGAAAGGTTTATATGAATAATAAATTTACACAAACTTACTTTATAGCAATAATAGCACTTGTTTTAGTTTTCAACTTTATAAGTTTCTATAAAAACTCTCCTAATGTATCAGCAGAAATCTTATCACCTAATTTTCATTTTTCAGAAAACTCTGATTTTGTATGGCCACTTCCTCGGATTTCACAATATTACTTCTCCCTTTGGCACAAGAGTACATCCAATAACTAAAAAGACGTCTGTACATCAAGGAATTGATGTATCAGCGCCTGCTCGGAACTGATATCTATTCTGCAAATTCAGGAGTAGTCGTACTTGCAAGCTATGATGGCGCAAATGGTTATAGTCTTCATATATCTAATGGTAATCTAGTATTTATCTATGGTCACGTTTCTCCAAACTATCTAGTTTCCGTTCGGAGAAGTCGTAAACAAAAATCAAATAATAAGTCATGTTGGTCCAAAATACGTAGACGGAAAACTTAATGGTTCAACTACTGGACCTCATCTACATTTTGGCATAAAAAAAGACGGCATAGCCGTCAATCCCTTAGATTATCTCTAATTACATATCGTCCTCGAAGTCTCCCCAGTCTAGCTCTATTGTATTATTACAATCTGGACAGTCGATTTCTGTAAGCTCGTTATCACATTCAATCATAAAATGAGCATTACAGTAAGGACAAGTTATAGGTTCAAATTCAACATCATCTTCTTCAAAAAGTTCTTTCTCTAATTTTTGAATATGCTCTTCTAAATTATCCACTCTTTCTTCACAATGCTTTACTTTATCATCATATTTCTGCTCGATATCGTTCAAGCTATCTAAGTAAGCTATGGCTAAATCTGTAACTTGCTTTTTAGCGAATTCTAAATCTCTCTTGTTAGACATATTCTCTTCTAAGTTCTTAATTGTGTCATTATACTTTTTGTTAAACATTAAATAAATAACCTCCTAAAGTCTTTCCATATATTCCCCAGTTCTTGTATCTATTCTTATTTTATCTCCTATATTAACAAATAGTGGTACAGATATTTCTAATCCATTTTCTAGAGTAGCTGGTTTTCCAGAAGTTGTTGTAGTGTTTCCACTAAACCCTGGTTCTGTGTATGTAACTTCTAGTTCCACAAACATTGGTGGCTCAACATTAAATACATTTCCTTTAAAAGAAAGAATTGTAACATCCATATTTTCTTTTATGTATTTTAATGCATCTCCTAATTGCTCTTTGTTAAGTGGAATTTGCTCATAAGTTTCATTATCCATAAAATAATATAATGTGTCATCATTATATAAATATTGCATTTGTCTTTTTTCGATTTCAGCACCTTGTAATTTTTCTGATGGGTTGAAAGTTCTTTCAATAACAGCTCCTGTAATTACGTTTTTCATTTTTACTCTAACGAAAGCTGCTCCTTTACCTGGTTTTACGTGTTGGAACTCAACTACTTTAAAAACGTTTCCATCTAATTCAAAAGTTGTGTTATTTCTTAAATCTCCTGCCATATATACTTCTGCCATAAATAAATACCTCTCTTTTCTTATTTTATTACTTTGTATATTATACTATATTTAATTAGTAAAATCAACCTTTTCAAGCAATTTTATTCTAGTAATATCTTTTCCAGTTTTTGTTAACTTTATACATTGATTTTTATCTATTAAACAAGTATCTTCAATTCTAATTCCGAATTTACCGTGGAAAATAAACACCCGGCTCTATTGCAACTACTGCATTTTTCTTTAAAAAGCAATCTACTTTTGAGTTTAAAGAAGGTGTTTCATGTATATCTAAACCAACACCGTGTCCAAAAGAATGTAAAATTTCAAAATGTTCTAAACTATAATCAGTTTCCCTATTTCTCATAATCGTTTTTATATTAGTGCCTTCTCTAAAATTCTCAATAATCTTTTCTTGTTGAGATAAAACAAATTCATAGACTTCTTTTTGTACCTCTAGTATTTCACCTACAAATACAGTTCTTGAGCAATCTGAATTATAGCCTTGATATTTTGCTCCAAAGTCAAAAAGTATTATATCATTTTCCTCAATTACTCTATCTGTTGGCACTGCGTGTGGCATAGAAGAGTTTTCACCACTTGCAACAATTGTTTCAAAAGCAATCCCATCTGCACCATTTAAGTACATCTGTCTTTCAAGTTCAAAAGCAATTTCTTTTTCAGTCATTCCTTTTCTAATATGCCCTATAATATACTCAAAAGCCTTATCTGTAATTTCACAAGCTTTCTTAATTTTCTCGATTTCTCCAGGTTCTTTAACTATTCTTTGACTTTCAATCAAACCTTCTGTTTCCACAAGGTTCACTTGAAATAGTTCTAAATATCTTTTATATTCAGCATAAGTTACATAGTTTTCTTCAAAACCGATTTCATTATAATCTTCAAAAATAAGTGTATAATCATATTTTGTCATATCTTTTTTATCACATGCAACAATTTCTGCATCAATTGTAAGACTATTATTAACACTTTCAATATATCTACTATCTGTAATAAAAAGATTTTCCTTTGGGTCTATAATTAAAATGCCTTCTGCATCTAAACCAGTTAGATATCTTATACTAACTGGATTTGATACTATCATTCCACTTAAATTCAAGCCTTTTAATTTATCTCTTAATTGTTTTATTTCAGGACTCATATAGCTCCCCCTATTTTACTAAGCTCAAAATTTTATCACTTATACCTGCACATATTCCCATAAACATTGTAAATATTGTATTACCTGGTATAAAGATACATACAATAGCTCCTGCTACTAAAAAAGGTCCAAATGGTATATATTCATCTTCTGACTTTAGGAAAACTCCCCTTACTATTAAAATTACAATTGCAAAAACTGAAGCTATAAAAAATGATAACAAAGAAATCTCAGCAATACTACTCATACCAAAGAATAAACCAATTGCTGCCATAAACTTAACATCTCCAAGTCCCATTGCCTCTTTACCAGCAATTAGTCCACCAAGCAAAGTTATAGCTCCGAAAATTGCTGCACCTGTAATCATACCAAGCAACATATCTTTTGCAATGTTTAAGTTATTTATACCATATACAAAAGTAAATATAATACCTACTTCAAATATCGTCATATTTAATCTGTTTGGCAAAATTCTATGTTTATAATCTATAACAAAAGACGATATTAACATTGGTGTTAAAACTAAGAATTTTATTAAGTCTAAGTTCTTTACAAAAGTTTGATTTATCCCATATTTGTATAAAAGTGCAACATATACGCATACAATGGCTAACATCATTATATATGTGCCTTTTATATTTCCTGCTTTATTTTCTTTAAAATATTCCTTGCTAAAAATCGGTTTTTCTTGTGGTAATCGTAAATTACACCAAGCCATAAATTTTCCTACAATACAACCGATAGCTGCAAGACCTAAATACATCATTATATGAATATTATTAAAATACATTTCTACCCCTATTTTCTCATTTGTTTCTTCAAATAATTATTTTTTATTTTTTCTTCAATTGGTCTTTTCCATTTTGTAACAAGTAAATCTTTTTCATTAATTGGTTCGACCAAAATAGGAAAAATTTTACATCTATTTGCTCCAATCACATCTGTAAAAATTTGATCACCTACTGCCGCAATATTATCCACTGGTAAATCTAATTTGTCTATTGCTTTTTTGAAACCTCTTTTTAGTGGTTTAGTTCCAAAATAAATATATTCAATTCCAAGTGCATTTGCTACATTTCTTACTTTGTCTACTTTATTACTATTAGATAAAATAATAGTCTTAATGCCAGCTTTTTTTATGTTTGTATGCCAATCTTCTAGACCTTCTAAAAAATTTCTATCATAATCTATAAGCGTATTATCTACATCAAGTATCAAAGCTTTAATATTATTTTCTTTTAGAAAATCTATATCTAAATCTGTAATTTTTTTACAATAATGTTTTGGATATAAAATCATTTTTCCCTACCTTTTCCACTCTATATTATCAAATTTGAAAAGGTTTTGTCAATGAAATTAACCTTATTTGCAAAATATATGCTTACCAATTGTTATTACTTGAGGTCTACTCCAAATCCATTTTGAAGTTGCAGTATCTGGATTAAAATAATATATACAACCGTGAAGTTGGATCCCAGCCATTTATTGCGTCTTGCGCTGCCTTTCTTGCAGTTGCATCTGGTGTTAAATTTATTTGTCCATCACTTACTGCAGTATATGCTCCGTTTTGATAAATTACTCCTGAAACAGTATTCGGAAATTTCGAATTTGCAACTCTGTTAAGTACAGTTGCTGCAACCGCTACCTGTCCTCGATACTCTTCTCCTCTTGCCTCTCCATAAATTAATTTACTAAGTAAATTCAAATTGCTATTATTCGCAGTAACAGTTCCTCCTCCTGAACCACCACTAGAACTTTGTATACCAAGTGCAGATAAAGTTTTTTCACCTGCTACACCATCAGCTGTTAGTCCGTTCTTTCTTTGGAAAGCTTTTACTGCTTCTACTGTTTTTGAACCATAGACGCCATCAATACTACCTGAATAAAATCCCCATGACTTTAATTTACTCTGAATTTGTTTTACCTCTTCTCCACTTGAGCCAAATTTTGAAGTTGCAAAAGTAGTGTAGAAAATACCTCCAAGTAAAATAACTGCTATTATAAATAAAATAAAAAACTTTTTCATATCTTAAAATCTCCTTTTTAAGATATTTTTGGCAAAATTTACAATTTTATACATGTACAAAAAAGACACCAAAACTTAAAGTCTTGGTATCTTTCTTTTATTAGGAAAAATTATGTTTTAAATTAAATTTCTTGCTCAAAATTAAGAGCACCAATTTCCTCAATTTCTCCATCTGAATCTTTATAATATAAATTGTAATTTTCACCTTCTACTTTTATAAAGAAATAATCCTTACTATCTTCGGCATTTTCTCCTTTTCCGTAACTTGTAATATCTCTTTTAAAGTTTTCTATTTTAATATAATAACAGTTTTCTTCGCCTTTTAAATCTTCAATATACACAGTCTCAGTTGGCACTTCTTCTAAATTAATATTGCCATCTTCTTTAATAGGTTGACCTTTTAAATAAGCAATAACTTTTTCTTTTGTAAAAAACTCCTCTACCTTACTTTTTCCATCTGTAGTTGATTTATTATAAGCTTCTAAATATTTTTGTGTTATTATAAAATTTATTTCTTCTAATACTTCTGTTTTATCATACTTTTCTTGGTCACTAGTAGCTTTTCTAATAAGTCCATCTGACCTAGTTATTAATCTATGTGCAACTACTGCAATTACTATTACTGCGACTATTAAAATTATTAATGTTGTAATTACTTTTCCTTCGTTATTTTTCATCATCTTCTCCTAAATACATTTTCATTGTATATATTTTTTATCTTTTTGTCAAACATTTTTTACACAATTTCAATATTTTCTTCTCCAGCAATCTCTTTAAAAGCTGTCACTATTTTGTCATTTGCAAAAATTGCTCCACACGGTTTTACTTCTTCTCCCTCTTTTACAGCAATTTTCACATTTACTCTATCACCTGAGAAAAATCTTATTGCTCCACGAAGTTTTACTTTTTTAGGCTCATCAAAATTAGTAATATTAACTATAATTGTTTTTATAGAATTATTGATTGGTACTTCCTCTTTGTCATTTAACTCACTTATTTTTGAAGCAACAATCTTTACTGGTTCATCTTCTCTAATGCTAATTCTACCTTCTATCAAAACAACACTATCCTCGACTAATAAACTATTTGACCTAGTATATACACTATCAAATACAATTACCTCTACTTGTCCGTGCAAATCTTCAACTGTAACAAATCCCATTATGGTATTATTCTTCGTAAATTTCTTTTTTATTTTACTTATAATTCCAGCATATTTTACAGGTTGTCCATCTCTATATTTTTTACTATAACCAGTTTCTGCAATTTCATCATTAATTTCAAGCATTGTCAAGGAGTTTATATTTGATTGTTTTTCAATATAGACCTTATATTTATCCAAAGGGTGACCTGAAATATATAGCCCAAGCATATCTTTTTCCATGCTTAATAAATCCTTCATATCCATTTCAGGCATTTCTGTAAATAGATATTTTGAAGTTTCTTTTACTTCTTCTGTTTCTGACATAATATCAAACATTGATACTTGATTTTCCATAGCATTTCTAGCAGTTTGGTTTATACTATCAATTATACTTTCGAAAGAAGCTAAAAGTGTTGCTCTATTTTTCCCTAAATTATCAAAACAACCTGCTTTAATTAAACTCTCAATACATTTCTTATTAACAGTCTCATCTTTAATCCTCTCACAAAAAGAAGTAAAATTCTCAAACTTACCATTTTTATTTCTCTCTGCAACTATTGCATCAACTGCACCTATACCAACATTTTTGATAGTTCCAAGTCCAAAACGAATTTTATTGTCTGATACTGTAAATCTAGTTTCACTCTCATTAATATCAGGTTTTAAAATCTCAATATTTAAGTTTTTACACTCATCTATATATATTGGAATTTTATCTAAATTACCTAAAAAACTATTTAAAGTTGCAGCCATTAATTCTTCTTTATAATAAGCTTTTAAATATGCTGTTCTATATGATACTACAGCGTATGCTGCTGCGTGTGATTTGTTAAAAGCATATTTTGCAAATTCAGCCATTTCATCAAAAATTTTATTTGCTGAATTTTCGTCAATCCCATTTCTAACGCAACCAGGAACTACAATATTTCCATCTTCATCTAATTGCCCATTAATAAATACATCTCGCTCTTTTGCCATTACATCAAGTTTTTTCTTACCCATAGCACGACGCACTAAATCAGCTCTACCTAGCGAATAGCCCGCCAAGTCTCTAACAATTTGCATAACTTGCTCTTGATAAACCATACAGCCATAAGTTACATTTAATATTGGCTCTAATGCAGGGTGCGTATACTCATTATGACCCGGATAAAGTTTTCCTTTAATATATCTTGGAATTTGATCCATTGGTCCGTGGTCTATACAAAGATACACCTGCAATCAAATCTTCTAAACAGTCTGGTTTAAGTTCTTTCATAAATGAAGTCATTCCGGCACTTTCAAATTGGAATATCCCATAAGTTTTGCCTTCTTGCCAAAGTTTATAAACTTCTGGATCATTCATTTCACTATCAAACTCAACATCTATGCCTCTATTTTGTTTTACTAGTTTTTTGCAATCTTCAATAACAGTTAAAGTTCTAAGCCCTAAAAAGTCCATTTTTAATAAACCTAATTGTTCAAGAAGTGTCATAGTATATTCTGCAACTACGTTTCCATCATTTACATATAAAGGTACATAAGTATCTACTGGGTCTTTAGTTATAACAACACCACAAGCATGTGTTGAGGCATTTCTAGGCATTCCTTCTAAACCTCTTGCAAGGTCAATAATCCTTCTTGTTGTTTCATCTGTTTCATATAAATCCTTTAATTCTCTATTTTGTTCTAATGCTTTATCTAAGGTCATATGAATTTCAAACGGTATCATTTTTGCTATTTTGTCAACTTCATTATATGGTACATCAAGTACACGCCCAACATCTCTTATAACACTCTTTGCTGACATAGTACCAAAAGTAATAATCTGTGAAACATGGTCTGCGCCATATTTTCTTGCCACATATTCAATTACTTCTCCTCTTCTTTCATAGCAAAAATCCACATCAAAATCAGGCATACTAACTCTTTCAGGATTTAAAAATCTTTCAAAAAGTAGTTGATATTTAATTGGGTCTATATCTGTTATTCCTATTGCATAAGCAAGTATTGAACCTGCACCAGAACCACGACCGTGGTCCAACTGCAATTCCTACTGATTTTGCATAATGAATAAAATCCCAAACAATTAGATAATAATCTACATACCCCATTTTCTCTATTACATTAAATTCATATTCTGCCCTATCTAAAACCTCTTTACTTGGATTTTCTCCATATCTTTCACGAATACCATCATCACATAATTTTTTGAAATATGCACTATGTGTTTCAAACTCTGAAGGTACATCATAGTTTGGAAGTTTAGTAACACCAAATTCAAATTCAAAATTACATTTTTCTGCTATTTTTACTGTGTTTTCAATAGCTTCTGGAACATTAGAAAAATAGTCTGCCATTTCTTCAGGCGTTTTTACATAAAATTCATCTGTCTCAAAGCGCATTCTATCTTCATCAGTCATTTTTTTACCAGTTTGTATACAAAGTAAAATTTCGTGATTATAGCTATCTTCTTGTTTCAAATAATGTGCATCATTCGTAGCTACAAGTGGTATATCTAACTCCCTAGATAATGCAATCAATTTTTGATTAACTAAAACTTGCTTAGATAGTCCATTATTTTGAAGTTCTAAATAGTAATCATCTTTAAATACTCTTTTAAACCATAAAGCAATATCTTTTGCCTTTTCCATATTGTCACTAAGAATAGCTTGATTTACGCTACCTGCCAAACAAGCACTAAGTGCAATAAGCCCCTCACTATACTCCTCTAGGATTTCTAAATCTATACGTGGTTTATAATAATATCCCTCTGTAAAAGAAAGTGAAACAAGCTTAATTAAATTTTGATATCCAATATTATTTTTTGCTAGCAAAATTAAGTGAGAATATCTATCATCAATCCCACTTTCTTTCTGCAACCTACTACGTGGTGCAACATATACTTCACAACCAATTATCGGCTTTATTCCTTCTTTTTGACAAGCCTGAAAAAAGCTAACTGCTCCAAACATAACACCATGATCTGTAAGTGCAATCGCTTTCATTCCAAGCTCTTTTGCCCTCTTAGGTAATTCTTCAATTCTACACATACCATCTAATAAACTATACTCACTATGGACGTGTAAATGTACAAAATTAGCCATATCTTTCCCCTATAATAACTTAATTACTTCTCCATTTATTTTATTAGAAGTAGGCACTTGCAATACTTCAAACTTAGACACTTTGTCTCCAAATTTAATTTCTATCACATCACCTATTTTTACTTCATAACTTGGTTTTACCTGTTTGCCATTAACAGATACTCTACCACTATCTGCTGCTTCATTTGCAACAGTTCTACGTTTTATAACTCTACTTAATTTTAAAAATTTATCTAATCTCATTTTTTCTCCTTTTGTATTTCTAAAAATAAGATATCACGAATTAGTATATAAATCAAGTAACTAACTAAATAAAACTTGCAAATTATTTGCAAGTTTTATTATTTATGACTTTGTTTTTTACTTCCTTGATTCATTAATAGTACTTTTTCAAATTTCTCTATTAATTTAACCCTATCTCCATTATTCATTACATTAGTATTATTTGTTAGCTGTTGCATTGTAGCTTCTCCAAGTTTTGACATCTTATTATCAACTTGATTTATCATGTGCGCACAACTAACAAGCTCTTTAGATATATTTTTCGGAACTTCGTTCTCATATTTGTATTTTATCTTATGTTCTAAGCTTGCCCAGAAATCTTGAGCAATAGTTCTAATTTGTATTTCAACTTTTACATCCACTGAACCATTAGAAAAGTTTACTGGCACTAAAACTATCAAATGATAACTTGAATAACCTGTTGGCTTAGGATGTTTTATATAATCCTTTGTTTCTATTACTTTCAAATCTTCTGATTTTTCAAACATTTCTACCATTCTATAAATATCTGGTATAAATGAACAAACAATACGAATTCCTGCTACGTCATTTATATAATTTATCATATTGTTATAAGTAATATCTAAACCTTTTCTTTGCATTTTTTTAATAATGCTTTCAGGTGTTTTTATTCTTGTTTTTATATGTTCTATTGGGTTATATTTATATAAAGTTTGAAATTCATCACTATAAATATTTACACGTGTTTCGAATTTTTTTAATGCTGACTTATACATAAGCATAATTTTTTTGAATTCCGCAGTACCATTTTGTATATCTTCTAAATTAATAATTACTCCTCGGTTCTTCAATAAAACTACCTCCTTTGACTACATTAACATCATACCTATAAATTATTAACTGTATATTAAAATTATGTGAATTCTATGTGAATTTGCTTTAGTTTGATGTTTCTAAAATACACAGCTTTTATCTATGATAAGTTTCATTTTTTTGTATTTTAAACGCTCTAAAAATTTGCTCTAATAAAAATACTCTTATTAGTTGATGTGGAAAAGTCATTTTTGAAAAACAAACTTTTTCTTTTGATAAGTTTAGTAATTCCTGCGATATTCCAAGACTTCCTCCGATTACAAAAGTTATAGAACTATTGTAATTTACAGAAATGTCTTCAATTTTTTTAGAAAACTCTTCTGATGAAAGCTCTTTTCCTTTAAGGTCTAAGCATATCAAATAAGTATCTTTAGGAATTTTTGCAATCATTGCTTTTCCTTCTTTGTCCTTTATAGAAGTAGCTACGCTGTCGCTTAGCTTGTCTGGCAATTTTTCATCAGGAACTTCTATAATATTCAAATTACAATATTTTGATAATCTCTTAGAATACTCATCAATTGCGTCTTTCAAATACTTTTCTTTTATTTTTCCGTGAACAAATTACGTTTATTGTTAGCATAAACTTTCCCCATTTCCATTTACACTTTATCATACTTTTAGTTTTTTTTCAATGAATAAGACTGAAAAAAGATGCCTATTTTAGACATCTTTAAAAGTTTTTACATCATTCCCATATATCTTGGATCATAATAATTGGGCATTCCATTATTCATCATATTGCAAGAACGACAACCACCACTTGGTCTTGATAATAATTGTTTTATAATTATTATTTTAATTAAATCTTTAAGTAATTGATTATCATTATTAGAATTTTGAACACTTGTAGTAGTAACTGTTCCAGACATATTTGTAGTAGTATTTGTATTAGTCTGTCTTGTACTATTGTTAGTAGCGCTTGATGTTCTTGCCGTTCCTTGTGACACAGTATCATCACTAGCATTAAATTCAGTTACAGTATTTGTACTAGTTAAGCTAGAAACATCACCTTGAACAATGTTGAAAACTGTATCTACCATATTGTTTAAATTATCCTCTGTATAGTATGGATAATTATTATTTGCAATAACTCTACTTGCAACTGGATCAATTATTTTATAGACCTGAGGATACATATTAGCTACATTATTTGAATGATTTGCATTATAGTTCATACCATAACAACCTTGCATCATATTATTAGGCATTGTACTATTAGCTAACGTATTACTTGGCATTACATTATAGCCATTCATCTCTGGATATTGATATGTACTATTTTGTGGTTGACTATAAAAAAAAGCGTCTCTCATATAATCATTGTTATTTTGATAAAACATAAATTTTACCTCCTTAACAACATTATATGAAAGACTTTATAAATATGTTACTTTATTTTACAATTTCATTTACTAGCCCTTTGAAAATATCTCCTCTTTCTTCATAATCTTCAAAACTATCAAGTGGAGAACTTGCTGGAGAAAATAAAACTACATCTCCTCTTTCTGCTATCTTATTTGCAATATATACAGCTTCATATAAAGTAGAACCTTTATATATATCTATTTCCTTTTTAGCACCTACTAAAGCTGTTTCAATCGCCTCTTCTATCCTACTAGAAGTCTGGCTAAGTAAAATCGCTGATTTGCAATTTTTTACAATTTCCCTGCCAAGTTCAGTATAATCAAATTTCTTATCATATCCGCCTGCAATTAAAATTATATCTTTGTTAGGGAAAGCATTTAAACAAGCTTTTGTTCTGCTTGGGAACTCACTAGAAGAATCATTGTACCAAAAAATTCCATTAGGAAGTTCTTTAACAAGTTCAAGCCTATGAGTAACTCCGACTAAATTCCTCTATTGCAGAAATTTGTGTTTCTATATCTACTAACTCTTTAGTAGCACAAATTGCTGCTGCAATATTCTCATAATTGTGCTTTCCTCTAATTATAGTTTTTTTACAATCAAATACATGACGTCTTAAACCATTTTCGCAAATCTTAATAACTTCACCATCTACCATATAACCATTAGGGATTTTTTCTGTACTACTATAAAAAACAACATTTCCAATTGCTTCAATAGCAATATCTCTATTTTTCTCCCAGTCATAATTTAAAATCAAAGTATCTTCTGGTGTTTGGTTTATAAAAATATTTTTAATTGCGTCAACATATTCTTCAAAAGAAGAATGTATTTTTATATGTGTGTCTGAAATACTAGTAATAACTGAAATATTAGGACTTATCTTCATATTCATTAATTGGAAACTGCTAAGTTCCAAAACTACTATATCCTCTGGCTTAATATCATAAATTTTAGTAAATAAAGGATTTCCATTATTACCACCTAAATAACAATTATATCCTGCTTTCTTTAGTATGTTGTAAATCAAATTCGCAGTAGTTGTTTTACCATCACTACCAGTAACACCAATTATCTTACAAGGGCAAAGCTCCATAAACATTTCAACTTCAGTAGTAATAATAGCCCCACGTTTTGCTTCTCTTATCAAATCCTCGTGAGTTGGAAGCATACTTGGAGAACGGAAAATCACATCAAACTCATCAAGTTCATCTAAATAGTCTTCTCCAAAATAATATTCCATACCGTAATTGATTATTTTGTACATAACATTATTATCTATATATTCTGCTTCTTTTCTTTCAAATATAGTTACATTTGCACCAACATCATATAAATAATCTATAAGTGGAATATTGCTAACGCCAAGACCAATAAGGGCTACACTGCGCCCTTTTAGATATGTATTAAATTCAATTAATTTTCCATTAACATATCCCATAAAAACCTCTTAGTTCATTGCTGGTAATTTTATATTACTTAATACTTTTTCAGTAGATTCTTCTACAGTTTTACATTCTGTTACGTCTATTTCTTTTGTATTAGGACTTAATTTATAAAAACCAGCCTCTTCTTGTAATTTATCTCTTTTGATAATGTTGTTTCTAATCTCTTTTTCGTCTTCTTCGCCTTTATACTGAATACATTTTCTTTTTACTCTTTCGTCTAAACTAGCTGTAATAAAGAAATGATAATCAAGTTCCGGATATATAGATATTAAAGCCCTTCCAGAAACTATAACATTATATTCTTTTTTGTATGTATCTATAAGTTTTTTTGCAAACTCAAATAGCTTAGTATTATCAGCCTTCCCACCGACTGTTGAAACTGCCATTGAAGCATCTTTTGATTGAATAATATCTTCGTCAATTTTCTCTTCACCTATATATATAACTGTTTCATTATTTTCGATTTCAATTTTTACCTCAAATAAATCCATCATTTCCTTTATGTCTAAACTCTTACCTTGTTTTTTTAACTCTTCTAATGTACTACCATTTTTCATCATGGCATATACAATCGCTCTATATAAATTCCCACCATGAAAAATGATTGAATTTGGAATTCTACTTAGCAAACCTCTACAAATACTAGTCTTTCCCGCTCCAACTAAACCTTCAATTCCTATGACTATATTTTCCATAAATTCACCTTCATTTAAAAATATATAAGTATTATATATTATTTTTCTTAAATTTACAATATCTTGAATATTTTTCTATTTTTTAGCCAAAATAAGTCTATAAAGTTTTTACAAGGAGGTGCTTCTTTAATGAGCGAAAATAACAAAAATAAAAACAATAACAATAACCAAAACAACAACAATTCTCAAAAAGGTAATAAATCAAACAACAACAATTAGTTAAGCAAAAGCCCTGTGATAAATACATATCATAGGGCTTTTACTATTTTAATATTTTGCAAATGCCTCTGTTAGCACTGCAAGCATTGTATCAAGATTTAATAATAACATCATAAATGCAACATTTCTTTCATAATTTTTAGTTTCATTTTTTATACTACATAAGTTAGCAATAGGTATCAAAAATAACATTAAAATTGGAACATTATATCTTACTTGGTATCCTTGAACATTGTCTGCTCCAACTTGCGTAAATGACAAATATACAGCAACCGTTGCTAAAATTAATGCGATTATAAATATAGACATTAAAACTACTGAAAGAATTTTACTTCTTTTTTCCTTGCAAAATTTATTCTTCTCTAAAATCGCTCCAACTAATATCATTATACCTGTTAAGTCTGCAAAATTCCCCGCAGGTACAGGTGCATATACCAGTTTATGCTCTTTTAAATGTACTATACATTGATTAATTAGTGTTCTTGATACTAAAACAGGATGCTCTAATATAAATGCTTTTTGCTCCTCTTGACTTACATGCCCATTTCTATCTTCTTCATAAGGAAAAGCATTTAACATATAAAATTGCCATAGCACACATAAAATTCCTATAACTGCTGAAACTGCAATCATAGTTACATACCCCTTAGTAGTCTTAAATTTCTTTTTTGGTATTAAGAAAAACATTAATACTAATGGTGTATATGTAAGATATTTATTTGTAATAATCATTATCGCTGTTACAATAATTAAAATTATATCTTTCTTAGTTATATATGTATCTTCTTCAGCTTCAAAATAATATTTCAAACAAATTGAAATAAATAAGAAAGCACTTCCATTTATTATTGGATCTAGTGAAACACTACCTGCCAAATATAAGACTATTGGCAAAGTTGCTATTATAAATAACAAGCTCTTATAATGTTTCAAATTTTTCATAGCAAAATACGTACATACCACATAGAAAATGTATGGTACTAATCTTGCTAAGACTATCGCTACATAACTATTCAAATGCAATATATCGCAAATTACTAAAGCAATCGCTGGTATTGAATGTCCTATCGGTATTGTAGAAGAAAAGTACATAAGTGAATCAAAGGATTTATTTTCACTAAAGAAATCTATTTCTGGCAAATTATTGCTAGAAAAATGTTCAAGTGTAGTCTTTTTAAATAAGAATGCTTTAAAATTCTCTGGTACTTGTCCTCCAATCTCTCCTGCTTCATTTATTTCATCATAAAATTGACCTTGACTAATTAAAAATACCCTAAAAAAGTGTGACCACTCATCAAAGTAATGCGGAAACGGTGTTATAAAAATATAAAGTATAGCAACAAAAATTGCTACTTTAAGGAAAGTTTTTTCATCAGCTCCATCTAATCCAAACAATATAAATCCTACTGCTACTACAAAAATTAAAATCCATAATAATATGTGTAATACAGCACTTGGAAAACTATAATACTCTGCTGAAAGCATTAATTTATTTTCTTTTATAGCTTCATCATTAAATTTATATATTTCTCCTGTCGTATCGTCATTTGTAGCAAGTGCAAACATTGTTGCATTTCCCTCTTCTGCATCTAAACTTGTTATAATTATCTCATATTCTTTATTTTTTGAATTCTTTTGTCTATCTATTTCTATCTCAAAATACGAGTCATTTTTAGCTCCTAATAAACTAATATCTTGATTATATATAGTTTTATTATTTTCAACTTCTTTTATTTCAATATTTGCTTTTGAATTAATTTCCCTGTCTTGCGTAACAGTCTTTATTCCTACTTTTACTAAGTCATCTCTTTCAGCTTTAAACTTCTGTGATACCTTGTTTTTAGCAACCAAAAACTCTGTTTGCCCCACAAGATTTTCCGCATTTTGCGATGTATAAGTATAGTATGACTTATCAAATGGCTCATTCATAAAGATAAGAAATATAAAAAGTATAACAGTAATAATTAAATAATATTTCTTATCTTTAATCTTTTCTAACAATTTTTTAAACATTTTAATCCCCTTTTATCCCAAATACTTTTTCAAGAATTTACCTGTGTATGAACGATCATTTTTTACAATTTGTTCTGGTGTTCCAATACCAATTATTTCTCCACCTTTTTCTCCGCCTTCTGGTCCTAAATCTATGATGTGGTCTGCTGTTTTTATTAAATCTAAATTATGTTCAATAACTAAAATAGTATTACCTGTATCTACAAGTCTTTGTAAAATATCTACTAATTTATGAACATCTGCAATATGAAGTCCAGTAGTTGGCTCGTCTAAAATATATAAAGTTTTTCCAGTAGCTTTTTTTGAAAGCTCTGTTGCAAGCTTAACTCTTTGTGCTTCACCACCTGATAAAGTAGTAGAAGGTTGTCCAAGTTTTATATATCCAAGTCCTACATCTTCAAGAGTTTGTATCTTAGTTTTAATTCTTGGTATATTACTAAAGAACTCTAAAGCTTCTTCAACTGTCATATCAAGAACATCTGCAATGCTCTTTCCTTTATATTTTACCTCTAAAGTCTCTCTATTATATCTTTTTCCATTACATACTTCACAAGGCACATAAATGTCTGGTAAGAAATTCATTTCAATTTTTACCATACCATCACCTTGACAAGCTTCACATCTACCGCCTGAAACATTAAAACTAAATCTACCCTTTTGATAGCCTCGCATTTTAGCTTCATTAGTCTCTGAAAAAACATCTCTAATAATATCAAATACTCCTGTATATGTTGCAGGGTTTGAACGTGGTGATCTACCAATTGGTGATTGGTCTATATTTATTACTTTGTCAATGTTCTCTATTCCTTTAATTTTATCACATTTACCAGGTTTCTCATTTGAACCATTTATTTCTCTTGCTAAATATTTGTATAAAACTTCATTTACTAAAGTTGATTTTCCTGAACCTGAAACACCTGTCACACAGTTAAATACCCCTAGTGGAATTTTCAAATTCACATTTTTCAAGTTGTTTTGAGTAGCATTAACTATCTCTAAACTTCTGCCATTTGATTTTCTTCTCTTTTTAGGCACTGCAATCTTTCTTCTACCACTTAAATACTGTCCTGTAATAGAATTTTCTACATCTTTAATCTCTTCAGCAGTTCCTTGTGCCATAACATTTCCACCATGCACACCAGCTTCTGGACCAATATCAATAATTTGGTCTGCTGCATACATAGTGTCCTCGTCATGTTCTACTACAATCAAGGTATTTCCTAAATCACGAAGTTTTTTTAGTGTTTGAATTAATTTGTCATTATCTCTTTGATGCAATCCAATACTTGGCTCATCTAAGATATATAAAACTCCTGATAACCCTGAGCCAATTTGAGTTGCAAGTCTTATTCTTTGTGCTTCACCACCTGATAATGTTCCTGCACTTCTTGATAATGTCAAATACTCTAATCCTACATCCATCATGAATTGTAATCTTTGCTCTAGTTCTTTAAAAATCATATCTGCAATCATTTGCTCTTTTTTAGATAATTTCAAACTAGATAGATATTCTTTTATCTTATTTATAGGCATATCAGTAATTTCATTAATGTTTTTATCACCTACTTTAATAGAAAGCACTTCTTTTTTTAATCTCGCACCATTACAAGTATGACAAGGGCTATTACTCATATATAATTCATAAAAAGTCCTCATACCTGGTGATTTTGTTTCTCTATATCTTCTATCTAAAGTTGGAAGTACCCCTTCAAAGGCTTGTGTGAACTTACGTGTACCTGCTACTGATGTATATTCAAAATCAATTTTTTCGTCACCTGTACCATATAAAATCTTTTCTAAAAATTCTCTTGGCAATTTCTTTATTGGCTTATTTTTTATATCAACACCATAATGTTTTCCGATACTTTCAAAATACATTTTTGCCATTGTATCGCCTTTTTTCATAGTGCTTGAACCAAAGGCTTTTACTCCATCATATAAGGTTTTGCTCTTATCTGGTATTATTAAATCTTCGTCCATTTTCATTAAATAACCAATACCTGTACACTCTGGACACGCACCTTGTGGATTATTAAATGAGAACATTCTTGGTGATAATTCTTCAAAGCTAATCCCACAATCAGGGCAAGCATAGTTACTACTATAAAGAATTTCTTGACCACTAGCCAAAGCAATAGTAACTAAATTATTAGCATATTTTAAAGCTGTTTCAACAGACTCTGCAAGCCTATTTCTAATATCTTCTTTTATAACTAATCTATCTACAATAACATCAATGTCGTGTTTCTTTGTTCTTGCAAGCTCAATATCATCTGTTAAATCATAGATTGTTCCATCAACTCTTACTCTAACAAATCCACTTTTTTGTAAATCTTCAAATAGTTTAGTATATTCACCTTTTTTTCCTCTTATAACTGGCGCTAGAACTTGAATTTTAGTTCCCTCTTCTAAAGCTAGCACACTATCAACTATTTGATCTAAAGTCTGCTTTTCTATTTTCTTTCCACAATTTGGACAATATGGAACACCAATTCTTGCATATAATAAACGAATATAATCATATATTTCTGTAACTGTTCCAACTGTTGAACGTGGATTTTTTGAAGTAGTTTTTTGGTCTATTGAAATTGCTGGTGAAAGCCCTTCAATGCTTTCTACCTCTGGCTTTTCCATTAATCCTAAAAACTGTCTTGCATAAGAAGACAAACTTTCTACATATCTTCTTTGACCTTCTGCATATAAAGTATCAAATGCAAGTGAAGATTTTCCTGAACCTGAAAGTCCAGTAATTACAACCAATTTATCTTTTGGAATTTCAATATTAATATTTTTTAAATTGTGCTCTTTTGCACCTTTTATAATAATACTATCATTCATTGCTATAACTCCCCTAAAAAACATAAGTTCTTAAAATTATATCACAAGTTTTAACAATAATCTATATTTTTAAATAAAAAAAGAAACTAATTTTTAAATTAGCTTCTTTATATAAATTTATATCATCATTACTTCTCTATCTTCAGCTTTTCTACTTGAAATTCCTTCTCTTTCACTTTTATATCTTTCTAATAGATCTCTAGCAAAGGCTCTTCTTTGACTATATAATGCCACACCATAAGTTCGATACTCTTCTGGTAATTCATCTGCTAAACTTAATTCATTTGCGGCTTCACTCCTTTTTGTAATTCCTTTTGCTGCATCATATAAAGCTTCTATATCTTGAACAGATACACTGTCTATCCTTTTTTGTATAGCTGGAAGTGCATATTCTGGATAATTAGCACATAAATGATTTAACACATCTTTGTATGACGCACCAGTATGTATTGGTGATATTCCCATTCTAGAAAATTCGCTCTTTTCTGTTGTAGTATCTAAATTACCTGATTTAACTGCTTGTCTTACCTCAGCTTCTGTAAGACTTAATCCTAAAACTCTTTCATTATCATATAATGGATAATGTCTTATTTTTCCTGTTGATAAATCCACATACATTGCCCAATTTTCTGAGTGTCTATCATTATTTCCAAATATACAATCATATGTAATCATATCAATTGCTGACTTTAAATTCTCTTTGACATCTTCTCTTATTTGTGCTTCTGAAAATCTCTTTGATTTACTTTCATAGTTTATAGTTCCATATGCAATAGAGGCTAGAATAATATCAATATTATCGTGACTATCTAATGACATCCTCTTCTCACTATTAGTTACATCACCTTGCCTCGAAAGTATTTTGTTGTATTTCTCTGGATGATTTAATTCAAAAGTATTAATAATTGATTCCCCTAAAATCATCATTTGAGAAGGTGTTAATATTTTTTTACTACCACAAGCTGTATACAAATGCTTAGTTTTTGAATATCTATTTCTAGTATCATGTAGTGTAATTAATTCTACTGGACAAGCTTCAATACCAGACTTATCTGCTAAACAATATCCAAAAAACTCCCCAAAATGATTAAACATTCTACTTCTTTGTTGTTGACCAGGAACTTTTTGACCATGTTGTCTTTTTACTAAGATTGTACTAGACAAGCCAGTAAACCAAAACTTTGGTTGAATATCTCCCATACGCTCAGGTCTTCCTTTAGAATATTTCTCATCAATATTATTAAAAGAAAATTCCATTAGTATTTGTCCTCCTCTAATATAAAATGGTCAGTCATTATCTCGCCTTTTGATTTTTTTAAAAATTCAAACTCATCAAAAACTTCCATATCATATTCTTCTAATAATTCTTTTATATCATCTTCGTCCATTTTTTCAACTTTAGGAACCCTAATTCTAAAAAATGGAAATAGTACATCACTCTCATATATTTTATTGACATTAGAAAAAGGAAGTGTAGCAACTGCAAAACCACATTCTTTAGCTTTTTTAATATAGTTTTCATTAAGCTTAAAATAATACTTATTGTTTTCTTTGTCCCTACATAAAGCACCTATAATATGCTTTTTATCTGTTTTATAATCTTTCCATTTAAGATATAAATTTTCCATAATTTTCTCCTATCGTGTTTCTATTTCTCTTGGCGTTTTTGCAGTTTTTCCAGATTTAGAACCGCCTCTTCTTCTAACAAGTTCCATAGGCTTATTTCCTGGCAATACCTGTGGAATTAAATTTCCGTCATCATCTATGTATTCCTCTTTTACGTATTTAAATCCTCTTTTTCTAGATCTAAAAATTCTTAATGCATAATCTTTATGAACCTCATCTAAGCCTTCGCATTCTTCCATTATATCTAATAAATCTTCTTCTTTTATTTGTACAATTTTTTCATAAGCTTTCTTAGTTTCCTCTGGATATGCAGTAAACAAATATGTTAACATTGCCTGATATCCTAATTTACTAACTTGTGAAGAAACACCCATTCTTGAAGTCAAGTCTTTATCAATATGCTCCTGTAGTCTTGCTGCACTATATTTTTCTATTTCTTCAACTGCTTCTGACATACCTAAAATATATTCGTTATCAAAACTTGGATATAATCTTACATCATTTTGTGAAACTGCTAGACCATAATTTTCATCATTCCTATCAGTATTTCCAAACCTGCAATCAAATACTACCATGTTTATTAAATCTTGCCTTAATGTAGCAACTTTTTCTTCGCTAGCACCAGCTAACTCTCTAGCATAAGCTTCAAAAGCTGGAATAACAAGTTCTATATTATTATTGTTACGTTCATTATTAACATCTAATAATCTATCATTAGGAGCTATCTCTATTCCTTCTGGATTCATTATCTTCATATATTCGTCATAGTGTTCCGTTTTATACCAAGCCAAAACATTAATTGCTTGAACTAAATCTTCGCCCTTTTGCAAATCTAAATATGAAATACAACCAGGAACTTCTACTTTTCTGCCTGATTTTGAAAAAGGCAAAGCAATATTTCTTCTTAAAATATCTACATCACAAGCAGGAAATCCTATTTTTCTTTGTAATAGATGTGCTATAAATTCTCCGTACATAGCTGCTGAAGTTTTTGTGATTTTAAAATCTTTTTTTCTTATTCCTAAATTGGGTTTCCAAACACCTTCTTTTTTATTCCTCAAAACCCTTTGATTTTGTCTTCCAGCATCACTAAATACACGACCTATTACAATTACATCATCAATTAAATCTAACTTATATTTATAATCTCTTTCTTCTGACATTTTTTCACCTTTCTAATCCATATAATTATATATCTTTTTTACATTTATGTCAACTTTTGTATTATCTTGTAACTTTCTTTTCTTCATATTCTTGATGTACTTCTGAAATTGTCTTTTGTCTTATTGCAAATAGTTTTAAAGCTAGTTTTTTATGGTCTTCATTCATTTCTGAAAAATCGTCTAAAGTTGTTTTCAAATTATATATACCTATTTGTTTCAATTTGTTATAGGCTTTTTCTGTTTCTACCGGATACTTATCATATAAATATCTCACAACTTCACTCACACTACTTTGTTTGTCACCTGAAACGCTATACTGTGTAGGAAATTCACGTTCAGCAAATTGAGCTAATTCTGACGTTTTTCCATTAATTAGTTCACTTACCTTTGATGATCTTAGATTTAAACATAACATATTTCCAGATGTTAAGTAAAAACTATTTAATCTAGGATTATCATATTCAGATTCAATTATATCAGTTGCTCCTCTTACTCCTAATTTTAAACCAAACATTAAATTATCTACTAACTTTTGTCTAATTTCTGCCTTTTGCTCTTCTGAAATTGGAGTTTTTTGTCTTGCTGAAATATAGTACATATTAGCATTAATATAATCATCAACGGTATCATAACTTGTCCTATTATCGGCTCCATTTACTGAATTATCATAAAAAGACTTAACTACACTAAATGGGAAAAATGAAACTTGTCTATTAAAAAATGGTCCAAATCCTGTTCCATTAATATACACAAGTGAACTTTGTGAAAATGCATCTCTATATAATCCTGTTTCTATACTCGGAATCAAACAAGCTTTAAGCTCTGTTTTTGGAACATCTATACCAGCTTTTTTACCTAATAAATAAACTATATATGGTGCATAATGACTATCGTCTTGTGCTGATCTTTTGCTATGTATATATGCATATTGACACTTTTTTTGGTTATAGATACAAAAACATCTAAACCCATCTGGACCTATTGTTTTTGATAAATCAGTATAAGCATTTACATCCAAAGGCTCAAAATCAAATTTTTCTCTATTATTTGCCATAATTTACCTCAATTCTCTTTTCAATAGTATTAATTATATCATATTTGGGGAATTATGTAAAGTAATTATGATTTTATATCCTTTGTATTGAATTAAGCTGAATTTAATGATATAATATTTACTAATTATGTTATCGCCCTAGTAACATACAAATCTTTGTAGAGGAATGAACTAAATGAAAATACTTCTTAAAACTTTAGGAGTTCTTTTTTCAGCTCTGATTTCAGGGCTGGTATCGATTATCTTTTTGTGGGCAGCCTGTGGCTGTGATGCAAATTACACAATTAAGTTATTGACCCACCTAAATTATGAAACTGGTGTGGCAATACTATTATGTATCTTGCTTGGAGTAATGCTTGCATTTTGCCCCGTTTGGCACGCAATAAACGAAAAAATCGATGATAGTTTGTTCTAAAAAATGTAACTCCGATTAGGGCTAGGGGTTACTTTTTAAATGAGAAAGGAATACAAATGTTTAAATTAGTATCTGAATATAAACCAACTGGTGATCAACCAGAAGCAATAGAATATTTATCAAAAGGTATAAAAGAAGGTAAAAAATTCCAGACCTTACTTGGTGTTACAGGTTCTCGGAAAAACTTTTACTATGGCAAATATCATACAAAAAGTGCAAAAACCTACTCTTATTTTGGCACATAATAAAACTTTAGCAGGTCAGCTTTACTCAGAATTTAAAGAGTTCTTTCCAGAAAACAGAGTAGAATATTTCGTTTCTTATTATGATTATTATCAACCAGAAGCATATATTGCATCTTCTGATACTTATATAGAAAAGGATTCTTCTATCAATGATGAAATTGACAAACTTCGTCACTCTGCAACCTTATCACTTTTCGAATGTAGAGATGTTATTATAATAGCATCTGTTTCTTGTATATATGGTTTAGGTGACCCTATCGACTACCAAGAAATGATGTTATCTTTAAGACCTGGTATGGAAAAATCAAGAAATGACATAATGAAAAAACTTATAAATATGCAATATACACGTAATGAAATGGATTTTAAAAGAGGAACTTTTAGAGCAAAAGGAGATGTTCTTGAAATATATCCTTCTTCTCAAAGTGAATCTGCTGTTAGAATTGAATTCTGGGGCGACGAGATTGAAAAAATACACGAAATAAATCCATTAACTGGTAAAAGTACTGGACTAAGAAACCATATTCTTGTACCTCCTGCTTCTCAATATGTTACTAGTAAAGCTAAAATTGAAAAGGCTTTAGTGACTATTGAAGAAGAAATGGAAGAACGTGTTAAATATTTTACTGAAAATAAAAAGTTAATTGAGGCACAAAGAATTGAAGAACGTACTAATTTTGATATAGAAATGCTTAAGGAAACTGGATTTTGTCAAGGTATTGAAAACTACTCAAGACATATTAGTGGTAGAGAAGCTGGAAGTGCACCTTACACTTTATTTGACTACTTCCCTGATGATTTTCTACTTTTAATAGACGAGTCACACGCAACTGTACCACAAGTTAGAGCTATGTATAATGGTGATAGAGCAAGAAAAGAATCTTTAGTAAATTACGGTTTTAGACTTCCTTCTGCTTTTGACAATAGACCTTTGAAATTTACTGAGTTTGAAGATAGAATTAATCAATGTGTTTTTGTAAGTGCAACACCTGCTGATTATGAAAAGGAGCACGCAGGTGATAATGTTGTAGAACAAATTATAAGACCTACTGGTCTACTTGATCCTAAAATTGAAGTTAAGCCTACCGAAAATCAAATAGATGATTTAATGGAACAAATACGTATAAAAGCTGAAAAGGGTGACCGTGTGCTTGTAACTACCCTTACTAAAAAAATGGCTGAGGACTTAACTGCATATTTAAGAGAAGCCGGAATTAGAGTTCGCTATATGCACTCAGATGTTAAGGCTTTAGAAAGACTTGAAATAATAAGAGATTTGAGAATTGGTGAATTTGACGTACTAGTCGGAATTAACCTACTTCGTGAAGGTCTAGATATCCCTGAGGTTTCACTTGTCGCTATACTTGATGCTGATAAAGAAGGTTTCCTTCGTTCAGAACGTTCACTTATACAAACTATTGGACGTGCTGCTAGAAACACTGATGGTAAAGTTATAATGTATGCTGATGAGCTTACAGACTCAATGGAAAAGGCTATTTCAGAAACTAACAGAAGACGTGGAATTCAAGAAGAATATAATCAAAAACATGGTATCACGCCTCAAACTATCAGAAAGTCTGTTAGAGATGTTATTAAAGCTACTATTGTTGAAGACATTGAAGACGAATACGATATAAATAAAGAACAGACAGCTGAAGAAATCATTTCTACACTTACTGACGAAATGCTAAAACACGCACAAGCAATGGAATTCGAAAAAGCTGCCGAACTTCGTGATAAAATAAAAGAACTTGAAAAAATGTTATAGATTTTTAGAAAGCTTAAAACTTAATAAAGTTTTAAGCTTTTCTTTAATCTTTCTTAATAACTTTCATATACAATATATTTTGTAAGGAGGTTATATGAAAAAAAGACATAAGAAAAAATCAATACACTTTATCGGTTTTCTAATTTTATTCATAATTATTTATATGGCTTATAATAAATTTATGGGTGCATATGCACCAGTTGGCAAGAAAAGCAATTCAAACTATTCTGGAATTGGACAAGAGGCTGTAGAAGGAAAAGACGGATATTTCACAACTTTTACAACTGAAAATAGCCATAAAAAAACCTATCTTGAATATAAACAAAACTGGACTAGCTCTTGGGCAAAAAATGAATATTGGGGCGGAACAATGGAAGAAAATGGCTGTGGTATTACCTCAATGTCCATAATTCTAAGTGGATACGGTATGGACTATTCCCCAGAGGTATTGCGTAAAAAATATTTCCCCAAATTAAATTACGCAAATTTATCAAAAGAATTGTCAAATAATTTTGGTATTGAAAACAGTGATTTTCTATACGCCAATGTTTATTGGTCAGAAAAAAAGCTAGAAGAACATTTGCTAACAAACAGACCTATACTTGTATGTCTATCTGCTGATAATGGTAAGAATAGATTTACTGCTAAATCACATTATATGGTATTACTTGCAACTGACGAAAAAGGTAAAGTCTACATATCTAATCCAAATGGATTAGAAGGTGAAGCAAATTGTTCTGGGTGGTATGATTTTGATTATGTTATTCCGTACATAGCTAAAGTTATGTACATTACCAGTTATTAATTACAAATATACGAACCTTGTGGTTCACAATAAAAACTGAGCAAATTCCCCATTGCTCAGTTTTATATTACTTTGGAGCCACTAAGGAGAATTGCACTCCTGACCTACAGGTTACGAATCTGTTGCTCTGCTAACTGAGCTATAGTGGCATAAATTATAATAAATATATTATATACATTATTTTTTCTTTGTCAACTATTTTTATAAGTCTTTATATTCAAAAAATGTTGCTTTTTATAGAAATCTGTTGTACAATGCAAATAACAATTTTTATGTCAGGAGTAATTTTATAGAAAAAAATATAAAAAATGAAAATAATAAATTAGATATACAAAAAATAATAAATAATAAAAATGAAGCTATAACTGCTTTAAATGAATATCTAGATAAATGTATTATCGAAGATAATAGTAAAAAGAAAAAGTGTAATTTACTATCATATTGGTTAAAAGATTATATTAAATATTTAGAACAAGAAAAAACATTTAATAGTGCATATTTAAAAGAATATAAATGCGGAGATATCATAAAAGCTAATTTAGGATTTAATGTAGGAAATGAAGAAGGTGGTCTACATTATTGTGTAGTTCTTGACAAGAAAAATGCAAAATCATATTCAACTTTAACAGTTATTCCTCTTTCTTCAGTAAAATCGACAACAAAAATTCATAAAACATCAGTTTTATTAGAAAATGAAATATATTCTAAACTATTTGATAAAGCTTCTAATTTAATAAAAGATACAAAAGCTGAATTATCAAAATTAGAACAAGAAGCAAGTACTATCGACTTTTTACCGGAAGATACAGAAGAAAATAGTATAATAAAATCCTTTAAAAGAAGACAAATTGATGAAAAGATGGAAGAAACAAAACACAAAACAGAATTAATTGAAAAAATATGTAATGAATTAAATCAGATGAAAACTGGTACTGTAGCCTTAGTTAATCAAATAACAACTATCAGTAAACAAAGAATTTATGATCCAAAACATGATTTTGACATCTTAGCTGGAATACAACTTTCAAGCAATAGTATGGAAAAAATATATGAAAAAATCAAAAAACTCTATGCAAATTAGTATATTTTTGTTGACGACACGCATAATATTTAGTATAATGTATTTATAATACGTTGCTGTGTAATAGTAATATTATGTACAGCATTTTAAAGAATACGTTAAAAGACTTCGTAGAAATACGAAGTCTTTTAATTTATTGTACTGTATTATTTTCTGTAGTAGATGTATTAGCAACATAATTTTGGTTACCAATTGCATTATTTGTTACTGTAGTATTTTCTGTAGTAGTCCCTGAGTCCACTGCATTTGTGTCTGGTGTACTACCTTCTGGTGATACTGATGGACCATTAAAGTTATACTCATATAATGTAATTGTATCACTACCATCAGTTTTAATTAAGTTAATAAAATATGAGTTATCTGAATGGTCTGTGTAATAAATCCAGTCTCCTAATACATTTATAAATGAAGTGTAATTCTCCATTTCAACTATAATTTGATGCTCTGTTCCATCTGTTTTTACTTTATGAATACAAACTACATCTGAAGCTTCTTCATCTTTATAGTCTAGGTAATAAATCCAATCACCTTGCACATTCATATTATATGCTCTTGATTCGAATACTTTTTCATCACCTGAACCATCAACCTTAACTTTATGAATTGCATTATTTTCGCTATTTACATAGTAGATTGTATCTCCAACAATATTAGGATTGTATAATCTCTTGCCATTTACAGCTCTTGCATTAGAACCATCTAAGTTCATAATATAAGTTACAAAATCATATTCATTTGTAGGGTTCTCTGCATAATCATTATATAATATATATTTGTCAGTAATACCTACAAACCCTGTTTGATTGTCATTTATTTTCTTTCTGTCTCCACCTTCTGTATCCATTGAATAGATATTATAATTTTCGCCTACATAGTAAATTCTGTCTTTTATTACATATATAGATACACCTTCATTGCTGAAATGTCCGTCATTTATAACTCTTAATTCTTTACCATCTAAAGACATTTTATATATTCTATTTTTTTGATATGCTGTTGATGTAGCTTCTGCTTCAACTTCATCAGTTGGCTCAAATGCTACAAAATACATATAATTTCCAACAACATTTATTGAATAAATTTCCCAATCTTTTTGAACTAAAACTTGTTTCTCAGTTCCATCAGTTTTCACTTTATTAAGTGCAATTTCCATTCCATCATTTGCTAAACTCATGTAGTATATCCAATTGCCTTGAATATTAGCACAACCTAAATTATTATTATTGTTTCCTACATCAATACCAATAACATTTTTTCCAGTAATTATGTGGCTAATCATACCTGTTGAAATTTCTAAACATACTGAACCTATAATCGCAAGCACAATTACAATTGCTACAATAATGCCTATAATCTTACCTGTTTTTTTATGTTTTGCTTCTTTTTCTACTTTTTGGTCTTTCTTGATTTCAAATTTGTTATCTTCATCATTTTCAATATCTGTCAATAAACTGTTTTTACAGTCATCACAATATTTGTTGTCACCCTCTGGAATTTCTTTTCCACATTTTGTACAGTAATTCATTTTTTACCCTCGCTTATTTTATTTTTAAATCTGATGTACTTCCTTTTATGTAGTTAAGTAAAGCAACTACGTCAGTAACTGTAATTGAACCTTCACATTTAACTTGTGCAGCTTCTAATTTAGCAACATTAGTTATCTTTGCTGTTTCTTTTATGTGATTTATAATAGCTACTGAATCTAGTATATTAACATCTCCATCACCATTTACATCACCTTTTTTGATTATATCATAATCTTTTCCATCAATACTAACTTTTGAACAAGTACCCAATTTACCATTTGCACCATCTTTAACTTCTGAATTAGGATATTTTGTTTTTAAGTCAGCTATTGTCATTTGAGCAGAAACTTTAACTATATTATTTTCTATTTTCAAAGTTGTTCCATCAACTTGTGTTGGAGTTGTTGGCTTCGGTGGTGTAGTTGGATTCGTTGATGGTGTTGTTGGAGCTGGATTTGAAGGTACATATTCTGTTGGACTAGAAGCTCCAGCATTACTTCCCTCTCCTGTCTTTCTAATATAATTTCTAGCAACATATCCACATAAACCTGATGAATCAGCTATAACTAAATCCCAATAATATCCATTGTTTGGTGCTGACGCTCTTATTAATACTTTTACCCCTGTGTTTTGAGGAATAGAACCAATATGAGCTGAATTTATATCTTGTCTTGAACGAACTTTTAATCCTCCGTTTGCAGTAACAACTGCTGTCTCATAACTTATTCTATTTTGTGTTGCTGTACTTGGTCTGCCCTGTGCTGTTTGAGGCATATTTGTATATAGAGGAATTATAAAAGTATGATTTCCAGTAACTTGTCCATTTATTATATAATTTGCTCTTAATTTACTTCCTTCATTTTCTGCTGCTAATATATTTTGTGCATATTGATGTGAAAATAATCCACTTTGTGCATTTACTACATTAAATTTTTGATAATAACAAGTATTTTGTCCTTTGCCTACATAAGAAGATTTTGCAAACTCTGCACCACCAATTATTGAAGCAGCCTTTGAATTCCAACCATGTTGTGCAGCATAATTTCCACCATTGGCAATTATAGTATTTACATCATTACCAAAAGCACCAATATTAAAGAAATTATAATATGTAACACCATTTACTGTTACTCCTCTACTTAATGTAGAACCATTTTTACCATGTTCTGTAAGCATTTTAGCAACTAAGTAATATCCATTAATATTATATTTTTGACTAGCTTCAACTACTGCTCTTGCACATTCTTCGTGGTCTAAGAAAGTTCCAGCTATAACTCTTACAACATCTTCATAAGTAACATCTGGTGATTCTAAACTCTTAAATTGGAATACACTGTTTTCTGTAATTGAATTTCTAGGATCCATCATATATCTTAAAGCATCCATTGATGCACAGCATAAACTTCCATTATCATAATTCTTTGTTCCGCAAACTGGGCAATACCACATTCCTGAATAGCTGTTAGAAATATTAAATAAATTCTTTGGTGAAGCACCATGTCCTTGATACTCACGAAGTATTGCTTCATTCCAATCTATGCCTGTATTATAGAATTGGAAATTATAATTTGGATGTGCATTTCTCAAACTATTTACTAAATTAGTAATACCGAGGTGCTAATTTTTCTGCTTCTTCAATTGAAGTAAGTCCTGCTGCATAAGAAACATTACCAATCCCTTCAAAGCTTGATAATACTATATATAACAACATTATAATTATTAAAGTTATAGAAATTATTTTACTAAATTTCATCTTCTCCTCCTATTTTTTGTCATTTGTTTCCATTATCTTACAATTAGTATATATATATTAACTAAAAAAGTCAACTTTTCAGGCATTACATTTGTTTTACAAATGTATTAAGAAAATATGAAAAGACTGACATAAGTCAGCCTTTTAGGATTTTGTTATATAAGTTTATGAAATACTTTTTTGCCTTTTTGTATAATTGCATATCCATCTTTAAAGTCTTTTTCAGATAGCATATATTTTATATCAGTAATCTTCTCATCATTCAAAGAAATTCCGCCTTGATTTATCAAGTCTTTTGCTTGTCCTTTTGAAGAAACAAGTCCTGCTTCTAGCATTGCATCTAATATAGAAATTTCTTTACTTGCAAGTTCTGTTGTAGGCATATTATCTGTGTTTCTATTTCCACCAAATAATGCCTCAGCAGCCTCTTCTGCTTTTTTAGCTTCTTCTTCACCATGAATTAATTTTGTAATTTCATAAGCGGCAATCTTCTTTGCCTCATTAATCTCAGCATCTTTTAAGCTTGATAATCTATTTACTTCGTCCATTGGTAGATATGTAAGTAATTTTAAAACTTTTTCTACTTCTGTATCACCAATATTTCTCCAGTATTGGTAGAACTCGTAAGGAGATGTTCTTTCTGGATTTAACCATAAAGCACCTTTTGCTGTTTTTCCCATCTTCTTTCCATCAGCTGTTGTAAGAAGTTTGAAAGTTAAACCATAAGCTTCAGAAGTCTCTTTTTTACGAATAAGCTCAACACCACCAATGATATTTGACCATTGGTCGTTTCCACCAATTTGTAATTTACAATTGTATTTTTGATTTAGATACAAGAAATCATAACTTTGTAATAGTAAATATCCCATTTCAAAGAATGTAAGTCCTGTTTCTAATCTGTTTTTATAGCACTCTTGTGCAAGCATTCTACTAACTGTAAATTCCGAACCAATATCTCTCATAAAATCTATGTATTTTAGGTCTAATAGCCAATCTGCATTATTTACAATAATAGCTGCATTGTCACCTTCAAAAGACACAAAACGTTCTGCTTGTTTTTTTATACAAGCTACATTATCATCTAATTGTTCTCTTGTAAGCATTTGACGCATATCAGTTCTACCTGATGGGTCACCAATTGTAGCTGTTCCACCACCCATTAATATAATTGGTCTATGTCCTGCTTTTTGTAGTCTTGAAGCTACCATCAAAGCAACAAAATGACCAATATGCATACTATTAGCTGTTGGATCAATTCCTATATAAAAGCTAACGCTCTCTTTTTTAAATAACTCACGAATTTCTGCTTCGTGAGTTAATTGTTCTATATATCCTCTATCTTCTAGTTCTTTTATAATGTCTGTCATTAAAATTCCCCCTATTTGATTATATCACAATTCTCAGGAATAACTCGTACTCCACCTATATTATTTGAAGTCTCTGGGAAATATATTCCGCTAAATTCTTCTGCTTGAAGATAACGATTTAAGTTTTTAGCAGTAATTCCTGCTTTTATAGCTAGGTCTTGTTTTGTTGTTCCAACTTCAAGTCCACTATCTAAAACTCCTTTTAATTTGATTACTTCAGCATTATCTTTAATTGTACACTCTCTACAAACTTCACCTTCTGTTGTATGTAAACTTCCACAACGTACACATCTTTTTATTTCCATAATAGACCTCCTAATTATCTAATTTGAGCATATCATATCACATAAATCTCAAAAAATAAACTCTTTTTTACAATTTTCTTGAATTTTATAGCATATTAAGCATTATTTCTGTTGTCCAAAAAGTTACTGCAACAAAAATTGTTCCTAATACAAAAGTATAATCTGTTAATATATATTTTGCATTTGCTGGTATTACTTTTCCTTCTGGAATAACTAACTTCTCTTTTGCTCTTATCTTTCTTATAATTTCTAATATAACTACTATTATTGAAATATAGAATAATCCTTTTCCAATATATGTGACTACATTATACGCAATATCCCAATTACAAGAACCAAAAATTTGGCAGAACACAGCATAAGCATTATTTATTCCATGAAGTAACATACCATATCTTAATTTACCTGTTTTTACATATAAAGTTCCTAAAATAATTCCCATAAAGAATGCAAAAATTCCTTGAGCAAGATTTAGGTGTATAACTGCAAATAGAAATGATGATACAACTATTGCAAATTTATCTCCATATTCTCTTGTTAAATTTATCAATCCTTTTCTAAAGAATAATTCTTCAAAAACTGCTGGTATAATAGCAATTGCAACTACAAAGAATATTTGTAAAACAAAATTATCTAATCCAGGAACATTTAAAGTTTCATATACAGCTGTATTTCTAAAGCCCCATTGTGCTTGCGCATAAATAATAATCCATTGAAGTAGTCCTGTAAATACTATTGAAGTAGCAAACATTTTTAGGCAATCTAAAACACTATAATTTGGAGCTTCCTTTGTTTCATCTTTTTTAATGTACACTTTTACAAATAGATATGCTCCTGCCAAACTTAGCATTGAAACTAAGCCCATTGTTAAGAACTTAATTTGTTCCTTATTCATAAATTTTATAAACACTGGATATGCTAAAACATCTAAAAGTACTTGCATTAAAATTTGTAATACTAAAGCAATTATCATAGATAATCCTAGCACTAAAGCCAAACTTCTAAATTTACTCTTCTCTAACTTTAAAGCTTGTTCTTCTTTTAAAGTAAGTTCTTTTCTTACTTTATGTTTTCTAGTTTTCTTTTCAGAATAATCTAAAACACCATTTTTAAATATAACACTGCATTTATTAAAAGCAACTGGTATTGAAATAACTAATAATACAAGTGATACTATAATTTGCCAAGCTTTTGCTTGTCCTATTATCATAATTGCTGGTACAAAGTAATTTGATATAAGTGGTATACAAGACAAAATATAAATTAAAGCTGACATATTTGTATATGGATTAATTAATGCAAATGTAAACATATATACAGCAACTGTAACTACTAATAAAAATGTCATAGAATTTCCTGCTTCTGACATATTTGTTGTCTTTGAAGAAAGTGCTGCTTGTATAATTGATAATAAAATTAATGTAAGCACTGAATATACAAATAAAATACAAATATATAAAACTACATCAGCATCTAAAGTTGCCATTACCTGACTAGCAGAAATTGCTGGTTCATAACCTTGTAGCATAAGTATAGCTGTACTTATCAAATTTCCCATCATATAGTAAACAAGTGTAAATACTGCTTGTATTAAAACCACTGATGTTACACTAATAATTTTTGCAAGTAAATACTCTTTTGCTGTAACTGATGTAAGTACATATTCAATAGATTTTGAAACTTTCTCATTTGCAATTTCATTAGCAATTTTAGAGAAGATAAATATTGAAATCATATATACAACAATTGTACTAACAAGTTGTATTGATTGTTTTTGCTCTGAATTTTCAGCATTTACTGCTAGCATTACTCTATCAATTGGAATTTCTGTACTTAAAATCTCTAGTTTTTCCTCAGGTATATTTAAAGTCTGCGCAAATACTTCTGATCTGCACTCTTGTAAAACTTCAACTATATCATCATATATTGCACTATCAAAGCCTTCTTTAGAAGTAATTTTTACTTTTATTATTTTTTCCTCATCTTTGTCAACTTCAACAATAAGAACATTGTCCTTTATATTCTTTGGAGTATATTTGTTTTCTGAAACTTTTTTCACTGTTACCTTCTCATTTTTAGCAAACATTCTCTCAAGTTTGTGGTCTATAATATTATTAGGATCAACATATTCAATAGCAACTTCATCATCAAAAATTTGGATATTATTGTTCTCTAAAAATTCTTTAATATTACCTGCATTTGCAAATAGTATCATCAAAACTAAAAGTAAAACATTAAAGCCAACAAACCATTTATTTTGTATATTTTGTTTTATTGAAAATTTAACAATTTCTTTAATCTTTTGCTTATTCATCTAAACTTCCCACCTTATCTATGAATATTTCATTTAAATTATGATTTGTAGTTCCATTTATAACATAAGTATCAATAATTTGTTTTAGATTTCCTTGTAAAACACTTTTACCATGATCAATTATAAGTAAATCTTCGCAAAGCATTTCTATATGTTCCATTCTATGTGAAGAAAAAATAATCGTCTTTCCTTCCTCTTTTAATTTTAGAATTGCTTTTTTTAGTTCTTCAACACTTATAGGATCAAGTCCAGAAAATGGCTCATCTAAAATAAGTAAATCTGGATCATGTAAAACAGAGATAATAAATTGAATTTTTTGTCTATTTCCCTTTGACAAATCTTTTATCTTTGCGTTCATATATTCTAATATATTAAACTCTTCTAACCATTTTATAAGGTTTTCTTTAACTTGCTTCTCACTTAATAATTTAAGTGCCCCGTAATACTCACAAAGTTCTAAGACTGTATATGTTGGTATCAAGCTTCCTTCTTCTGGTAAATAACCAATTTTATCTAAAACTTTATTATCAATTGGAGCGTCATTATACATGCAAGTTCCATTACTAGGTTCAATTATATTTAAAATCATTCTAAAAGTTGTTGATTTTCCAGCACCATTTCTTCCAACTATTCCAAAAATTTTTCCTTGTTCTACTTTGAAAGAAATATCATTTACAGCAACTTTTTCACCAAATTTTTTTGTTATATTTTTTAATTCTAACATCTTATTTACGTTCCTTTCAAAAATAGGGAGTTTACCTTAAACTCCCCAAATTCTATTTGTTTGCTTTTTTCTCATAAGAATTTATATAAACCATTAATTCTATAAGAGCTATTGCTGCTAGTCCCATGATATATATTGGAGACATTGGTACTCTAAATATTGCTAATATACTTAGTATTGATAATATTGTAACCACTAGTATTACTATTATCTTAGCCATTAATTTCAAAAGATTTTCTTCTCTGAATTTTGCTGCAATATAAGCTAATATAATAACTGCTGATATTGCAATTGGCTGAACATAAGGTTTTATCCAATCTCTCATTCTAACATTTGCAACTGTATCAATTGTTATTTCATCAACAGTTTTACTAGTTCCAAATTTCTCATTTAATTTATTAACTAAATTCTCTTTTTCTTCACTAGTAATTGACGTTGCATTTATACTAACTGCATCGTCAAATACTTCGATTGTTCTAACAACTACTTTTTTATCTTTGAAAACATCATTACAAATGCTTTCTACATCTTTCATTTCAAAATCTTTTCCAATAACAAATTCTATGACTTCATGTTGTTCTAATAAGAAATTAACATTAAATCCCTTGAATAAAACCACTACTATTCCTGCTATTATAAGTAAGCTTAGTCCTAAAATTAGTACTTTATTATTTTTGTTTATAAATTTATCCATTTTACCCTCCTAGTCTACATATAAAGTTCTTGTAATTATTGTACTATATATTAAATGTACAAATAATCCCCAGAACATTATCATTCCAACACTATTTATTGTAACACTTGTCATAAAGGTAAATATAACAGCTACTACCCATAAAGGAATTATTGTAATAGTAATTTCTTTTAAACTTTCTGTGAAAGCATGTCTCTTAGAATCTGTTTTAAATCTTCTTAAATAATTAAACATAAATACATAATTTACTGTGGCTACGCCAAGTAATGCTATTAAGCTATTTAATGTAATAGTTACACTTGTATATCTAATAGCAAGTAATGTTACTGCTATATATCCAACACTTGAAATTGCTCCAAGTACACCATTAGCTTTATATTTAACTATCATAACTAAAGATACAATTGCAATAAGTCCTGCAAAAGCAACTTTTGCCAAAACTACTAAATCTTCTGTTATTTGTGATTTTACAAAATTATCTGAAGAAATTGTATAAGCATTTGGAGTTTTTCCATTATTGATTATATTAGCAAAAAATGCTGCTGACTCATAGCTTTTTGAAAAAGCGGCTGAATCTGAAGTTTCTTCACCCATTGTAATTTGTAAAATACCTGAAGATAATTCTTGTCCGAAATATGTTTCAAGCATTTGATCACCATCTAATAATAATTTTATTGTTTTTGTTTCTTCTTCATTATTTTCATTAGTTATTTTGATATAATTTTTACTTATTTCTTTTAATGTTTCGTGTTTTTCTTTTACAAACTCAATTTGTAGATATGCTTGGTATCCATGCTCATCTGCATAATAAGTTGGAACTGCTTTTTTTACATCTTCATTACTTAATAAAACCACACCAGTTTGTCCATCTACTATCTCAAGTTTTGCTTGAGCAGAAGCAAGTTCAAAAGCAACTTGTGTATTATCATCTTCTGGAACTTCAAGTGTTAAGTCACCTGTTATGTTGTTAAGTCTAATATTATATTCAGGAATTTGGGCTTGTTCAAGTCTTTCTTGAATAATTCTCTTACTTTCTTCATAACTTTCTTGATTTAAAACTGAATCATCATTTGCTTTAATTGTTCTTGTTTCAGTCTTATAAGCTGGTTTTTCAGCTTCTTCTTTAGCAACTTTATCTCCTTGTTCATCAACTGTTGCATCAAGAGAAATTCCATTTTCGTTACTGCTGTCATCTGCTGGAACATCACCCATGTACTTTCCATTGTCATCAACATATACTTCTTTATCGCTTGAAGTATCACTTAAAGTAAATTTAAGTTCTCTTGTTCCACCAAGTTCCATACCATATACGAAATCTGGTATTAAATTCACCATTGAATTTAAGCTATTTCTAAACACACCTACAAAAGATATTAGTGAAAGTGTAATTATAATTAATATTATAGCTATTGTTTTAAATATTTTGATCTTCTTTTCCAAAACTTTTTCCTCCTATAATAAGTTTGTATCATTAATAACTAATTCAAACCATAATCCTAAATATTTTGCTGCACGTTTACTCATATTAGTTCTATCCATAAAAATTTGAAAATAATCTATAACTGGGCAAATTCGTGTGTCTATTTTTAAATTTAAAGAAACTTTTCGCTCCTCTGTATTAACAACTAAATCTGAATGTGTAACTGCAAAATTTACTTCATCATGTTTATCAAATAAAGTTCTATCCGTCTTTGAAACTCTGCTTCTATGCACATCTGATTTATCTGCCAAAATTAGTGCTGCTGAAATATCACTAACTGCTGTTCCTGTAACTTCGTCATGATTTCCAATTGCCATCATAATTTCTGTGGCGTCAGAAGCTTCCATTCCCATTTCTCTTAAAATATTATAAGCAAGTATCGCACCAGTATGGGCGTGATCTACTCTATTTACTGAATTTCCTATATCATGCAAATAGCCTGCTATTTTTACAAGTTCAATCCTATGTTCGTCATATCCCAAGGTCTCAAGGATTTTGGCTGCTCTATTAGACACTAAGCCAATATGTCTTTCAGAATGTTCTGTATAGCCTAATACGTCTAATTGTGTTTGAGCATTTCTTACAAACTCCTTAACATCAGGGTTTTTCATAACATCATCAACTGTTATCATAAAACCTCCTAATTAACTCCATTATAAGTCTTTTAAATTGTATATTAAAATCGCAAAAATATCAACTACTTTTTTGCGATTTTTAATAAAATTATTATTTTAAATTAACACCTAAAATTCCACCTATCGCACCACCTATTATTCCACCTAAAAACATATATAATACACTTAAAGTAAATCCAAAGTTTCCATTTAATATTCCAGATGTAATATACAAAGCTAGCATATATGTAAAACCTAATATTGAACCAAATACTATTCCTTTTTCTTTTATTTTTTTACTAGCTAGAAATGCACCCACCAAAACGCTAAAACTAGAAATGAAAATAATTGAAATTCCCATTATCCCTTCTGATACATTTGTAAGACTTAAGACCATTGACAATATCAAAAGTAATAACAAAGACAAACCAATAGATAAAGCTAAATCTTTTCCCAAAATCTTATAATTCTCTATTTTTCCCATAATTTTCCCCCTCTTTCTAATTATATAAAAAAATAGTGGAAATATAACTATTTCCACTATTTTTTTAAATTTTTATTCTTCTTCTGGAAGCTCTTCTTCAGTACCACTTTCTCCGCCTTGTACATAGCTATCGTCAGTTGTTGGATCAGTAGTTTCATCTGAAGAACCTTCTTCACCTTCGTCAATATCAACTACTGTCGGCTTAGCAGCAGCTTCTGCTTCAGCTTGTGCTAAATCTTTAAGTATATCTTTTAAGTCTTGTTGCTCTCCATTAAATTCTGCATAATAAGTTGTTTCACCAGCTTTTGTTACTGAATAAATTTTAGTATAAATAGCTGGTACTGCAATTGCTTCTCTATCTACGTCATATATAGCATATCTTCCATCAAAGTTTATAACTAAACCATTTATTCCTATTTCCTTTGGCACTATAAGTACACTGTCTTCACCAGAAACCTCTGATAAATAACCAAAGCCTTCATAAACTGTTTTTAATAGTTCTTTACCTTTGATATCATATAAACCTAATTCACCATCAAGTTCTGCTACTATACATTTATCAAACAATAAATAATTATTTCTTAAATTGGCAATTTTGAAATCCTCAATATTTTTCAAACCGATTCTGTCATAATCCACATGAATTACAACTTCACCTTCTCTGTTTACAACACCATATTTACGTTCTTTCTCAACTAGATACAATTCTTCTATTTCATCTAAAATAGAAATATTATCATAATCCATTGGTTTAATAATTGTACTTCCATCTTTATCAAGTAAACCAACTGTGTTTTCTGCCCTCATAAAAAATTCTTCTGTATTTTGTAAAAACTCTAAAGTCTCATATTTAACACTTAAAATTTCTTGACCTTTAAGATCTATAACGCCGAAAATTCCATTATCACCAACAACTACTAATCCATAAGGTATTGCTCTAATATTTTCATAAACTCCACTAATTGTACCATATTCAAGTTTTGCTGCAAGTTCTTTAGCTGAATTAAATAACATTGGTAAAGTGTACATTCTTATTCTATTTTTAGTATTTGTGTCTACTGTCATATTATAAACATCTACAATATACTCAAATGGAAGATATAACTCACCATTTATTTGCTTTACAGGTTTCTCCATTACAAATGTATTTGAACCGCCATTTTGAGTAGAAACACTCATTTCCACTCCATATGGTCCTTCAAGTGTTAACTCTGGTGCACCCTCAACTACATCTATATATTTTGTAAAAGTATCTTTACCTGCGGTCATAGCAACAATTTCTAGATTGTTTTTAATATAGCAACTATCTGAGTTTTCATTATATTTTTTATATTCACCTTTAGTATAAGTATAACCTAGTAAATCTGACAATTCTTTAATATTTATATAGTTTGTTCCACTATCTTCTTTGAACATCTTATCAGAGAAACTAATTTGAGTACCATCAATATATACTTTTAATTGTAAAGTATCTTGATATTGAATATAAATAATCATTACAATCAATAAAGCAATTAAGACTCCACAAGCTATAATAGACATCAATACGAATTTTTTTCTTTGTTCGTTTTTTGCTTGTTTCTCAGCAAATTTGTCACTTTCTTCTAGATTCATCTTTTCTCCTCCTATTCTTTTGTGTATCCATAATTTTTATAAAATTCATCTCTAAAATTTAATAGATTATCGTTTTCAATCTCTATTCTAACCCTATCCATTAATTTAGTCAAGAACCTTAAGTTATGAATTGATAAAAGTCTTACACCTAAAATTTCTTTTGTATTAATCAAATGACGTATGTAAGCTTTTGTGTAATTTCTACAAGTATAGCAATCACACTCAGAATCAAGTGGTGTGAAATCTCGTTCATAACACGCATTTCTTGCAACTACTTTTCCATGTGAAGTCATTGCAGTTCCATGTCTTGCAATTCTTGTAGGAAGTACACAGTCACACATATCAATTCCAGCAAGTGCTGCTTCTATTAAATAATCTGGAGAACCTACTCCCATTAAGTATCTTGGTTTATTTTCTGGCATAAGTGGCGCAGTAAATTTAAGCATTTTCAAAAACTCTTCTTTAGGTTCTCCAACACTTATACCACCAATTGCATAGCCTGGGAAATCCATTGCAATCAAGTCTTTAGCACTTTGCTCTCTTAAATCTTCATAAAATCCACCTTGTATAATACCAAATAATCCTTGCCTATCTGCTGTGGTATGAGCGTCTTTACAACGCTTTGCCCATCTAGTAGTTCTTTCCATTGATTGCTTTGTATATTCATAAGTTTCTGGATATTTAACACACTCATCAAAAGCCATAATAATATCTGCTCCAAGTGCTTCTTCAATTTCCATTACTCTTTCTGGTGAGAAGAAATGTTTACTACCATCTAAATGTGAAGTAAACTCAACACCTTCTTCTTTTATTTTTCTTAAATCACTTAAACTAAATACTTGAAAACCGCCACAGTCTGTTAAAATTGGTCTATCCCAATTCATAAACTTATGAAGACCTCCAGCTTCTTTAACAAGCTCATGTCCCGGACGTAAGTATAAATGATATGTATTTGAAAGTATTATTTGTGCCTGAACTTCCTCTTTTAGTTCTTCTGGTGTCATAGCTTTTACTGTTGCTTGAGTTCCTACTGGCATAAAAATTGGTGTTTGTATATCTCCATGAGGAGTATGTACAACTCCTCTTCTTGCTCCTGAATTTTTGTCTATATGTAATAATTCATAAGTTATTGCGCTCATATTTTTTCCTTTCTATTTTATTTTATAATCATTGCATCACCAAAGCTAAAGAATTTATATTTTTCTTTAACTGCTTCATTATATGCTTTCATAATAAAATCACGTCCAGCTAAGCTTGAAACTAGCATAATTAAAGTTGATTCTGGCAAATGAAAATTAGTAATCAAATTATCTATACACTTAAATTTGTAACCGAGGATAAATGAAAATATCCGTATCATCTTCAATCTCTTTTAAATAACCATTTTCATCAGCAACACTTTCCAAAACTCTACAAGAAGTTGTCCCAACTGCAATAACTTTATGCCCTTCTCTTTTGGCTTTGTTTATCTTTTCAGCCTCTTCTGCTTTTAGATAAAAATGTTCTGAGTGCATTTTATGTTCCTCGACATTTTCTACTTTTACTGGTCTAAAAGTTCCAATTCCTACATGAAGTGTAACTTTTGCAACTTCTACACCTTTTGCTTTAATCTTTTCTAATAACTCTTCTGTAAAATGCAAACCGGCTGTTGGCGCTGCTGCTGATCCCTCATATTTTGCATAAACTGTTTGATATTTATCCTTGTCTTTTAATTTCTCTGTAATATATGGTGGAAGTGGCATTAAACCAATTTTATCTAGTATCTCGTTAAAAATACCTTGATACTCAAATCTTACTCTTCTATTTCCACCAGGCATAATATCTAAAACTTCTGCATTTAAAAGTCCATCTCCAAAAGTTACTTTACTTCCAACCTTTAATTTATTACCAGGTCTTACCATTGCTTCCCACTCGTCACCTTCAAGTCTTTTTAAAAGTAAAAACTCTACATTAGCACCAGTATCTTTCTTACCATAAAGTCTTGCTGGAATAACCTTAGTATCATTTATTACTAAACAATCACCGTGGATTTAAGTAATCTATAACATCTCTAAAAACCTTATGTTCTATTGTTTGTTTTTCTTTATCTAATACTAAAAGTCTTGCCTCATCTCTTTTATCGTAAGGAGTTTGTGCTATAAGTTCTTTTGGTAATTCATAATTAAATTCTTCTACTTTCATTTTACCTTCCCATTTCTTCAAAAACTGTTCTTACTTTACTTTCTAAATCTTTATCTTCATTTGTAATGACAAAATCTGCATGCTCAGTATAAAATTCATTTTCCTTCTGAACTTGCATACGTAAAGTAGCATACTCTTCTGAAATATCATCTCTTTTACATATTCGCTTAAATCTATTTTCTTTCTTGGCAATTACTACAATTATTTTGTCAAACATAGCTTGCATACCGTTCTCAATAAGAGTTGGAGCATCAACTATTATATAATCTAAGCCTATCTTTTTTAATTTCTCTATTCTTTTTTCTATTTCACTAACCACATATCTTTTAGTTAGCTTGTCCAATTTATTTTTCTTATCAGTATCAGCAAATGCAATATGTGCTAATGATTTCCTATTTATAAAACCGTTATTATCTAAAACATCATTTCCAAAAATTTCTCTAATTGCTAAATAATAATCTGACTCTTTATTGTCTTGAAGTTCTTTTGCTACTTTATCTGCGTCAATTATTTCAGCATTATAATTATTTTTTATAAATTCACAAACACTACTTTTTCCAGCACCTGTTGGTCCTGTAACTCCAATAGTTATCATATTTACTCCTCTATTTCAAGAACTCTTTTATAGCACCTGTTGCAAGCTCATCACATCTATTGTTATATTCATTATCGCTATGTCCTTTAACTTTTATGAAAGTAACCTTATGCTTTTTAGTTAACACATATAATTCTTCCCAAAGTTCTCTGTTTTTTACTGGGTCTTTACCAGAAGTCTTCCAATTATTTTTTTGCCAATTATAAATCCAGCCTTGATTAAAACAATTTACTACATAAGCACTATCGCTATATACTTCAACTTCGCACTCTTCTTTTAATAATTTAAGTGCTTCAAGAACAGCTGTAATTTCCATAACATTATTGGTAGTATCTTCTTTAGCACCAGAAATTTCTTTTTTACTTTCACCATACATAAGCACTGCTCCCCAACCACCGAGGTCCGGGATTTCCTGAACAAGCACCGTCTGTATATATTGTTACTTTTTTCATAACATAATCCTTTTTATTTGTATTTTTTTATAATCTATGATATTATATCAATAAATTAGAAAATTTACAATACAGGCGGTGATTTTATTTGAATGGAGTTTTAGGAATTGTATCTGAATATAATCCTTTTCACAATGGTCATTTATATCATTTGAATTATTCTAAAAAAATTACACAATCAGCTTTCACAATAGCTGTTATGAGTGGAAACTTTACACAGCGTGGCGATACAGCAGTAATTGACAAATGGACAAGAGCTGAAATGGCTCTTAAAGCTGGCATTGACTTAGTTATCGAACTTCCTACTGTATATGCTACTTCAAGTGCAGAAAACTTTGCAGAAGGTGCAATAAAAATTTTAAATTCACTTGGAATTGTAGATTATGTATCTTTTGGATCAGAACTTGGCGAAATTAGTCCTTTAAATGACATTGCAGAAGTTCTATATAAAGAGCCTAAAGAATTTTCTAGTTTAATAACCAGACAATTAAAATCTGGTCTTTCCTATCCAAAAGCAAGAGAACTTGCAATTTCAATGTATTTTGGAACTTCAAGGAAATTTACTGATATTTTAGAAAACCCAAATAATATACTAGCTATTGAATACTTAAAAGCTCTAAAAAAATATAAAAGTCCTATTGTCCCAATTACAGTAAAACGTGATTATAGTGATTACAATAGTAAAAAAGTTAAAAACGGTGTTGCAAGTAGTACAGCAATTCGTACAATGATAGAAAACAAGAAAAATATACATTATGTTGTGCCTTTTGAAACTTACGAACTTATGGAAGAGCAACAAAACTTAGGACACATCATTCCTAATTTAAGCGTTTTTGAAAAACAAATTATATATACGCTAAGAAAAATGTCAATACAAGAAATAGCTTCACTTCCAGATGTTTCAGAAGGTTTAGAATATCGAATAAAAGAAGCTGCAAATGTATCAACAACACTTGAAGGTTTACTTTCATATATAAAAACTAAAAGATATACACATACAAGAATTCAAAGAATTTTATTACATAGTCTTTTAGGCATTACTAATAAAGATGTAAATGCCTCAAGAAGAGTTCACCCATATATTAGAGTTTTAGGCTTTAATAAACACGGAAAACGTATTATATCAGCTATTGCTGCTAATAATCCTAATATAAAAATTATTGTATCTGTTAAAAAGTTTATGGAAAACTATTCTAGCGGTACTTTAAGAAATATGCTTTCAAAAGATATTTTGGCAACTAATATATATAGTCTTGGATTTCCTAGCAATGATGGCATAGCAAACTTAGATTATACAAAAAAAGTTATAGAAGTAAAAGAAAAAGATGGCGACTAGCGCCATCTTTTATTTCATATCTTGAACAAAATTTAATTTTTCTATAACATCTTCACCAATTTTTATATTAGCAAGTTTCATTAATTTTTCAGCTTTTTCAATATAATTTCTATGATGAGTATCTAAACCATATACTACTTTTATATCATACTCGCTTGCAATTTTCCAAAACTCCCTAGTAGGATATACTGACTTATCTAATCTTTCTACTTGCATTTCAAAAGAATCTTCATTTAGTTTTTTGTCTTTAAAATATGTAGCAGCAGCAATTCCATTTAAGTTAATTTCTAGAGGAATGCCAGTCCTTTCAGCAGTTTCACAAATAGTTCTTATAATCTTTTCTTCTTCTTCTCCATATACCTTTGTATTTCTAAAAGCTATATCTGGATGTGCTACTATATCTGGTATTCCAAGCTCCATTGCTTGTTTTAGGTACTCACCATATCTAATCATATCTTGGATTTTCCATGTAAAACCTTTACCAAAAATAACTAAATCCTTCTGGTTTTCATCATATACAAAATGCTGACCTAAAATTAGTTTATCAGTTTCACTCTTTAATTCCATAATATCATCAATTTGGTCTGGTAAAAATTCAATTTCAAAACCTGTTTGTATTTCTATTTTATCTTTGTACTTTTCTTGCAAAGTTTTTATTGATGAATAATATTCATGCCTTTGCTCATAGCCCATTCTCATATGAGCTCTTTTATCAACTATATGCTTTTCTGGTGCGTGGTCTGTAAAAGCAATTCTTTTAAAACCTTGCTTTATATAATCTAAAACATATTCCTCGTCTGTATAATCAAAATCAGCATGACCACATCTATAAGTATGTGAATGAAAATTGAATTCCTGCATTTTATTTTCCTCCCATAAAAGCTTTTACTTTCATATAATATCATAAAATGCCATTTTTTTCAATCTTTAATTATCTCTTAATCTGTCCACAATAGTTTCTTTATTAAACATTTTTATAGAACATATAGCAACTATAGAAGGAATAAGTATTGAAATTAATAAGTAAACTAGTATTGCAGAAACTGGTAAATGGAAAAACATATATTTTATTCCAAAGCTCTTTAAAATTTCTATTAGTGCAAAACTTAAAATAGGTCCTAAAATACTACTAATTATACAGTTAGGTAAACTTAAATAAATATTCTCAAATATAAGCATCTTATTTACTTGTTTTCTAGACATACCTATTGACTGAAGTACTGCAAGTTCTTTTTTCCTTGAAACTACACTTGTTATAACTGTATTTATTAAATTAATAAAACTAAATACTACGATAAAAATTGACATTCCTATCATTATATTTTTAATATTTGCTAAATTTTTTTGGGAATTAGCATAATAATCTGTAAAAGTAATTACTTCTAAGCCATCATATTTATCTACTAATTCTTTTATCTTGTTATCTAATTCTTCATTATATATATGACCTTTAGTTGCTACTCGTAAAGACATTGTTGTGTCCAAATCGCCAACAATTTCTTCATACATATTATCTGGAATAAGTAACCAGCCTTCTGCGCTTGTGTTATCAGCCTCTATATTATAACCTGAAAACATATTACTTCCAATACCACCTAAATTTACTTCAAGTGATTTATCCTCTCCATTAAAATAATGTAATGTAATTTTATCATTAAGCTCTGGAGACCAACCAAATATTTCTTTAAAGACGCCAACCATTGGCAAATATCCTTCTCTATTTTCTTTTAGTGTATTATAATCTCCTGTGCCCTCTAAAACTGCTTTTTGTGCGCTAGCTGTGTGAGAATTATCCATTGGTGCAATTGCATCGTCAAATATCTCCCCATTATATTCATATTTTACTTTAAAACTTTTATTGGCTTTTACTTTTTCAACTTCTTCTAACTGTTCTAACTCTTTCTTTAACTCAGTAAGATTATTCTTCTCTTTTATAAAATCATAAATACCATTTTTAGAATTTTCTGATACTTCATCTGTAAAAGAAATATGATATTCAGAGTTGCTGAAACTTCCCATTCTTGCATAAGCTAATTCGTCAACAGAATCTGAAATAGTCACTGCGAATATAAATAATACCCCGCCTATTATTAATGATATAAGTGTCATTATAGTTTTCTTTTTGTTTTTATTAACTTCAATTTTTCCAAGTGAACTAGGGCTTAAATTTCTGCATAATTTGCTTGAAGCACTTATATTTTCACTATCTCCTGTATATCTTAAACCTTCTACTGGTGATACTTCACTTGCAATTTTAGCAGGTTTACTAACAGAAATAAGCACTGCAAAAACTCCTAAAACAATTGATATTACTGCCACTTTTATAAAGTTTAATAAAATATATCCTTCTGGTACTAAAAAATAAGCTACAACTCCACCAACTATTACCCCTAAAGTAATTCCTAATTTACAATAATTTAATCCTTCCAATTTTATCATTTTCTTCATTTGTTTTTTACTCATACCAATAGTTCTAAGCTGTGCATATTCCCTAACCTTTGAAGAAACTGACAAATAGAAAATACTATAAATTACAATACCACTAATAACAAGTACACCAATACTCAATCCTATAAAAGTCAAAATTTCATTTGTATCTAATGAAAAAGAATCTACAAACTTGTCATTACAATTTACATTTCTTCTTGGTATACCATTTTCTTTTCCTAATTCAAAAAAGAAATTTTTAATATACTCTGTACTAGGTATGTTCATATTATCTACAACTTTTACTAAAGCGTCTGTCCTACTATTTTCAAAAATCTTTCCGCTTTCAGAATATTCTTTAGAAAATAACACTGGATATGACAAGCCTTTTCCATTATCTAATAAACCAGATACTACAAAAGTTTCTCCTAATAGTTCAAGTTCTTCTCCAACAATCCCATTTTTGCCAAGTTCTTTTAAAACAAACACATCTATGACAATTTCATTTTTATTAACAGGAGTATTTCCTGCTAATAGTTTATAAGTTTTTATGTCCTTTACATCATATTCATAATATACTGGATTAATCTTTATATCTCCAATATTTCTTTCAATACCTTTTCTATATGTCATAACACATTTTATATTTTCATTGGCTTTCAAGTCATCTATTTGCTCCTGACTTACTTCGTAATACATACAGTCTTGCATTCCTTTTACGGCTTCTTTTTCGTAAGTCTTATAATTCAAAGTTGCAAGCCCCATTACCATAATAAAACAAATAGCTAGACCAATTGTAATACTCATAAATGCTACTTTTAGCTTTGAACTCACAAAAGAAGCCCTAGCAAGCTGACTAATTACTTTTTTGTTATTATTACTTTTCAAATTCATTTCTTATCTCCTTTTAAAAAATTTTTCCATCTTCAATTCTTATAATTCTGTCTGCCATTTGAGCAATCTCCTCATTATGTGTAATCATAATAATCGTCTGATGAAAAGCCTTGCTAGTATTTTTTAAAAGTCCTATTACGTCTAAACTTGTCCTAGTATCTAAGTTTCCTGTTGGCTCATCTGCAAGTATTATTGCAGGTTTAGTTGCTAAAGCTCTTGCAATTGCAACACGTTGTTGTTGTCCTCCTGACAATTTATTAGGCATAGTTTTTACTTTTGAAGTTATTCCCAGAAGTTCAATAACCTTATTTATGAACTCCTTATCCACTTTATTTCCATCTAACTCGATTGGAAGTACGATATTTTCATACACATTAAGCATAGGCACTAAATTATAGTTTTGAAATATAAAGCCAATTTGTCTTCTTCTAAAAACTGTTAATTCCTCATCACTCATTTTTGAAATTTCATTTCCATCAATTTCAATTTTCCCAAAACTTGGATTATCTAATCCTCCAAGCATATTAAGTAAAGTTGTTTTTCCACTTCCAGAAGTTCCTACTATTGCAACAAACTCTCCACTGTTTATTTGCAATGATACATCATCTAATGCTTTTACCAAAGTCTCTCCACTTCCATAATACTTTTTTAAATTACTTACTTTTAAAATACAATTATTCTCCATAATTATTTTTCCTTTCTCTCTTTCTATAAATCTATAATACAATATAAATCTTTCGAAATAGTTTCAATTTTCAAAAAAGTTATTTCAATTTTGAAACTTTTGGCTACAATTAAATAAGACTGATTTTATTATCAGTCTTAAAGTGGTAAAAATACAGAAAAGGTACTTCCCTCTCCTATTTTTGATTTTAATTTAATATATCCATTTTGTAGTTCAATAATATTTTTACTCAAATATAGTCCAATTCCAACACCTTCAATATTATGAACTTTCTGCTCTCTAAAAAATCTTTTAAAAACATTATTTATGTTTTCATTGTCAATGCCAATACCATTATCTATGATATCAATTCTTAAAAAGCTTTCTAATTTCTCAATATTAATTTCTATCTTTCCATTTTCGTTTGTATATTTTATTGCATTTTCTAAAATATTACAAATAGCTTCTAAAGTCCATTTTTTATCATATTTTACAATTGTATTTGTATCTCCCATAATATCTATACTTATGTTTTTCTTATCTGCAAGTGGCTCTGCCTGCTTTTTAGCCTCTTCTATACATTCTATAATTCTACTACTTTCTTGGTTTAGTGCTAACATATTAGTCTCAAGTCTAGACATCTTGATAAGTGAATCCGTCAAAAACTCTAACTTATCAACTTGTGTAGAAATAACCTGTAAAAATTCTTGCTGTTTTTCTTTGCTTAAATCATTGTTTAAAATAGTATCACTATACATTCTAATATTAGATATCGGAGTTTTAATCTGATGTGTTATATCAGATACCATTTCTTGAACTTCCTGTTTAGAGCGATTGCTTTGCTCTAACTTAGCCTTAGTAATATTTCCAAGCTTATATAGTTTTGAGTTAAGCTTTGACTCTAAATTTTCTTCATTTATATTTTTCTTATCAAATTCACCATTTACAAAACTATCAATTTGTTTTTCTACATCAGTTGTGAATTTTACATATTTTCTTCTAAAGAATATGTAAATTAGTAAAGTTATAATAATAAGTATAACTCCAATGATTATTAGTTCCATTTCTTACTCCTCTGCTAATTTATATCCAACACCATAAATAGTTTCTATGTATTTATCATTTTCTTTATCTAATTTTGAACGTAATCTGCTTATATTTAAAGTCAAAGTATGCTCGTCCACAAAATTTTCTTTGCTATCCCAAAGCTTCTCTAATAAAATTTGTCTAGTAAGTACAATACTTTTATTTTTCACAAAAACTTGTAGTAAGTCAAATTCTGTGGGAGTTAGATAAATTATCTCTCCTGACTTTTTTACAGTTCTGTCTTCAAAATTTATACTTAAATCTTTTATAGTAAATAAATCTTTTTTTACGTTATTTCTATTTAATATAAGTTCTATTTTCTTCAAAAGAATTTTAACATTGAAAGGTTTTGTAATATAATCATCTGCACCTAGTTCAAGCCCTTTTAATATTTCGTCATCTAAATTATGTGCTGTAAGAAATATAAATGGTAAGTTTTTCTGCTCTTTTATAACTTTTGAAAACTCAAAACCATTGCCATCTGGCAAATTTACATCTAGTAAAACTAAGTCAATTTTATTTTCTTGTATTAGCTTTTTAGCCTCAGCTATACTTTGTGCACTTAATGCCTTCCAATTATTATTTTGTATATTAAAACAAATACCAGCATTTAACATCTCGTCATCTTCTACAACCAAAACCGTCTGCATTATTTCCTCCAAGTTACGTGTATATTTTTTTTAGCTTTTCTGCTATACTATTTGCAAGTTTTGTATGGCTTTCTTTTGTTAAATGTACTCCATCAATTCCTGTTTCCAAACCTTCATTGCCTAAAAAATAGCAATTATATTTCTCAGAAAGCTTTTTATAAATCTCATTTAATTCTTTTGCCTTACTACCTGCACCTACGTATTTTCCGCCAGCTTTACAATATTCAGCATCTTCGTTTACAAGTGGTGGTGTAACTACTAATAGTTTTGGATAACTATCTTGTAATTGTGATTTTCTATTTAATATTGTCTTTATAAAATATTCTTCTAAAAGCTCTCCTATTTCTTTAGCTGTTTTATTATAAGCCGATTTTAATTCATTCGTACCAAGCATAAGCACTACTAAATCAATTGGATCGTGTGTATCTAAACAAGGAAGTAAGTACTCATAACCATTTTTACCTTCTTTACCAGGTCTTGTATCATTTGAAGTTAGAGTTCTACTATTTAATCCCTCTTCTATAATTTCAAATTTATCTCCTAATAAACTTGTAAGTATTTTAGTCCATCTCTCATTGTTCCCATATCTTTGATGATCAGTACCTGATATGTACCCCCATGTATTTGAATCACCATAACATAAAATTCTTATATTTTCCATATAATTACCTCTTTAAAACTTTACTTTATTTTCTTCTAATAATTTTTTTACATCTTCACTACTGTTAGGAATAATTCGTCTGCCTTTTATTCCAATTCTATTTGCTGTATTATAATTCTCACCATTAAGATCATCGTCTATAAATAAACACTCTTCTGCTACTAAATTATATCTGTCTAAAAGAATTCTATATATTCTCTCATCCGGCTTTTTTACGTGCTCCTCAGCTGAAATAATTATTCCATTACATAGAGAAAAAAAGTCATCATTTTTAAAGAATTGATAAGTTGAATTTGCCATATTTGATAATACAAATATATTATAACCATTGCTTTTTAGGCTTTTAGCAATGTCTACAATATCTCTATTTATTTCTTGAAGTTTAAACCACTCACTTAAAAAATTGGTCGTTAAATCCTCATACTTATAGTTATTTCTTCTATTTATATTTTCTATTGCGCCTTCAATAGTAATATTTCCTAAATCTTGCATAGCCCACTCTGGAGCATTAAATATCTCGTCAAAAACATATTTTACTTCTTCTTCACTTTTAGCAAAATTCCTAGCAATTTTGTCTTGGTTATAATTTATAATGACATTTCCCAAATCAAATATTATATTTTTTACCATATTTTCTCTCCCTATCTATAATATTTTATTATCTTTTTCTACTACACAACCTGCTATAACTACCATTTATTCCTCCACAACTTTCTTTAAATCATCAATCCAGTCAAACCCTTCATTATTAAGATATTGTAACTCTTCTAGTTTAAAGTATCTTAAAAATTCTACTTCTTCTTTTTGCAATACACACTTAGATATATCTACATTCTGCTTAATATAATACCTAGTAAAATAAACATACTTATTTTTACTAGTACCTAAAAATCTTAAATTGTCTGGATTTAAATGTACACCAATTTCCTCCTCAGTTTCACGAATTGCAGCATCAAATGTATCTTCTCCAAAATCTACTTTGCCTCCACAAATTCCCCACTTACTTGGATTTACTCTTTTTGTTCTACTACGTTTTTGAAGCAACACCTCATTCCTATCATTTATAATAAGTACACCTACTACTGACAAATAATATCCTTCTGGTATATTAAGTGGATATCTTGCCTCAACATGTGTAAGCACTTTCCCTGTTTTATTTCCATTTTCATCAACTAACTCGTGTTGTTCCATAATAAAAACCTTCTTTCTCTTTTTTCCTTTTATTTATATCACAAATTTGCTATAAATACAATTATCAAGAACAAAAATAGAAACTATATAGTTTCCATTTTCACTAAAACGACTGATGACTAGTACAAGTACTAGTCATCTTTCATAGCAATTTAACTGGGATTTTCATCCCTTTCATAGCAATCTTTATTGATTACCTTATAATACTATGATACTATATTTTATTAAGAAAGTCAATAAATTATACCTTTTTATCTCCTAATTCTGTAGATATTTTATTTGCTATAATATCCATATACTTTCCATCTAGAGTTCCTATTGTTCCTGAAAAATTCACTCTTAATATACTAATTTTCTGCATTCTAGTAATTCTAGATCATCTTATCATTTTTCTAAATCCATTTATTTTTTCTATTTCTATTATTTCAGAAATAGCATCTTTTCTATTTTTGCATTCACTTTTGGTAATCTTATTTTCTAATAACTCTTGTTCTATTTTTATATATTCAGATGGCCTTTTTGACGATATTGGCAAAACAAACAAATCATTACTAAAATTCTTTAAAATAACAGCTGGATGCATACCACCAAATTCATTTCCAATATTAAATCCAAAATCTATCCAAACTACATTTCCTCTTTTAAACAAAATATATTTCATTAACATCTTTACGTCATCATCAGATATACCAAAATTCTCAAAAATATATTTACCATTATTATATGAATAATTCTTATTAATAATATTTTTTATAGTTGCATTTGCTTTATTAAACGTATATTGTGTAATAACATAACTCGGTAAAGTATCCTTAACTACATTTTTTTAAATATAATCCTCGTCTTTCTCATTTATAATTTTTTCAGTTTTTTCCTTTGTCCAAGTTAAATATAATTTTCCACGTTTTACATCTATATCAGATAATAATAATTCTTTAAATTGTTTAAGCTTCTGTATACATTCTAAATATGATTTTTCCAATATTGTTTTCTCCTTAATTTAGTAGACTTTATATATTTATATCACATTTTTAGTTAGAAAACAACTGTTTTGTAAAATTAATCTATTCTCTTTTTTTATTTATAAAATTTTTAACCTTTCTTATCATATCTTCAGAATTTTCATATTCAATAAACTCATTTGTAATAAAATTTAATGCTGAACTTATTTGAGCTCCCTTTTCATATACACATAATATCGGTACTTTCGCATAATCTGCCCAACCTAGCTCTATTCCTTGTCCAGTAGTCTGTAATGAAACCTCTGCAATTACTAAATCACAATTTGAAATAATCTCCTTTGTATTTATCTCTTTATTTTTATGAGGAAAAAAGAAAGTATTTGATTTTATCAAATCAGATTTTTCAATAGGATTATAAATTTTATTGATATAATCATATTTACTGGAATGTGATACATATATTTTCATACTTTACTCCTAATATATTTTATAATTCTTTTATAATTTTACAAGGATTACCTACTGCTACCACATTTGATGGAATATCCTTTGTAACTATGCTTCCTGCTCCTATTACAACATTATCTCCTATTGTTACACCAGGAAGTACACAAACATTTCCGCCAATCCATACATTGTTTCCAACTTTTATTGGCTTTGCATACTCTAAACCTTTATTTCTTCTTTCTGCATCTAATGGATGTCCTGCTGTATAAAAACTACAATTTGGTGCAATAAAAACATTATTACCGAATTTAACTTTATTACAGTCTAAAATAATCAAATTATGATTAGCATAAAAATTTTCGCCAATTTCTATATTATAACCATAATCACACATAAAAGGTTGTTCAATATTAAAAACTTTTCCGGTTTTTCCTAATATCTCTTTCATAATTTTTTGTCTTTCATCATAATTAGATGGCCTTATTTGATTATAATCGTAACACTTATCTTTTACCAAAAATCTTTCTTTTATCAAATCTTCATTATAGTTTGCATCATACAATTCACCTGCTAGCATTTTCTCTTTTTCATCCATTATATACCTCCATTATAAAATCCTATCTATTTTGATTTTTTATAAATATTTCCACAAGATTTACAAGTAATTTTCATTTCATAACTCTCTACTTTTTTGTCTAATATAGTAATCAAAGGCTCATTATCTTTTGCACAACAAAATCTATTTTTTATAATAATCAATTCGTCTTTACTATCTTTTCCTATATTACTATCTTCAAAATCTAATACAGCACTACCTTGGCTCCCACAATTACATTTATATTTTAATTCTAATCTGTCATAAGTAGAATAACATAAATACCCTATATTTTCATTACACCCATTGCAATACATCCAGCCACCATAATTAGTAGCTAATCTCGTATTTACTAATTCTTTATTTTTTAAAACTCTTGCCATAATTCTATCTCCCTTTAAATTATTTGTTCTGAATAATTTTAATTACTTTATTCGCCTTTACCTAATGCAATTCCTATCAATTCTAGTAAAACTGATTAACCATTTCTCTTTTTTCAATTTATTACCTCCTTTATATATTATAATTTGGTGATTACTTTTTATAATCGATATTTGCTAATTTTGCTTGTTTACACAAATCTTTTGTTTGAATTTTATATTGTTTTCCATCTTTTATTGTATAAGTTCCACATTGTCTAAACTCAAAATTAACATTCTTTCTTATACATTGTTCTCTAATATCTAATGCCCAGTCATAATTGAATGCTCTAGCATTTATATCTGATTCTCCACCAACTACAACTAATTCAATATTATCGAGATATTTTTCAATATCTACTTTCTTTAATAATGGCTGTGCTGTTATACATTTATGTTTTATTGGCAAATCTTTAAAACTTGTATCGACATTTCTTTTTGAATCGCCTTTATGAATATAGCAATGTAAACAACCATCACTACATTTTTTACAACCTCTCCACGGATTCCACATTGCCATATTATCACACTCCTAAATTGTATTTTTCAGTTACTTTATACATTTTCCATTGTCCTTCCAAAAATCATAAATTGTATTAGCCAGTTCTATTGGATTATCAATATTTACTTCGTGTCCTGCATTTTCTATAATCTTAAATTTACTATTTTGTATAACCTTATTCAGTTGTTTTGCACTTTTCATATTTATATTATCTTTTTCCTTTTCTCCACATATAATTAGTGTACTACTTTTTATATGTGGTGCTTTGTCTGGAATAGATAAATTTTTCATTGAATCTAGCAAACTAATCATATCTCTTTTAGAACAACCCAGCTTCTCAAATATCCTTTTAGGCATGAATTTATAAATAATATTTTGTACAGTAAATATAGTTTTTGGTATTTCGTATGGCGTTCCTATAAGTATTATTGAATTTACCTTTTCCGGAAATTCTGTTATATAATCAATAGCTAATACTCCACCTAACGAAAGCCCTACTAGATTTATTTTTTCGTTAAAACTGTTACAATAATCAGCAAATGTTTTATACATATTGTCATAATTTACTTGATAATTTTTTACAATAGAAAATAGATTAGGTGTTTCTACATTTATTCCATTATTATTTAATTGATTTTTAACTTCATTCCAACTTTTCTCATCTTGCCCTAGTCCATGAACTAAAATATTTATCATTTTGAAGCTCCTTTACTTATTGTAATTTATGTTTCCTTTTTATTGTATCAAAAAAAGAACAAATCGTAAATGATTTGTTCTAAAAATAGAAATTATCCAGTAACTTTATCAAACAATGTTGACCTTTTTAATGTATAAGAAATCCAATAAATAATTGATACTAAGGATAAAATATTCAAAGGTGAATACTCGATATTCATATCAATTACTTTTAAAACTGTCAATATTTGTACTAACGAAAAAATAACTCCAACAGCAATAAGTATAACAAATGAAATAGCAAATACTTTTCTTGATTCATTACTATTCTTTTTTACTAACATTGTACTTGAAATAACCATTGACATTATTAAGACAATTTCAATAATTATTGTTATAATATTATCAGCAACCATTTTTTCAACTCCTCTCTTTAATTAAGTTTTTAAATAACTACTGATGATATTGTAATATATTTCTTACACATTGTCAAGTATTTCTTACATCTTTTTACTCTTCCTTAAAATACATATTGCTATTAATTCAACAAGTTCAAAAACTATAAACACCAAACACATAGCATTTGTAAATATCACAATATTACTTCTAACTGTGTTTGAAAATAACCCAACAATATTCAAAGTTACAATTAAACTAATTGAAGCATAAAAACTAGCAGTTCCAATTATTTTTCTTCCTCTTTCATCTCGTCCTTCTTTCGAGAAAAAGTAAATACAAAATATTATAAATAAAGCGAAATTAAATATTCTATGAAATATTACAATATTATAGTTATTAAAAAAATTATAAATTAAAGTTCCCATACTATTCCTCCTCAAAAATAAATATATCTTCAATAATTGCCTTAAATACTTTAGCAATACTATACGCTAACAATAAAGATGGATTATAACGATTTTTTTCTAATTGAATGATTGTTTGTCTGGATACCCCAACCAAATCTGCCAGTTCTTGTTGTGACATATTATTATTTTTAAATCTATACTCTGCTATTTTATTATCTAATATTTTTTCTACATTATTTTTCAAAGCAAAGCCTCCTCATTACTTTCATAATTTATACTTCTATCAAATTGTAATTTCTAAAGATGATTATACCATAAAAAACAGATAATTTCAAAAATTATCTGCTCTATATCAATATTATCTTAATAGTCCAATACTTCCTGTTAATTTATTCACTTGTTTCTATTAGCAATAAGCTCGTTAATTGCTATAACATATTGCTCAGGATTATTTATACTAAAATCTCCATGATAATAGTTAGGTAATACTTCCATTCTGCTTTCATTTATCTTATGTTGAATTATACCCGCTGATTTTTTCATTATTGGTCTTTCTTTATCTCCTACAACTACTAAAACTTTTGCTTTTGTACTTGATAAAGAATCTTTAATTTCATATTTTGAGTTTGCTTCCATAAAAGCAATCATATCTTCCTTACTAATTTTACAAGTATCTCTATAATATTCATTAAATAAATCTTCTCTTATTTTTAAAGACTTAAATTGCATTTGTGAAAACCATTTTTTCGATATTAGCCCATAACTCATAGAAAAAGTTGGTCTAATCATTTTATATGTTGTTTTCATAGGAATTGCTAATGCACTTTCAACAATAGCATAATCACAAATATCTTTTTTTCTTGATAAAATTTCTAAAAGAATTTGTCCTCCTAAGGATAATCCTCCTATTAAACGAATATGACCATTATAATTATTAGTTATATAATCTATAATTTCTTGTGCATTATCTTCTATGCTTGTAAAACTTCTATCACTATCTGAATGTCCATCTAATATTGGAATAACAATATGATAACTCTCTTGTAATTTTTCAGCTTCTTCTCTATAATTCCACCAAGAAAGACCACCACCATGTAATAGTATTATTGTATCTTTACTGGTATCTCCGTATTCTTTAAAGTTCATTTATTATTCCTCCATTCCTAGTGATATATTGCAATTTTATATTCATAACTTTTATTCCTATCGATTTAATTCATTAAGAAATCAAATATATTCATTTCTGCTGATGTTCCTGTTTTGTATAATTCTGTATATCCACATTTGGTACAACTTATTGTAATAAATTTCTTATTTTGAACATCAAATACTTTTGCAAAATTTCCCCCAGTTGCCTGAAATTGATCCTTTTCATATTCTTCATTTTTACATTTAGGACATTTCCATTTTTCCATAATACATTACTCCTTTCTACAAATTACTAGTTATCGTTCTTCTAATTCATTTTCTTTACTTCTATCTCTTTGAAATTCTGTCGCACTTAATTCATACAACTTTTCTGTTTTTCTACGAAATCCACTTTTTTGCGCAATGCTCCTGCTTCTGTCATTAATTGCTAAAATACGAATTCTTGTTGCGCCATATTTATTGAATAATTGACCTACAACAAATTTTAGTGCAATTTGTCCAATTCCTCTATTTTGAAATTCATCAACAATATGATATGTTATTCCATAATCTAATTCACTATAACCAATATCAAACCTTCCAATTACTGTAATTCCATCATCAATAACATAATAGTGGATTGTATTACTTTGTCGTTTATCTATTTGTTCAATCATTAAATATTGCTCATTATTTTTAGTAAGCGGTAATGTATATGCAAAAAAATCTTGCAATTTTTGTATACGAAATTCAGGTGGTTTCATACTATCAGTTATTCTTGATATATCAACATTATTACTATTATCCATCTACTTAACTTCTCCCTCTAACTTACCATTTGTATTATAATATCACAATAAGCTCTCAACTACAACAGAAAAACATATAAAAGAATTTCCTCATACATATTTCGCATAAATTAAATAATGATGAAAACTGACAAATAAAATTAAGAGCAGATTTTAATTATGAAGTGGTAAGATGAAAGTAGACACAAAAAGAGAGTGTTTGCTTTCATCTTTTT
>CANDKR010000002.1 GCA_947385375.1 uncultured Clostridia bacterium
ACAAACTTTGCAGTAGCAACAGGAAATATCACAGTAGTAGTAAGCCAAGCAACACAAACATTAAATGTAACAGCAGATTCTACATCAATAGAAGTTGATGGAACAACACAAATTAATGTAACTGGAAATAAAGGAACATTAAGTTATGCATCATCTGATAATACAGTAGCAACAGTATCAAATACAGGTTTAGTAACTGGTATTAAAGAAGGAACAGCAACAATTACAGTAACAAGTTCAGCAGTAGAAGGCAAATACAATTCAGCAACAGCTGAAATAGACATTACTGTAACAGCTAAACCATTAATCAAGGTTGATATGAGTGGAATTAGCTTAGTAGGTGCTGAAAAACCAATTATTTATGATGGTAAAGCACATACAGTTAAATTAAATACAACAACATTACCAACAGGTATTACAGGAGTAACATATACTTGTGAAGGAGTTCAACCATCAACAGATGGATTAAGCTTCACAAATGCAGGTACTTATGTAGTAACAGCAACATTTGAAGTAGCAGAAGGATATGCATCAGTAGAACCTATGTCAGCAACATTAACAATTAATCCTAAAGAAGTAACAATTACAGCAAAGAATGTTACAACAGCAATCGGACAAGCAATTATGACAGCAGGAGATGGTTACGAAGTTACAGGAGCAACTGAAGAAGAATTATCAGCAGCAGGATTTACAGTAACAGTATCAGTTGAAGGTGTAACAGATAATACTACAGCTAAAGAGTATCTAGAAGCAGTTAAAGTAACTGTAAGTGGAACTAATAACAACTATAATGTAGCAACAGTAAATGGAACTTATAGAATTATCACATCACACGGAAAGACATTACCTATAACAGATGCGATGAGAAAAGATTTCATAAATACAATAGCTACATACGATGGAAGCAATAAAGCAGCAGGAATTAAGCTAGACGAAAAAGCACCAGGTTGGGACGGAGCAATTAATAAATTCAACTATACAATGACAGATGCACAAGGAAATACAGTTCAAGAAGCAGTAAATGCTGGAGACTATAAGATAAAAGTTGAATTTGAATTAAATGCATACGGAGTTGCAATGTACAAACAACCAGAACCTATTGAAGTAACATTAAAGATCAACAAAGCAGTATACAACTTACCAAGCACTGTAACATTTGACGGATATAATGGAGTATATGACGGACAAGAACATACAGTTACAGTAAGCGGATTACCTGAAGGAATTACAGCAACTTATAGTAACAATACTAGAAAAGATGCTGGAGAGCAAACAGCAACAGCAACATTTGTATTAAGTGATAGCTTAAAAGCAAATTACTCATCAATTGCACCAGCAAGCAAGACAACTAAGTTAAGCATTAGCAAGAAAGATATAACAATCAGAGCTAATAACGCTGGAAGCAAATATGGTGAAGATATTGTAAAACCAAGTTGTACAATAACAGGTGGAATTGATACAGATAACTTAAATGAAAAAGTATCAGTGACAACAACAGCAACTAAGACATCTAAAGTAGGATATTATCCAATAACTGTAACAGTACCATCAGAAGTAACAAAGAATTACAATGTTACATCAAATACTGGAGCAACTTATACAATAACAAAGGCAGATGTAAATATGGATGGAGTATCATTCACAGATAGAACAGAAGAGTATAATAAATCAGCTCATACATTAGCAATTGCAGGTAACTTACCAGCAGGAGTTGATAAAGTAACATATACATATAATAGTAAGACACAAGATACACCATTTAGCTTTACAGAAGCTGGAAGATACACAGTAACAGCTAACTTTGTAACTGGAGAAAACTATAATATAGTAACTTCTAAGACAGCGACATTAGTAATTGAAAGAACAACAAAACTTGCAATTTCAAATGCACCAACAGCTGTAAGATATGGAGAAAGCGTAGATTATAGCGGAATGACAATTACAGCTACAAAGACAGACGGAACTAACGAAACACCATATACAGTAGGTATAAATGATGTTACAATGTCACAAGTAAATACATCAAGCATAGGAACACAAACAGTAACAGTAACTTACAAAGATGCAACAGCAACATTTAGCATAACTGTTGAAAACTATATTAAATCTATTACAGCTGAATATACTGGAACAGAAGTATATACAAATGGAAGTCAAGTTGATACAAGTAAAATTTCAGTTACAGCAAGATATGCTAATAATAGCACAGCACCATTAACAACAGGTGTAACATTCAGTAATACAACTGTAAATACAGCTAATGAAGTACATTATGTAACAGTAAGTTATCCTGGTGTTGATAATGTAACAGTTCGTGTAAATGTACGTTCAGCAAATATTAGTTATACAAGTTCAACAGCATCAGGTACATTAGGTGGACAAGAGTTTGGTGAGGCAATTACAGTAACTTGGGATACTAATGAAACAGCAACTATTAGAAACAGTACTACTGGGGAAACTGCAACAGCTAATAGCGGAGTATCATTGACAACAAGAGGAAAATATACATTAACAATAGGAAGTAAATCAGTAGACTTTGAATTATATTGGGATAGTGAAGAGTATTTATATGCAAGAAGCGGAAATGTATTAACATTTAGCCATGTAGATAAAATCGGATCAGTAGTATTATATGATTGGAATACTGATACAGAAACTACTATAGGATTACCAGCAGAGGGAGACTTTACATATACATTACAACCTGGTGATTATGATATAACGATTATGACTAAAAAAGGTATACCTTATACTGATGCAGTAGTTGTAGAATAGTATAGTAAATACTACGATAAGTAGTTCATAGAAAGCGAGTTAAAGATATTAACTCGCTTTCTCAATTTTTATTATAAAAACAAAAAATTGTATTGACTTTTTAATCTATTTGAAATAAAATAGTAATACAAATTAAGAATATGAAGAGGAAATATGGGTAGAAGAAAAGAAGAAAACAAGAAGAACAAAGTTAAATTTATAATAGCTGGAATTGTTATAGTAGTACTAATTGTTATTGCAATAGTTATAGGTATAGTTTTAAACAAAAATAATGATAAAAATGAAGTCGAAAAAGAAGTAATCAATATGAATGCAGAGGCAGTAGTTTATTATCAAACTAATAATTCAGCTGAAATAACTTTAAAAGAAGATGGACAAGTTTTTGCTACTAATTTAACAATAACTTGGGTAGATGGTTGTACAGGTGTAATAAAGAAAGATGGAAAAGAGCTTTCTACACAAAAAGGTACTACTTTATTTGAAGATGGAGATTATGAAATTTCTGTAACTTCACCGAAAAATGTGACAGTTACAAGAAAATTAACAATGGATAAAACTCCACCAGAAGTTGAGATAAAAGAAAATTCTGATAGTACTTGTACAATTCTTTTCAAAAATATTAATGATATTGATACAGCAATACTATATAAATTTGATGATAAAGCAGAAAAATTTGTGCAGTTGTCTGATTTAAAAGCAGAGGGCTTACAAGAAAAAATGGAAATGAAAGAAAATGGATTCTATTTATTAGAATGTGCTGATAAATTACAAAATATAAACAGCCAAAGATTTGAAGTTGAAAAATAAAATCTAAGTTGGAGGGAAAATGGAAAACAAGAAAAAAATAACATATATAGTTATAGGAATAGTAGCAGTGATTGTAATTGCAATAGTAGCATTCTTCATTTGGAGAGAAAACAGACCAATGGTTCCACAAGAACGCCCAAAGTCAGAAAGAGTTACTAAAGGCAATTATGTAACTGAAGATAGCGAAACAGGTACAGAAATAGACAGCGAAACTGATGTCGAAACACCAGCAGCTTAAGAAAAATAGGTTTACAAAACTAATTAATTATGGTATAATATTGTAGTAAAAGTATTACGAAATGAAAAGGATTGATAATATTGGGAAAACATAATAAAGTTAGTAAACATGCTCATAATGAAGAAACAAGTAACAGCAAAAAGAAAATAATAATTCCGATTGTTGTTTTTGTGTTATTGATAATAGTAATTATTACTTGCTGTGTAGCTTTCGGAAATAAAGAAGACAGCAATGATAATAAACAAGTAGAAAATAATACAACTATAGTAAATGAAATAACTGATGATAATGAAAATACTGTTGAACCAGAAGATACAGGCGAGTTCCAAGAACTGGACAAAATGGGAAACTATGATGCTCTTGGAGTTTTAAAAATAGACAAGCTAGGTTTAGAGAAAAACATACTTGATGAGACAACGGATGATTCTTTAAATTTATCGGTTACTAAATTCTATGGACCAGGTATTAATGAAGTAGGTAATTTCTGTATCACGGGTCATAATTATAGAAGTATATTTGGTTATCTGGATAACTTAGATGAAGGTGATACTTTTGAAGTTAAAGATAAATCAAATAAAACAATTACTTATAAAATCTATGATAAATATATTGTAAATACAGATGAACTTGATTGCCTAAGTCAAGAGACGGACGGCAAGAGAGAAGTAACGCTTATAACTTGTACTCCAGGCGGAATAACAAGACTTATAATAAAAGCAAAAGAAATATAAAAATTAGGAGGTTTTTATGAAAAAATTATTTCTTAGCATGACAGTAATTATGTTAGCAGTAATGTTACCATTAACTGCAAATGCTGCAACAATTAATGCAGTTACACCAAATGGCAAATCAGAAATGCAAGTTGGTGACATTGTTGAGGTAACAGTAAAACTTGATGAGAAGCAAGTAGAATCAATGCAATTTGACTTAGAATATGACAACACAAAATTCCAATATGTTCAAGAGTCAGCACAAAGTGATTTGAATTCAACACTTTCACATGAAATAGAAGCTGGAATTGTAAGAGTTTCTGTTATCGATGATAAAGTTGATGGAAAAACAGATAATGAAGTAACAATGAAGTTCAAAGCTAAAGCAACAGGTGAAAAAGTAGATTTCAAAGTTGTAGAAGGCTCAGTAGAAGTTGGAAAATCAACAGGCAAACTTGAAGAAAAAGTTAAAAATCCAATAGTAACTATTGGTAAAATAGAGAAAAAACCAGATAACAATAATAATGGTGGTGGAGGAAATCCAGGTGGAGATGCACCACAATATGTAAATGATCAAGGACAAGTTATAACAGCTCTTCCAAAAACAGGAGAGAAAGCAGCTACAAAAGCTGTAACATCAATTGATGGTATGTATGAAGAATTAGGAAACATGCAAAATGTAATTTTATATGCTTTCCAAACAAGTGAAACAACTTTACCATTAGCTGATATAAAAGCTGAATTTGGAGACAGTATAACAACAACTGTAACAGATATTGCTAAAACAGGTGATACAATTACAGTTGATGGAACTACATATACAATTATTATATATGGTGACGTAAATGGAGACGGAAAAGTTTCAACTTACGATGCTTTATTAGCAAAGAGAATTAAATTAGGAAAAATCACAGTTAGCGATTATGCTCGTGAAGCAGCTAACATTGAAAAATCTGATATAGATACAACAGCTATGCAAAAATTTATCTTAAGATTAAGAAAAACAGCAACAGACACTATTTTAGATAAATTTCCAGTAAAACCAGAATTACCTGAAACAAAAGTTGAAGGTATTTCAGTTGGTCTTTCTCAAGCCGCTGGAAATCGTTTTGATAGAATAGTAGTAGCTACACTTGAATCAACTACTCCAGGAGAAGCTCTTGTAAAAGAGATAATAAAATCAAAAGTATTTGATGCAAATGGAAATAATGTAGCATCTATGTTAACAGTAGAGCCAGCAACAGACGCAAGTGGAGCTGTTATAGATGGACAATTCAATTTAGTACTTATTCCAACAGTAGCAGGTACATATACAGTTAAACCTATCGTTATGGCAAATGGACAAGCTTTAGTAGATGAAAATAACGAAGAAATTACTATAAATGTTACAGAAGATTATAGTGTAACAGATATAGAATTATATGCAGGAAATAAATTAGTTGAAACTTCAGCAACAAATCCTTATTTATTAAAAGCAGGACAAAAAGTTGATTTTTCAATAAAATATTTACATAAGTATTCAAATGGAACAATTTTAGAATTAAATTCAACAAATAAAGCAATATTAGCAGAAAAAATAATATTTGATAAAAATGACAGTTCAAGTATATTACATCCAGATGCAACAAGACTTATAAATGAAAATGGTACGCTTGTAGAATATGGTGTAGATGGATTACCAACACAAGGTGCAACAGCACATGTTAATGCATTAAGAATTCAAACAAACGATAGAGTAAGTGGAACAGCAGATTTAGCTATTACAGTTAAAAACGATAATGGTGGAGCAGTTGCATTAGGAATCTATGTAAAATCAGAAGCTCCAGAAGCGACTGGAATGAAATTAGATGGAACAGAATATCAAAAAGGTGTAGCTCAATCACATAATTTAGATTTGTATACTTATGATCCAAATAGCGATAAAGTAATAGCAAATGGTTCAAAATTCTATACAGTATTAGATGTAACAATATTAAATCAATTCTATAACGCAGGTGATCCAACTAATACTGATGGAATTATAGCTTTAAAAGTTTCAGATGTAAAATTAAAAAGTCAAGTAGGCGCTGACGAAAATAATGTATTAGCTATAAATGAAGTTAATAATGCAGCTGATAGAAATATATCTTTTATTAGATTAAAGAAAGTTGGAAATACTTATGTAGAAGAGACAAACGGTACAGCTAATATTGATGCAATAGGAATTGCTTATACTAGACCAGCAAATACTACTTGTACAGATGCACTAACAGGAGATGGAACAATTCAAATCACATACGAAGGAATTGAAATAACAATTAATGTTGCTAAGAAAGATACACCAGTAGTAACTACAAATATGCTTAAAGCTCCAAAGAAAGAAGTTGTAACTTGTGAACATGAAAAAGATGAAGGAACAATTACAAAAGTTGCAACAACTGAAGAAGTGGGAACAAAAGTATTCAAATGCACAAAATGTGGTGAAGTTCTTGAAACAGTTGAATTACCAAAAGTAGTAGAAGATACAACTGCAAATACAAATAGCAATACAAATATAAACACTAATACAACTGCAAATACGACAAAACCAGATACAAATAGTGTTAATAATGATACAGCAAACAATACAGTAGTAACAAAACCAGATGAAACTGAGAAAGACCCTGAACCAGTTTGTGAGCATGAAAAAGACCCAGCAACAGGTGTAATAGTTGAATTATCAACTTGTATCAAAGAAGGTGTTGCAGAATATAAATGTAGTAAATGTGGAGCTACTATGACAGAAAATTTAGGAACAGTAGAACACGTATATGGTGAAGATGGAAAATGTACAACAGAAGGTTGTACAGCTACAAAAGAAGTAGTAACAACACCAGTAGAAAACAATACAACAACAGAAAATGAAACAAGTGAAAACTAATTCATATATACAAAAAAGAATGCACGAAAGTGCATTCTTTTTTGCATATATAAAGTGTTTTTCTTGACTTAAGGGGTAAATCGTGTTAAGATGTAGGACATAAGCAAGAAATTGCGTTCAGTATTGCTAAAATCTAGGTAGCAATATTCAAAAAATCAAAGAAGAGTCAAGTTCTAATTGGCTATCTAAAAAATTTTCAATTAAGTTTTAAGTTAAAAGCGGTGTTTAATTTATGTTTGTTTATTGTGCGATTTTTTTGCTTAAATACATATAAGGAGGTCATAAACAATGACTAATCAATCAAAAAACATAGTAATATATCCGACAAATGATTGGATATTTAAAAGAGTTTATGGAAGAAAGGGGAGTGAAAACATAACAGAGAAATTTATAAATACTTTTTTGAATTTAGACATTAAAGTAAGAGATTTGAATGAGCAGAAAAATTTAGAAACAGACATTATAGATGAAAAAGCAGGGATTATAGATGTGTTTGTAGAAACACATGATGGAACACAAATAGATGTAGAGATGCAAGTAGGAAATTATGAAGATTTGGAAGTAAGACTAACAAAATATGCTTGTCAACTTTTTGCAAACTCTTTAAAGAAGGGCTCAAGCTATGATAGTTGCAAGAAAACAATAGTCATGGCATTAATAAAAGATGATATAGATAAATATAGCAATTTAGAAAATTATAGATTAAGATGGAATTTACGAGAAGAAATGTCACACAACATTTTGTTGACAGATAAATTTGAAATTGTTATAATAAGATTAGCTAAGATAAATGAATTGATACATAATAATAAGATGAAAGGCAATGAAAAAATAGCTTTATGGACAAAATTTTTATTTAATCCCAAAGATTTAAAGGAGGAAGATATGAAAGAAAATCCAGAGATAAAAGAAGCTGTTGAAATATATAATGATGTTACAAGTGATATGGGTGAGATAAATGCAGCAATAAGAAGAGATATGTTTTTATCAGACATTGCATCTGGGAAAAAGAGAGCAGTGGAAGAAGGTATGAAAAAAGTTGCTAAAAAACTTTTAGATAGAGGAATGTCGATTGATGATATAGTGGAGATTACAGGTCTAACTAAAGAAGAAATCGAGTCACTAAAATAGAAGATGCTATTTTGAAGTAAAAGAATGTACGAAAGTGCATTCTTTTTTTGTATATATAAAGTGTTTTTCTTGACTTAAGAGGTAAATCGTGTTAAGATGTAGGACATAAGCAACAAATTGCGTTCAGTATTGCTAAAATCTAAAAGCAATATTCAAAAAATCAAAGAAGAGCCAAGTTCTAATTGGCTATCTAAAAAATTTTCAACCTAAGTTTTAAATTAAAAGCGGTGTTTAATTTATGTTTATTTATTGTGCGATTTTTTGCTTAAATACATATAAGGAGGAATAAGTATGATAGATTATGAAGAAATAAATTTATCAGAAGAACAAAAGAGAGAAGCATTATTACCAACAAATGATTTGCTTTTCAAAAGAATTTATGGGAAAGAAGGGAGCGAAAAAATAACAGAAGATTTTATAAAAGCTTTTTTAGGACTAGATGTAACAATAGAAAAATTGCAAGATAGTAAAGCACTAGACATAAATTATATTGATAAAAAAGCGGGAGTTTTAGATGTACTGGTAACAAATAAAGATGGTACAAAAATAAACTTGGAAATGCAGGTGGGAAATTACACCAACGTTGAAGAAAGATTTTGCTTTTATGGTTTTGAACTGTTTACAGAACAATTTCAAAAAGGCTTACAATATAATGAGGCTAAAAAGACAATAGGAGTACTAATTTTAAAAGATGACTATTCTAAATACAAAGGTTGTGAAGATTACATACTTTCTTGGAAACTAAGAGAAGAGAAATATCACGACTTAATATTGACTGACAAGCTAGAATTGTGTATAATTTCATTAGAAAAGATAAAGAAAAAAGTTGCTCTGGGAGAGATAAGTGACAAAGACCAGATTGCTATATGGACGAAATTTTTATTAAATCCAAAAGAGCTGAAGGAGGAAGATATGAACGAAAATAAAGAAGTGAAAGAAGCTTATGATAAGTATAATGAAATGATAGATGATGTAGAAGTAAGAAGAGCAGCTTTTAAAAGACAGTTAGATATTATGGAAAAACATGCTGCAAAGCAGGATGGAATAAATGAAGGAAAAGAAGAAGCTCAAAAGCAAATTGCTAAAAAACTTTTAGATAGAGGAAAGTCAATTGATGAGATAATGGAGATTACAGATTTAACTAAAGAAGAAATCGAAGATTTAAAATGCTGAGTTGACTATAAATCGTAGTCAACTGAAATTAAAAGCAAAAGATGAAAAGTTTTACGAATAAGTAATTAAGTGACAAAGATTAAATTGTATAAAAAGAATGTACGAAAGTGCATTCTTTTTTAGTAGAAAATAAGTGAGAAAACTATTGAAAAAAATGCGATAAAATGATAAAATAATAAAAATTTATGTAAGGAGAAAAATATGAGTATTTTATTTAAAAATGGAACAGTATTAGATTATGCAAGTAGCACAGAAGAAGTTTTTGACGTTCTAGTAAATGAAGAAGGAAAAATTGAGAAAATAGCAAAAACAATTGATGATAATGACGCTAAAGTTGTTGATTGTACTGGTTTATATATTATGCCAGGTATGATTGACGTTCATTGTCATTTAAGAGAACCAGGTGGAGAACACAAAGAAACTATTGAAACTGGATCTAAAAGCGCTGTTAAGGGTGGTTTTACTACTATTTGTCCTATGCCAAATACAAAACCTACTCCAGATAGCGCTATTGTTTTGAAAAGAATAATAGATGAAGCAAAAAGAGTTAATCTTTGTAATGTTAGACCATACTCAAGTGTAACAGTTGGAGAAAAGGGTGAAGAACTTGTTGATTTTGAAGCTCAATTAGAAGCAGGAGCATGTGCTTTTTCTGATGATGGAATGCCAGTTGAAAATGCTAGAATGATTAGAGAGGCTATGATTAAAGTAAATAAATTAAATAGTTTCTTAGCAGAACACTGTGAAGAAAAATCAGTATCAGCAGGTGCTATTAATGCAGGACCAGTAGCAGATAAATTAGGAGTTCAAGGAGTTTTACCTGAAGCAGAAGAGATTATGGCTGCTCGTGATATCGTAATTGCTGAAACAAATAATTTACATACACATATTTGTCATATAAGCACGTCAACATCAGTTAACATGATAAGAAGTGCAAAAGCAAGAGGCGTTAAAGTAACTTGCGAAACTTGTCCTCATTATTATAGCTTTACAGTTGATGAAGTTTTAACATCAGGAGTTAATGCTAAGATGAATCCACCACTTCGTGAAGAAAAAGACAAAAAAGCTATTATTGAAGGTTTAAAAGATGGTACTATTGATTGTATCATTACAGACCATGCACCACATGCTAAAGAAGAAAAAGACAAAGGTTTAGCAAGTGCACCAAATGGTATTATAGGATTTGAAACAGCGTTAGCTGCAACAATTACAAATTTAGTTGCAAAAGGACATATTACATATCTAGATATGGTAAGACTTATGTCATATAATCCAGCTCAATTATTAGGAATTAATAGAGGAGAGATTAGAGAAGGTTCAACGGCAGACCTTACAATTTTTGATCCAAACAAGAAGTATGTATACACAGAGGATAGTATTGTTTCAAAATCTCATAATACACCTTGGATAGGAAAAGAATTACAAGGTCAAGTAATGTATACAGTTGTAGGAGGAAGAATTGTTTATGAAAACAGCGATAGATAGATTAATAGATAAAATAAAAGAAATGGACAACCCAACTGTAATTGGATTAGACCCTAGATATGATATGCTTCCTGAATGTATTAAAAGCAAATATGGTACTGATTTAAGAGATGTATGTAGAGCTATCATAGAATACAACTATAAGCTAATTGACAGTGTATGCGATATAGTTCCTGCTATCAAGCCTCAAATTGCTTTTTATGAGATGTTTGGTACTTATGGAATAGAAGCTTTTTGCGAGACTTGCAGATATGCAAAACACAAAGGTATGATAGTAATTGCAGATATGAAAAGAGGAGATATTGGAACTACTGCGCAAGCTTATTCAAATGCTGCAATCGGTAAAACACCAGTAGCTGAAATGAATTATGCAATTTATGATATAGATTTTGTTACAGTTAACCCATATCTTGGAACAGATGGAATTAAGCCTTTTGTTGAAGACTGTAAAAAATATAATAAAGGTATATTTGTTTTAGTAAAAACATCTAATCAATCATCAGGAGAATTACAAGATTTAAGACTAGAAGATGGAAAAACAGTATATGAAAAAGTTGCAGAACTTGTTAATATGTGGGGAGAAGACTTAGTTGGAGAATATGGATATAGTTCAATTTCTTCAGTAGTTGGAGCAACATATCCAAAACAATTAGAAGAACTTAGAAAAATAATGCCTACATCATATTTCTTAATTCCAGGTTATGGTGCGCAAGGTGGAAAAGCAGATGATATTGCTTTAGGTTTTGATGAAAATGGTCTAGGTGGTATTGTTAATGCTTCAAGAAGTTTAATGTGTGCTTGGAAATCTGATAAATGGAAAGATGTTTATACAGATGAACAATTTGCAGAGGCAACTCGTGCAGAAGCAATTCGTATGCGTGATGAATTAAATGGAGCAATTAAAAGTAAATAAAAAGATAAGGAGATTTTATAATATGGCTAGCAAATATAAATTAGATTGTGAAATCTTAGATACAACAAAAATAATTGACGGAATTTATAAATTTAAAATTAAAGCACCAGAAATTGCAAAGATTGCAAAAGCTGGACAATTTCTTGAAATTCAGGTATCTTCAACAGGTGAAACTTTTTTAAGAAGACCAATAAGTATTTATAATATTGACAAAGAGGCAGTAGAGTTTATTTTCCAAGTTAAAGGAAAAGGTACAGAAATTTTATCTCACAAAAAAGTAGGAGATATTATCAATGTTTTAGGACCTTTAGGAAATGGAACATTTACTGTCAAAGAATATAAAAAAGTTGCAATAATTGGTGGTGGAATTGGAACATATCCACTATATGAACTTGCAAAAGAATTACAAGGCAAAGCAGAAACTACAATGTATATGGGCTTTAGAAATAAAGGCTTAGTTACTTTAGAAAAAGAATTTGAAGAAGTAACTTCAAGAGTTGTTATCACAACAGATGATGGCTCATATAAAGAAAAAGGTTTTGCTATTAATGTATTAAAAGAGGATTGCAAAACTGAAAAACCAGATATAATCTTTGCTTGTGGACCACTTCCAATGCTTAAAGCAGTTCAAGAATTCGCAAAATCAGAAAATATTCCTTGTGAAATGTCTTTGGAAGAACGTATGGGCTGTGGAATAGGTGCTTGTGTTGGATGTAATGTTAGAATAGTTACAGAAAATCCAGATGAAGTTAAATACAATTATGTTTGCAAAGATGGTCCAGTTTTTGATTCAACTAAAGTTATAATATAATAAAAACAAGGTTTTGAAAAGAAGCGAGGATTGCTAACTGATAATGATGCAAGACGAAGTTTATTTTCAAATCGAAAGGAGATAAATATGAGAACAGAAATTGACTTCTGTGGAATAAAAATGAAAAATCCTGTAACTGTAGCTTCAGGAACTTTTGGATATGGTAGAGGACACAGTGAATTTATTGACCTAAGTAAATTAGGTGCGATAATTACAAAAGGTACTTCTTTAAATCCTAAAACAGGAAATAAACCACCTAGAGTTTGTGAAACTGATAGTGGTATGATGAACTGTATTGGACTTGAAAATCCAGGTGTAGATTATTTTATAAATGAAGATTTACCTTGGTTAAAACAGTTTAATACACCAATTATAGTAAATTGTTTTGGTGGAGTAGAAGGGACAATTGAAGCTTATGTTGAAATTTGTAGAGTTTTAAATACTCTTCCTATTGATGGTGTTGAAATAAATTTATCTTGCCCAAATGTTAAAGCAGGTTGCTTAGCTTTTGGAACAACTTATGAAGGTGTTAAAGAAATTACAACAGCTTGTAGAAAAGTTCTAACTAACAAACCTTTGATTGTAAAATTAACACCGAATGTTACTGATATTACACTTCCTGCAAAAGGTGCAGAAGATGCAGGAGCAGATGGAATTTCACTTATAAACACTCTTACAGCTATGAAAATAGACATAGAGAAGAGAAAACCAATTTTAAGTATAAACACTGGTGGACTTTCAGGTCCAGCAATAAAACCAGTTGCTGTAAGAATGGTATACCAAGCAAGCCATGCTGTTAAAATACCAGTTATGGGACTTGGTGGAATAATGAACGGAGACGATGTAATCGAATTTATGCTTGCAGGTGCAAAGTGTATTTCTATGGGTTCTGCAAATTTAGTAGATCCAGAAAGCAGTATAAAAGCTATTGCAGGTGTTGAAGATTATTTAAGAAGACACAATATAGATGATATAAATTCTATAATCGGCGCAGTAGAAATGAATTAGATTATATGATATAATAAGTTTGAAAATTATTTTGGAGGAACAAATATGTTAGAGAATTTACCAGTATATCTAGAAGAAGATGAAATTCAAAAAAGAATAAAAGAAGTTGCAGAGCAAATTGACAAAGACTATATAGGAGAAGATGTAGTTGTTATTTCTATTTTGAAAGGAGCAATATTTTTCACAGTAGATTTAGTAAAGAAAATGAAAACACCTATTGAGCTAGAAGTTATGCAAGTTTCAAGTTATGTAGGAACAGAAAGCTCTGGAAATTTATTAGTAAAAAAAGATTTAGATAGAGATATTGCAGGTAGAAATGTATTAATTGTTGAAGATATTATAGATACTGGAACAACACTTAGCTATTTAAAAGAATATTTGCTATCTAAAAATCCAAAAACTTTGAGAATTGCAGTGCTTGCAGATAAAGCTGAAAGAAGAAAAGTACCAGTTAAACTAGATTATACTTGTTTCGTAATTCCTGACAAATTTGTTGTCGGTTACGGTTTTGATGTTGACGAGAAAGGAAGAAATATTCCTTACATTGGTTACTTAGATAATTAGGAGATTTTATGTTTAATATAGAGGAAGAATTAAAAAAGCTTCCAACAAAGCCTCGGCGTATATATAATGAAAGATAAAGACGATAATGTTATATATGTAGGCAAGGCTATTGTTCTTCGCAATAGAGTTAGACAATATTTTAGAAAAAATAATAAAACAGCTAGAATCGAAAAAATGGTCTCATTAGTAGACCATTTTGAATATATAGTTGTAAATAGTGAAGATGAAGCTTTAATTTTAGAGTGTAATTTAATAAAGAAATATAGACCTAAGTTTAATGTCTTATTAAAAGATGACAAAACTTATCCATATATTAGAATTGATGTAAAATCAGATTATCCTACTATCACTATGACAAGAAGACTTTTAAATGATGGGGCAAAATATTTTGGACCATATCCAAGCAGTGGTAGTGCAAAAGAAATGATAAGTTTTATTAAAGAAAAATTTCAAATAAGACAATGCAAAAATTTTAAAAACAAAGATAGAGCTTGTCTTAATTACCATATAAAAAAATGCCTAGCTCCTTGTATGAAATATGTGTCAGTAGAGGATTATAAAAAACAAATAGAGCAAATTACAAAATTATTAGAAGGAAAAGTCGAACAGATAATATCAGAGTTAAATGAAGAAATGACAGAATATTCTAAAAATATGGAATATGAAAAAGCAGCAAGTCTTAGAGATAAAATTCAAGCTATTGAAAGAGTTACTGAAAAACAAAGAATTTCCAATATTTCTGAAAACAACATTGATGTTATTGGTTTATATAAAAGCGATATTGCAGTTTGTATTGAAATATTCTTTGTGCGTGGTAGCAAAATGATAGGCAGGGAAAGATACATTTTTGAAGAATTAAAAGATATGGAAGAAAGCGAAATTGTATCAGGTTTTATCAAACAGTTTTATATGGACAGATTAGATTTACCAAATAAAATTATGCTTAGATATGAGCTAGAAGATAAAGAGGCATTAGAAAAGTGGCTATCAGGTGAGGCAAAAAGAAAAGTTGAACTTAAGAGTCCACAAAAAGGTGAGAAGTTACGTTTTGTCGAAATGGCTGAATTAAATAGTAAGATAACTTTGGAAAATAAGTTAAAGGACAAAACAGAAATACTTACAGAGCTTAAAGAAGTTTTAGATTTAGATGATATACCAATTAAGATAGAAAGTTTTGATATATCAAATATATCAGGAAACTTTATTGTTGCAGGAATGTGTGTCGCATATAATGGTGTTATAAAAAGAAATATGTCAAGAAGGTTTAAAATTAAGACAGTGTTCGGACAAGATGACCCAAGATGTATGCAAGAGGTTGTTTCAAGAAGAATAAAACATTCTTTGGAAAATCCCAAAGGTGGTTTTGGAGGCTTACCAGATTTAATTTTAGCTGATGGTGGAATAACACAAATAAGAGCAATCAAAGCAGCACTTAGTGAAAATAACGTTAGCTTACCAGTTTTTGGTATGGTAAAAGATGATCACCATTCAACAAGAGCTTTAATAAATGAGGAAAGAGAAGAGTTTGAAATTTCAGAGAAACTGTTTAACTTCATAACTAATTTACAAGATGAAGTTCATAATACAGCAATCGAATATCACAGAAAAGTTCGTGATAAAGAAATGACAAAATCTAAGTTAGATTACATTGAAGGAATTGGAGATAAAAAAAGAACGCTTCTACTTAAGAAATTTGGCAGCGTTCAGAAAATAAAAGAAGCAAGTATTGAGGAAATTTCTGGGATAAAAGGCATAAATGTAAATTTAGCGAAAAAAATTAAAGAAGAACTAGAAAATTCTTAAAATCTGTAAATCAAAAATAGTAATAAATTTTAATCCCAAGAATATTATTATAATGAAGTAATATTTTGGAGGGATTATGAAAAATTTGATTTTTAAATTAATTGTACTTGGGACAAGCATGAGTTTTGGTTTTGTTCTTGGTATGGTATATACTTTTGTAGGAGTTTTAAGTTCTATCTAAGGAGTAATAATGGAAGTAATAGTCGGAAAATTTGCAGGTTTTTGCGCAGGTGTAAAACGTGCAGTTGATATGACAGAAGAAGTAGTTAAGAATAGTAAAGATATATATTGTTTAGGAGAAGTAGTTCATAATAGACAAATTATTGATAAACTAGAAACAGAAGGATTAAAGATAGTTTATGATATAAAAGATGTGCCAGCAGGCAGTAAGATGATTATTAGAGCACATGGAGAAAGTGAAGTAATCTATGAGCTTGCAAAACAAAGAAACATAGAAATATTAGACACTACTTGTGGAAATGTTATAGCAATACATAATAAAATAAAAAAGGCAAGAACAGATAGCTTTATTATTGTAATTGGTGAAAAAAATCATCCTGAAGTTATAGGACATATTGGTTTTGCAGGTGAGAATTATTATGTTATTGAAAATGAGGACGATATTTTAGATGCATATATGGCATTTGAAGAAACTGGACTTTCTAAAGTTTATGTAGTTGCACAAACGACTTTTTCTTCTAAAAAGTTTGATATATTAGAAAAAGAAATATATACTAATTTTATAGAAGCTGATGTTGTAGTAGATAAGACTATTTGTAATAGCACTGAAATTAGACAAGCAGAATGTGCAAGGCTTGCTAAAACAGTAGATTATATGATAGTAATAGGTGGGGAAAAAAGTGCGAATAGCAGAAAACTTGCAGAAGTCTCTAAAGAAAACTGTGAGAATACATATTTTATACAAACAGTAGAAGGTTTGAAAAATATAAATTTTGATGGAAGTAAAAAAGCTGGAATTATGGCAGGAGCTTCTACACCAGATTATATAATAGAAGAAGTAAAAAAATATTTAGAAGAGGTTTAAGTAATGAACATAGCAAAAGATTGGAAAGATTATGAAATACTAGATATGGCAAATGGCGAAAAGCTAGAAAGATGGGGAGATATTTACTTAGTTAGACCAGATCCTCAAATTATTTGGAAAGATAAATCTTATCCAGAAAAGTGGAAAAAAGCTGATGCTAGATATAGTAGGAGTAATACTGGTGGAGGAAGTTGGAGTTATAAAAAAAGACTTCCAGACGCTTGGCAAGTGAGATATAAGGAATTAACTTTTAATATAAAACCAATGGGCTTTAAGCACACTGGTTTATTTCCTGAGCAAGCTGTTAACTGGGATTGGATGATTAATAAAATAAAAGGAGCAAATAGAGAAATAAAAGTTTTAAATCTATTTGCATATACAGGAGGAGCAACTGTTGCATGTAGCTTTGCAGGTGCTTCTGTTTGTCATGTTGATAGTTCAAAAGGTATGGTTGCTTGGGCAAAAGAAAATGTAGCCTCTTCTGGACTTGCAGATAGACCAGTAAGATTTATAATTGATGATGTTACAAAATTTGTTCAAAGAGAGATAAGACGTGGCAATAAATATGATGCAATTATTATGGATCCACCATCTTATGGTAGAGGAAAAAATGGTGAAGTATGGCAGTTTGAGAATAACATTGCTGATTTAATAGAGCTATGCGGAGAAGTCTTGTCAGACAATCCACTATTTTTCTTGATAAATTCTTATACAACAGGAATTTCATCAAAAGTTTTAGAAAACATCTTGACTTTGAAGTTAAAAATGAAAAAAGGTAGATATGAGTCAGGTGAAATAGGCTTACCAATGTTTGATAGTCAGTTAATATTACCATGTGGGATATTTGCTAAATGGGAGAAAAAATAAATTAGCAAAAGAAGCTTATTTTTGTAATCAATAGGAGAAAACAATGAAAGTATTGTATGAAGATAATCATATTATAGTAGTAGAAAAGCCAGTAAATATACCATCCCAAGGAGACAAGACAGGTGATGTAGATATGCTTACATTAGTAAAAGATTACATAAAAGAAAAGTATCAGAAACCTCGGTGAAGTTTATTTAGGGCTTGTGCATAGACTAGATAGGCCTACAGGTCGGAGTTATGGTATTTGCCAGAACATCAAAAGCAGCTTCAAGGCTGTCTGAACAGGTTAGAAACAAAGAAATGCGCAAAAAATATCTATGTATTGTAGATGGGAAAATGGAAGAGCCTAGAGGCACATTTAAAGATTATTTATATAAAAATGAAAGAACTAATACTAGTAGGATTGCAAAACCTAACGAGAAAAATGCAAAAGAGGCTATTCTTGATTATGAAGTAGTAAAATATAATGAAGAAATAAATTTGTCTGTTATAAAAGTTGACTTACATACTGGTAGACATCATCAAATTAGAGTGCAGTTTGCAAGTAGAAATCATAGCTTATATGGAGACCAAAAGTATGGAGCAAGGGGACGAGGCAAACAGCTTGCTTTATGGGCATATTCACTTTCATTTAAGCACCCAACAACAAAAGAAGAACTTACCTTTGAAGATTATCCAGAAAAGATAGGTAGCTGGAAAATACTAGAAGACTAGCAAAGGAGAGAAAAATGTTAGAATTTAAAAATGTAATATTATATGTAGCTCTAGTTGCAATAACATATTTTTTTATGAAAGTATTAACGGACAAAAATAAAAAGCTTTCAATACTTGGAACAATACTAGTATGCCTTTCATCTTTTACAATATATAGAGGAGTGGCATTTGCTCTTATTTTAGGGGAAATTGCAATTATTTCATTAGATAGGATTTTTGCAAGTAAAAATAAGATTTTAAAAAGTTTATTTGCAGGATTATTGCTAGGTACATTATGGTTTTACGGCAGAGAATACTCTGTGGGATATTATAAAGATTATGCCTTAAACGGTTTTACTAGAATGATATTTTTAACTTATTTGGCATTAGCTGTTTGGTTAATACTAAAGAATACAAAGGAATTGCCAAAGTGGAAGAAAGTAGTTTTTTGTGTGTTGCCTTTTGCAATAACAATAGCAATTTTTGCAGTTGCTAGATTTCATTACTTACCTTTTGCAAATGGTGTGTTAGATTTAGATAATGAAAAAAATGGTCTATTACATTTATTTAGTTATGGATATAGTATGTTTTTACCTTTTGTAGATACTGGTAAAAATATAGTGTATTCAAGCTTTTTATCAATATTTCCATTATCGCTAATTTGGGCAATGATATATGTATATAAAAAAGAAAAACATTTAGAATTTTTATTACCAATGATTTTTGCAATAGTAGGCGAATGTGTTTTTTGCATGTTAACAAAGACTAGTATGTATTACGACTGTGTCGCAGGAGCAATTGGACTTTCTTGTATTTATCTATATATTTATATGTTTGCACATATTGAAGAAAATATTTTCAAATTAGCAGATTCTGCTAAAATTGTGCTTGCACTATTAGTGTTTTACTTTATTGCACCACGACCAGAAACATTTATGTCTAAAGGATATATGTATGCAATATCAGCAGTTATAACGCTTTTGTATTTTATGTTTATAAATTTTGCAGATAAGAGATATCAAAAAGTATTATTAGTAGTATTGGTGTTATGGTCAATTATATCAACTGTGCCTGTATTTTTCTTAAATGTGATGTAATTGTGAAAAGTTTTTTGTTTTTGTGAAATGGTTGTGAAAATACTTGCCAACCTTTCAAGTTGTGATATAATGACAATAGTTTTAAGATGGATAAAGTTTTAGGAGGAAAATAAATGAAAAAAGTATTATTAATCGGAGCAGACGGAATGCTTGGTGGTGAGCTTAGAGAAAGATTAGAGAAAATTTATGAAGTAACTGGAACAACACTTCAAACTTTAGACATTTGTGATAGAGATGCAGTTTTAGCAAAAGCTAAAGAAGTAAATCCAGAGTTTATAATTAACTGCGCAGCATATACAAATGTTGATGGCTGTGAAGTAAATTATGAACTAGCCAATAAAGTAAATGGTTTAGCTCTTGAAAATATAGCAGATGCAGCAAAATTAGTAGATAGTACACTTATACATATTAGTACAGACTATGTATTTGATGGAAAAATGGACGTAGAAAAAGCTTATACAGAGGATATGGAGCCAGCTCCTGTTACAGCTTATGGTAAGACAAAATTACTAGGAGAGCAAAATGCAGAAAAAGCTGGAAAATACTACATATTAAGAACAGCTTGGCTATATGGTTTAGGTGGAAAAAACTTTGTAAAAACAATGCTTAAATTATCAGAAACACATGATACTTTAAAAGTAGTTGCAGACCAACACGGAAGTCCAACTTGTACAACAACCCTTTGTGAAATTATCGAAGCTGTTATGGAAAAAGAGCCAGAATATGGTGTATATCATTCTACAAATGAAGGCTTCACAACTTGGTATGATTTTACTTGTAAGATTATGGAGCTTGCTGGAAGAAAAACTGTAGTAGAGCCAGTAACTTCTGAAGAATATAAAGAAATGAATCCAGCTTCTTCAGATAGACCTAAAAATAGTAAATTATCAAAAGAAAAATTACATAAAGTAGGAGTTTATCCAAAAGCTTGGGAGAAAGCTTTAGAAGAATATTTGAAGGAGGAATTAAAATAATGAAAGGTATTATTTTAGCAGGTGGAAGTGCCACAAGACTTTATCCAATAACATTAGCTGTTTCAAAACAAATGCTACCAGTTTATGACAAACCAATGATTTATTATCCATTATCAACACTTATGATGGCTGGAATTAGAGAGGTATTAATTATTTCTACACCAGTGCATTTGCCAGCATTTGAAAGCTTACTAGGTGATGGTTCAAAATTTGGAATGAAATTTGAATACAAAGTTCAAGAAAAACCAGTAGGACTTGCTGACGCATTTATATTAGGTGCAGATTTTATAGGTGATGATAATGTTGCTTTAATTCTTGGAGATAATATGGTATATGGTTCAAGAATTGAGAGAGTTTTAAAAGCTGCTAGTAACTTAAAAGAAGGAGGAATTATTTTCGGCTACCAAGTTGCTGATCCAACTTCTTATGGTGTTGTTGAAATTGACAAGACAGGAAAAGCAATTTCTATTGAAGAAAAACCAGCTGTTCCAAAATCAAATTTAGCAGTGCCTGGTATTTACTTCTATGATAATGAAGTAACTAAAATTGCAAAAGAAATCAAACCATCTGAAAGAGGAGAATTAGAAATTACTGATGTTAACAGAGTATATATGGAAAAAGGAAAACTTCAAGTTATTCCTTTAGGAAATGGATATGCTTGGTTTGATACAGGTTCTCCAGATAGATTATCTGATGCAGCAGATTTCGTAAAAGCAATTGAGTTAAGACAAGGCGTTCAAATTGCTTGTTTAGAGGAAATTGCATATAGAAATGAATGGATTTCTAAAGAGACACTTTTAGAATATGCAAATAAATATAAGAAAACTGAATATGGTCAACATTTAATGAGAGTTGCAGACCAAGACTGGGATACATATAAAGATATATATAATAGTGAATTATTTAATTTTTAACAAAGGAGCAAAAGAAGTGGGAAAATTTAAGAGAATTGATACAAAAATAGAAGGTGTTTGTGTAATAGAACCTACTGTATTTGGTGACAATAGAGGCTATTTTATGGAGACATATAGTAAACCAGATTTCGCAGAGATTGGAATTACTAATGAGTTTGTACAAGACAATCAATCAAAATCTAAAAAAGGTGTTTTAAGAGGATTACATTTTCAAAAAGAAAATACTCAGAGCAAACTTGTTAGATGTATAAAAGGCGAGGTTTTTGATGTAGCAGTTGATTTAAGACCAGGAAGCAAAACTTATGGAGAGTGGGAAGGTGTTATACTTTCAGAAGAAAACAAAAAAATGTTTATGATACCAAAGGGATTTGCACATGGATTTTTAGTTTTGTCAGATGAAGCTGAGTTTTGTTATAAATGTGATGATGTATATAATCACAGCGCAGAAGGTGGCTTGAAATGGAATGATCCAGAAATCGGTATTATATGGCCAGAAGTTCCTGGAATGAAGCCAGAAGAATATTTAACTTCTGAAAAAGATGGTTTATGGCCTACTTTAGCAGAACTTAAAAATACAGATTTATTTAAAAATTTATAAAAGGAAGAGATACTTATGAAGAAAAAAATTATTTCTATATTAGTAGCTATATGCATATTAGTTATTATTTTATTAGTAGCTGTATTTGGGAGAAAAAAAGATGTAAATTTTGATCCTACTAAAATGCTAACAGATGCGTCTAATATAAAATATGAGGTAAATGATATAGTTACAGATATAGGGCTTGATATAAATATAAAAGATGGAAAACCATATTTAACAACTGATATAAATAATGAAAAATTTGTATTTATGTTTCCTTTATTGATTGAATCTGTTGAAAGCAAGGAATTAACAGGTTTTTATGGAAAAGTAGAAGAAGTATATCAAGCATATATTGGAAATGGCGATCCAAAACCAGTATTACTTTTTTTAATGAATGATGGAAGTGTAGAATACATTAAATCTAGTACTATATTGGAAAATGGAGTTTTTGAGTCAGAAGGTAAAATAATTGAATTATCAGATATTGTAAAATTTCAAAGCGTTAATGCATACGACATTGATGAAGATGGAGAGCGTTTAAGTGGTTGGCAAACTGTAGTTGCAATAGATAAAAAAGGATATTCTTATGATTTATCTAAAATAGATTATTTACAAGAATATTATGGATTTTAAGTAGAAGGAGAAGAATATGAAAAATATATTAGTAACAGGTGCTGCAGGTTTTATAGGAGCAAACTATGCAGAATTAATGGTAAAAAAATATGAAGGAAAATATAATATCATAGTATTTGATAAGCTAACTTATGCAGGAAATCTACATAATTTAGATAATATTAAAGATAAAATTACTTTTGTTCAAGGTGATATTTGTGATTTTGATTTTGTAATGGAAACTTACAAAAAATACAATATAGATGCAGTTGTTCACTTTGCTGCTGAGTCACATGTTGATAATAGTATTAAAAATCCATTTGTATTTACGCATACAAATGTTATTGGTACACATACTCTATTAGAAGCTGCAAAACAATATTGGGGCGAAGGAAGCGAAAACAGATTTGTACATGTTTCAACAGATGAAGTTTATGGAACTTTAGGTGAAGAAGGTTATTTTACAGAAAAATCTCCAATTCAACCAAACAGCCCATATTCAGCCTCTAAAGCAGGTTCTGATTTAATTGCATTGGCATATGCAGAGACTTTTAAAATGAATGTATCTGTAACAAACTGCTCAAACAATTATGGACCATATCAACATCACGAAAAACTTATACCACATATGATTTCAGCAGCTTTAAAAGATGAGAAATTACCAGTATATGGTGAAGGTTTAAATATAAGAGATTGGTTATTTGTAGAAGACCATTGTGAAGCAATTGACCTTGTTTTACATGAAGGTAAAAAAGGTGAGAGATATAATATTGGTGGACATAATGAAAAGAGAAATATAGAGATAGTAAAACTTATCTTGAAGAGACTAGACAAACCAGAAAGTTTAATTTCTTTTGTTACTGATAGAAAAGGTCATGATTATAGATATGCTATCGATCCAAGCAAAATCCATAGTGAACTTGGATGGCTTCCAAAAACAAAATTCGAAGATGGAATTGTTAAAACTATTGACTGGTACTTAGAACATCCAGAATATTTAGATAAATAGTCTTGACTTTTTTGAAATACAAGAGTAAAATAAATATATTAAATTATCAAGAGTGGACGAGAGAATCGGCTTTATGACTCCACAGCAACCTAAAAAGATAGGTGCTAATACCGACAGAGCAAAACGCTTTGGGTGATAATTATTATTTATAAAGTAATTATTAGGGAATGCGTTTTAGCATTCCTTTTGTTTTGTTAATGGTCTTGATGATAGAAGGAGGAATATATGAAAAAATTATTTACATCAGAAAGTGTAACAGAGGGACATCCAGATAAACTATGTGATTATATCTCAGACAGTATTTTGGACGAGTACTTAAAACAAGATAGTTCATCAAGAGTTGCTTGTGAGACAGTTGCAGGAAAAGGACTAGTACTTGTAGCAGGAGAAATTACTTCAAAAGGAGAAGTAGATATTGAAAAGGTTGTAAGAAATGCTATTAAAGAGATAGGATACGACAATGAAGAAACAGATATCGATTATAGAACTTGTAAGATAATAACAAATATTTCAAAACAATCAGCTGATATTGCAATTGGAGTAGATAAGTCTTTAGAAGAAAAAGCAGGAGAGGATATTGTTTCAGAAGGTGCAGGAGACCAAGGTTTAATGTTTGGATTTGCAACAGATGAGACAGAGGTTTTTATGCCATTACCAATATATTTGGCTCATAAATTAGCCAAAAGGCTTGCAGAGGTTAGAAAAGAAAAAATCTTAACATATTTAAGACCAGATGGTAAAGTTCAAGTAACAGTAGAATATGAAGATGAAAAGCCAGTAAGAGTAGATACTGTTGTAGTTTCTACACAGCATTTAGAAGAAGTTTCACAAGAGAAAATAAAAGAAGATATTTTGAGAGAAGTAATTAAAAAAGTTATTCCAGAAAATTTGTTAGACAATAAGACAAAATACTACATAAATCCGACAGGTAGATTTGTAATAGGTGGACCGCTTGGAGATGTTGGATTAACAGGAAGAAAAATTATAGTAGATACTTATGGTGGATATAGTAGACACGGTGGAGGAGCTTTTTCAGGAAAAGATTATACTAAAGTTGATAGGTCAGCTTGCTATATGGCAAGATTTCTTGCAAAAAATGTTGTTGCAAATGGATATAGCCAAAAGTGCGAAATTCAGCTTGCTTATGCAATAGGTGTTGCAAAACCAGTTTCAGTTTATGTAGATACTTTTGGAACAAATAGTATTTCTGAAAAGGAAATTGCTAAGAAGATTGAAGAAAAATTCGATTTAAGTCCAAGAGGTATCATAAAAACTTTAGAACTTAATAAACCTATATATAAAGAGACTACTAACTATGGACACTTCGGAGATAAAGATTTACCTTGGGAAAAAGTGATAAGTTTTTAGGTTGATTTAAGCTTTAATTTATTATATAATTTTTAAATAGATAAGTTAAAAAAGGAGAGAAAATTGGCATATATTGAGTTTAAAAATGTAGTAAAAGAATATAAAATGGGAGAAGTTAGCATAAAGGCGCTTGATAATACGAATTTTGAAGTAGAAAAAGGTGAGCTAGTTATAATAGTTGGACCATCAGGTGCTGGAAAAACGACTGCCTTAAATATACTTGGTGGAATGGATACAGCAAGCTCTCGGAAATGTTATTATTGATAATAATGATGTAAGTAAATTTAATAGAAGAAGGCTTATAAAGTATAGAAGAGAGGATATAGGCTTTGTTTTCCAATTTTACAATTTAGTACAAAATTTAACAGCTAAGGAAAATGTAGAACTTGCAACTCAAATATGTGAAGACCATTTAGATCCAGTAGAAGTGCTTAAAAAAGTAGGACTAGAAAATAGAATGGATAATTTTCCATCACAATTATCAGGTGGAGAACAACAAAGAGTGGCAATTGCAAGAGCTATTGCTAAAAATCCGAAGCTACTTTTATGTGACGAACCTACTGGAGCTTTAGACTATGTAACAGGAAAACAGATTTTAAAACTTTTACAAGATACTTGTAGAAAAGAGAATATGACAGTAATTATAATTACTCATAATGGTGCAATAGCTCCAATGGCAGATAAAATTATTAGATTTAAGAATGGTATAGCATCTAGCATAGAGAAAAATGAAAAGCCAGTATCAGTTGAAGATATAGAATGGTAAGGATGTTTTAATGAATAAAATTGTTTTAAAAAATAGTATAAAGGAAATAAAAAAGAGTTATAGACGTTTCTTATCTTTGCTACTTATATCTATGCTTGGCGTTGGATTTTTTGCCGGCGTTAAGGCGACTACTCCAGATATGCAAAAAACAATTGATACATATTTTGATAAAGAGAAATTATTTGATGTAAAAGTAGTTTCTACTTTAGGTTTAACAGATGAAGATATAGAAGAAGTAAGACAGATAGATGGGATTACAGAGGTATATGGAACATATAGCGAAGATGTTTTTGTTAATGTTGATGATATAGATATTGTAGTTAAAGTTATAGAATTAACTGATAATATAAATAATGTAAAGCTAATTGAAGGAAGACTACCACAAGAAAAGAATGAGTGTGTAGTTGAACATCAAATGGTAGCAAGGGAAAATATAAAAATCGGAGATAGTATAACTATCAAAGAAGAACTTGATGAAGATGAGGAAAGTAGCTTTTATGAAAGAGATTTAGTAGTTGTAGGTACTGTTGACAGTCCACTTTTTATCTCTAATGACAAAGGTACATCAAACTTAGGCTCTGGTAAGCTAGCATATTATATATATTCACCAAAAGAAAATATAGATTCTGATATTTATACTGAAATATATGCAGTAGCAGAAGGCGCAGAAGAAATGAACACAACCTCAAAGGAATATTCTGACTACATAGATGATATTATAGATAGAGTAGACAAGATAAAAGAAGAAAGACAAGATGCAAGGTACAATAGTTTAGTAGGAGAGGCAACAGAGAAACTAGATGATGCAGAAAAAGAATTAAATGAGAAAAAAGCAGAAGGCGAAAAAGAGATTGCGGATGCAGAGAAAAAGATTAAAGATGGAGAGAAAGAACTAGCAGACGGTCAAAAAAAGTTAGCAGATGGAAAAGAAGAGGCACATATTGAAATTAATAATGCTACGAGCAAACTTACTGTGGCAACTCAAGAGTTTGAAGGAGCCTTAAGGACTTTTAATTTTAGAAAAGAGCAAGCTGAAAACAGTTTTAGAGAAGCTGAAAGCAAAAAGGCAGAATTACAAAATAATTATAATCAAGTAATGGCAGGATTAAATGAGGTTAATAGTCAGTATGAACAGGTATTAGCTGGACTTGCAAATCCATTACTTCCAGCTGAACAAAAAGCGGTTTTAGAAGGAACAAAAGCAGTACTAGAAGCAAAAAAACAAGAATTAAACGGAACTGCTAGTCAAATACAGGCAGGTATCGCACAAATTGACACAGGTATTCAGGCAGGAAGACAAGAACTTGCAAATGGTGAAAACTCTATTGCACAGGCGCAAGCAGAAATAAGCAATGGTTGGAATGAATTAAATTCTAAAAAGGCAGAAGCGGAAGCTGAATTTGCAAAAGCAGAAAAAGAAATTGCAGATGCTAAGAAAAAATTAGCAGATGGAAGTAAGGAATTAGAAGACGCCAAAAAAGAATTTACTGAAAAAGTTACAGATGCAGAAAATAAATTATTAGACGCAAGACAAAAGTTAGCAGATATAGAAGAAGCCAAATGGTATATTCAAGATAGAAGTTCAAATAGTGGATATGATTCTTATGTAAGTGATGCAAATAACATTGAAAAACTGGGAGATGTTTTCCCTGTACTGTTTTTTGTTATAGCAATACTAATTAGTTTAACTTCAATGACTAGAATGGTAGAAGAGCAAAGAATTGAGCTTGGAACTATGAAGGCACTTCGGGTATTCAAATACAAGCATTTGTGTAAAATATGTTATATATGCACTAGTTGCTACTGTTATAGGTAGTATATTTGGTATGCTAATAGGCTTTAATTTAATACCAAGTATAATTATTTCAATGTATCAAATGATGTATCCAAGCATAACAGAAGCAGTAGTTGAGTTTAACGTAAAATACGCCGTTTTAGGATTGGGTATTATGGCTGTTTGTACAATAGGTGCAACTCTATACAGTTGTATAAAAGAGCTTATATCAATGCCAGCAATGCTTATGAGACCAAAACCACCTAAGAGTGGTAAACGTGTATTTTTGGAGAAAGTATCATTTGTTTGGAATAGACTAGGCTTTACAGAAAAAGTAACTATTAGAAATATGTTTAGATATAAAAAGAGATTTTTGATGACAATTATTGGAATTATGGGCTGTACAGCTCTAATACTAACAGGTTTTTCGATAAAAGATTCAATTTCTAATATTATGAATTTACAATATGACAATGTATATAATTATGATGAGATGCTTATTTTAAGTAGTAGTTTAAAAGAAAATGAAATAGATGATTTGAAACTTAAGTTAGAAGAAAAGTCTGAAATAATAAAAGGCACTAAGACATATATAGTTGCAAATGAAGCTACAAGTAGTAAAAATGATTATAAAGTTGATGTGCAGGTAATTGTAACACAAAATAAAGACGAATTTTCTAAGTTTATAAAATTAAATGACTACAAAACTTTAGAAGAACAAACGCTAAACGATGATGAAGTTTTTATAACAGAAAAAGCAGCTAAACTTTTGAATATATCAGCAGGAGATAATATAGAACTTACTGACAATGATGGAAATGTATTTATAGCTAAAGTTGGTAAAATAGTCGAAAACTATGTTTATCATTATGTGTATATGACCTCTGGTTTATATGAAAAAATTTATGGTGAAGAATATAGTAGTAATGTTTTATATTTAAAAACAAATAATTTATCAGAAACAGAAGAAAATACTTTAAATGAGAGTTTATTAAAGGATGGTAAGATATCATCTTTAACTTCAACAAGATATTTGAAAGACCTTTTAGGAGAGACTTTGCAGGCATTAAATAAAGTTGTATATGTATTAATTGTTTCTGCCGGACTTCTTGCTTTTGTGGTTTTGTATAACTTAGCAAATGTGAATATTAGTGAAAGAATAAGGGAACTTGCTACAATTAAAGTACTTGGCTTTTATGACAAAGAAGTTTATGATTATGTAACAAAAGAAATTATTTTACTAACTTTTATAGGCATAATTTTAGGATTGTTTGCAGGGTATGGGCTAAGTGGTTTTATTTTAAAAACTTGTGAAACTGAAGCCTTGATATTTAAGGTTGTAAGCTTACCAATGAGTTATATAATGTCAGCTGGAATTACTGTAATTTTTACTGTTATTGTAAATATTATGACATTCTTTGTACTTAAGAAAGTAGATATGATAGAAAGTCTAAAGAGTGTAGAATAATATTGATTTTTTTGAGCAACTATCATATAATGTAAATGTAAAAAATAAGGATATAATTATATTTTTGTTTTTATCTCATAAAAGAGGTTTTATATATGAAAAAAATTATTTTTAAGGGTTGTGGAACAGCCATCATAACACCATTTACAGAGGATGGGGTTAATTTTGAAGAGTTTGGAAAAATGATAGAATTCCAAATTGAAAATGGTGCAGATGCTATTATAGTTTGCGGAACTACTGGAGAGTCATCAACAATGACTTTAGAGGAAAGAAAAGAAACGATTAAATTTGCAGTAGAAAAAGCAAATAAAAGAGTTCCAATTATTGCAGGAACTGGCGGAAATTGTACTGCAAATGTTATTGAAATGACAAAATTTGCTGAAAGCATTGGAGTAGATGCAGCATTAGTCGTTACTCCATATTATAATAAGACTACTCAAGCTGGATTAATAGAACATTATAAAGTTGTTGCAGGAGCTACAAAGCTTCCAATTATCTTATATAGTGTATCAAGTAGAACAGGTGTAAACATTAATCCTGAGACTTGTTTAGAACTTTCAAAAATTGAAAATATAGTTGCTATAAAAGAAGCTTCTGGCAATTTATCTCAAGTTGCAGAAATAGCTAATTTATGTGGAGAAGAATTAAATATATATTCTGGAAATGACGATCAAATCACACCAATACTAGCAGTTGGAGGAATAGGCGTAATTTCAGTTTTATCAAATATTTTACCAGAACATACACACGATATTGTTGATAGTTTCTTAAATGGAAATGTTGAGCTTGCAAGAGATGAGCAAATTTCAGTTATACCTCTTGTAAAGGCTTTATTTAGTGAAGTAAATCCAATTCCTGTTAAAGCAGCTATGAATATGTTAGGATATAATGCAGGAAAGCCAAGACTTCCACTTGTTGAAATGAGTGAAAAAGGAAAAGAAAAATTAGAAAAAGAGCTTAAGTCTTTAGAGTTACTTTAGAATACAAAGGAAAGGGAACTTAAATGGATTCTTATGATAATCACAAAGCACTGATTACAGTTGATGAGAGTTGGGTAGAATTTCAAGAGATTGTAAAAGACATTGTAACCAACTCAAATGTACTTGCTTTAAAAGAGCATATGCAACATATAAGTACTTCAAGGTTTGAGCATTGTGAAGAAGTAGCATATTATACTTATCAAATTTGTAAAAAATTAGGACTTGATTATGTTTCAGCTGCAAGAGGTGCTATGTTACACGATTTTTATTTCTACGATTGGAGAAATAAAGGTGTAGAAGGACAGAAAAAATTTCACGCAATGAGACACCCTGGAATTGCACTAAAAAATGCTTTAGATATATTTGACTTAAATGATATGGAAAAAGATATTATCAAAAAGCATATGTGGCCAATGACAGCTGTGCCTCCGAAATATAAAGAAAGCTTTATTGTAACTTGTGTGGATAAATATTGTGCAACAATAGAATTCTTTAAATATTTAAGAAGTGGTAAAAACTTTTCTGAAAAAGAAAATAAAGGAGAAAAATAGATGAAAGTTTTGATAAGTGGTTGCAATGGGAAGATGGGACAAGAAGTTGCAGAGCAAGTAAAATTAGATGAAGATTCTGAAATACTTTGTGGATACAGTAATTCTGACTCAGGTGATAACGATTTTCCAGTTTTTACAAATGTAAATGATATAAATCTTATTCCTGATGTAATTATAGATTTTTCTGTGCCATCAGCAACTTTTGAAATTTTAGAATTTGCAAAAAAACATTCTATCCCAACAGTTGTAGCAACAACAGGATTTACAGATAAAGAAATAGATAAAATGAAAAAATATGGCGAGTTATTCCCAGTTTTTAGATCTTCAAATATGTCTTATGAGATTAATTTGATGTCTAAAATTGCTTGCCAGTTAGCTCAGAAATTAAGAGATGCAGATATTGAAATTGTTGAAGTTCATCATAGAAGAAAGATTGATAGTCCAAGTGGAACAGCACTACTTCTTGCAAATGACATTAATAATGCATTAGATAATGAAAAAGAATTTGTATATGAGCGTCATTCAAAAAGAGCTCCACGTGATAAAAAAGAAATAGGAATCCATTCAATTCGTGGTGGAACAGAAGTTGGAAAACACAGTATAATGTTTTATGGCGAAAATGAAAGCTTTGAAATTTCTCATAGTTGTACTTCAAGAAGTGTATTTGCAAAAGGTGCAGTCAAAGCTGCAAAATTTATTGTTCATAAAGACAAAGGCTTTTATGGAATGAATGATATGATTTAAGGAGTTACGAATGATACAAAAGGCGTTAATGGCAATTGTCATATTTGGAATCTTTCCAGAGATGTTAGGTATGATGATTACAAAATGGACGAAAAATGAACATAGATTATTTTTGAATTATATATATGGAATTATGATAGAATTTGCAGTTACTGAAGTTTTTGCAGTGCCACTTATAATACTTAGAAAACCATTTCATATACTCTCAGCATATTGGTTACTTGCTTGCATAATTTTATGTATGGTTTCAATTATATTAAATGCGTTTTCTATAAAAGACATTTTTAAAAGATTTATAGAAAGTTTAAAAAATACGCATTGGACAGTGGTTTTAGTAACAATTTTAGTACTATCTCAAGCTTTTGTACTTGCAAGATATGCACATTTTGATAATGATGATGCAAGGTTTGTAACTTACGCTACGATGGCAATTCAGCAAGACGTAATGTATACCATAGAACCACAAGCGGGCTTGCAAGAAGATACAGTGCTTCCAACAAGAGATATTTTTTCACCATTTCCAATGTATACAGCAATAATAGCAAAGTATTTGGATATACATCCGGCAATTGTTGCTCACACAGTATTTCCAGCACTTTTGATACCAATTGCATATATGGTATTTTGGCAATTAGCTTATGTGCTTTTTGGAAAAGTTAATGAAAAAGCAAATATTTTTTGTATATTGATATCAGTTATATATATGTTTGGTGATTTTTCAGATAGATTTTATTTTGGACACCTTTTATATAGGATTTGGCAAGGAAAGGCGGTACTTGCAAATATTCTGATTCCAATGAGTATATTAGTATATTATGAGTGCGCTACTGAGAATAAAATTATAAACTGGATTAGTTTATATATTATTTTTATAGCAGGATGTTTGACTTCTCAAATGGGCATATTGCTACTTCCGATTTGTATAGGAGTTTTAACAGTAGTTTATATGATAAAATACAGAAGAATTGGTTATGGAATAAAGTCCTTATGTGCAGTAGTACCTTGCATAATATATGGACTAATGTATTTGATAATCAAATAATAGGAGAATATAATGCTTGAGAAAATATCAAAAATTTTTGACAAAATAACGAATGTTCCAGAAGAGCATATACATGATGGCTGGTTTAATATAAAAATATATTTTAGTAGAACTATTGGAAATGGTTGGATGTTTTTATTATATCTAATATCAATTATATATATATTAGTAAAAGTAAAAGATAAGAATAAAAAATGCTTATTTGCAATATATCCAATTTTACTTTCATTTGTAGTTTTTAACCCAGTTACACACTATCTAGTTGATCCGATTTTAGATAACACATATTTTCGATTATTTTGGCTTTTTCCAGTAGGGATTACTATAGCCTATGCTGGTGTAGATTTTATTTATACTTTCAGTAAAAAATATGTAAGACTTGCATGCTTAATAGGTTGTATAACAGTTGTGATGATTTGTGGAAAATTTATATATACAGAAGCAAATTATACTAAAGTACATAATTTATATAAAATACCAGATGAGGCAAAATGGGTAACAGATATAATTATGCAAGATGAAGCAGAGGATAAATATGTTTTAGCTGTGCCAGAAGTAGTACCATATTTAAGACAGGTAAACTCAAATATAAGGCAACTGTATGGAAGAGATGTTGCTGAAATGTATACTAGCTGGTGGCCAACACTGATAAAAAATGGAGATGCACAAAAAATGCTTCCTGCTTGTAAAGAGAAGGGAGTAAGATATTTAGTTTTATATAATAATGTTAAGTTAAATGACTTTACCTATAAATATGGATACCATATTTTAGCACAAACTTACAGTTTTGATGTATATAAATATAAAGAATAAGAGGAGAAAAGCAGTGAATACAATAAAAAAAGTTGATATAATTATTCCTATATATAACGCTTTTGATTATACAAAACAATGTATAGAGAGTATACTAAAGAATACAAAATTAAATAAAAACACTCTTATTTTAATAAATGATAATAGTACAGATCCTAAAATGCTAGATATGCTTAATAAAGTTGTTTCAGAGAATAAAGAAAAAAGCATAAGACTAGTTAATAACAAAGAAAATTTAGGATTTGTTAAAACTGTAAATTTAGGAATGAAGATGTCAAATAATGATGTGGTACTTTTAAACAGTGATACAGAAGTTACTGAAAACTGGCTTCCTAAACTTCAAAATACTGCATATAGAGCAGATAATATTGCAACAGTTACACCACTTTCAAACAACGCAACACTTGCTTCAATTCCTAACTTTATGCAGGATAATGAGATACCAGCATATATGAAAGTAGACGATTATGCAAAATATGTTGAAGAGCATAGCTTTGGATATGCTCCAGAACTTACAACTGCACATGGCTTTTGTATGTATATAAAAAGAAGTGCAATTGATAAAGTAGGGTATTTTGACGAAGATACTTTTGAAAAGGGTTATGGAGAAGAAAATGATTTTTCATATAGATGTATAAATAATGGCTTAGTGAATGTACTTTGTGATAATACTTTTATTTACCATAAAGGGACACAATCTTTTTCTGCTGAGAAAGAAGAATTTATAAATAGTCATACTAAAATTTTACAAGAGAAATATCCAGAAAATTATGCTATGAACACTGATTTATGTGTTCGTAATCCATATTCTTATGTACAAGATAATATAAAATATAATCTAGCAAAAGATTATAGAAAAAATGTGCTAATTGTAATACACGAGTTTAGAAGAAAAGAAGATAAATTGCTTGGTGGTACAGCTGAGCATGTTTATGATATCATAAATACATTAAGGGATAGAATAAATTTCCATGTGTTATATTTTGAAGATGGAGTATATAAAGTAAAATCATTTTTTGAAACTTCAGAAGCCGAAATATATTTAGGAAGCACTGTTTCTTATGATAGAGCAGGTATATACAATGAAGGATATAAAGCTTTAATAGAAAAACTTTTAAGAATAATAAAAGTTGATTTAGTGCATGTACATCACATGATAAATCATTATTTTGATTTGTTTGATGTAATAAATGAAGCTAAAATTCCTTATGTAATTAGCTTGCATGATTATTATTTTGCTTGTCCTAACTTCTCATTATTAGAAAATAACGAGAAATGCTGTGTAGGAAACAAAGATAGAAACTGTGAGGCTTGTCTAAAAAACTTAAAAAATCTTGAAGGCAATTTTGCAAGGAACTGGAGAAGTATGACTTCAAAAGTACTTAAAGGCGCAAAAAGAGTTGTTGTGCCATCAAATTCGGCAAAAGAGGTTTTCCAAGAATTCTTTAGCTCAAATAAATTTGAAGTGGTAGAACATGGAGCTGAAAAATCAAGATATATAATAAAAGACATAGAGAAAAAGCCACACGATAAAAAGAATATAGCGTTTATTGGCGGAATAAATAAGATAAAGGGTTGTGACTTTTTAAGAAAGTTTATTGGAAAAGCAGAAGACACTGAATATAGATACAATATTCATTTGTTTGGTACTGCAATAGAAGAGGACTTAAATGAAGCTAAAGGTAATTATTTCTTTCATGGAACTTATGAAAGAGAAAATATCATAAATGAGCTTAAAGAAAACGAAATTGATTTAATTTTACTACTTACAATTTGGCCAGAGAGTTATTCATATACTTTGACAGAAGCAGCAATAGCGGGTATTCCAGTTTTAGCAATTGATTATGGTGCAGTATCTGAGAGAACTATGAAAAATAAACTTGGATACATTGTGCCAAAAGATGCAAGCTTTGAAGATATTGAGAACAAGATTGATGAAATATTTGCAGATGAAGCAGGCTATGAGGACGTTCTAAAAAATATTGATAAATATGTTCAAACTTTAAAAACTGTAAAAACAATGGCAAGAGATTATGAAAAAACTTATGAGAAATATATGATAAGTGGTCAAGAGTTTAATATGTTACCAAAAGGCGAGTTTGAAGAAGTTTTAAGATATAGTAAGGTTTTAGAAGGAAAAGACAATAGAATAAGAGAAGATGGAAACCGTATAAAAGAATATCATTATATGGTAAATGCTTATAAGAATGAAATCCAAAGACTAGATGGAATTATAAATGAAAGAGATAAGACTGTAAGAGAGCAAAAAGCAAGAATTGAGGCTTATGAGATAATGGAGAAAAAATACAATCATTTAATGGCTTCAAGAAAGTTACAATGGTTAGATAAAATAGGCTTTATTGAGATGGAAATAGAAGAATAGGGAGAAAAAGTTTGGATAAGGAATTATTTAAAAAGGAAATTGCGGATAATGCCATAAGATGGTATGATTTCAAAGAAAATAGTAATTTGTTATATGTCAGAGAAGATATAGAAGAAATTAAATATTCAACAGAAAAATTTGATACGATTATTATAAAAGATTATATAAATCAAATTGAGAAGGTTCAAAGGTTTCTAAAACCAGATGGAATAATACTTCTTTTAGTAAATAACAAATATGGTCTTGCAAATTCTTCAAAAGAAAATACTTACACTAAGGCTGAAATTGAGAAAGTTTTAAAAAAACTAAAAATAAAAGATTACAAATTTTATTATCCACTTCCAAACTATGAACAAGCAAATACTATTTTTTCTGATGACTATTTGCCAGACCGAAATCACCCTAAACTAATAAATAATGTATTCTATAATGAAGATGATGAAATTAAATATAATGAAATAGAAGCAATTGTAACTGTAACTGCTGAAGAAAAATTTGTTGATTATACTAATTCATATATTGTAGAGATAGGAAGCAGAAGCCCTATAAAGTTTGTAAGTTATAACAATTCAAGAAAAGACGAATACAGATTAGTTACCAAAGTATATGATGATAAAGTCGTAAAAGAGGCAGTAAATGAAAAGGCAAAGAAGCATATAGATCAAATAAAGGAAAACACAGAAAGCTTAGCTAAAGCTGGATTTAATATGTTAGATAGATATGAAGAAGGAAAAATAATTTCTAAGTATATGGACGGAAAAACATTATATGAAGAAGTTATAGATACTTTACTTTCAGAAGGAGAATATCCAGCATATAATGTAATAGGCAAGTGGTTTAGATATATTTCAGATAGATGTGAAAAACTAGATACTACATATATTGATTTAGTGCTGGAAAATTGCTTTGTAAAAGATGGAGAGTATTTCTTTTTTGATCAGGAGTGGGAAATGAAAGATGTACCACTAGAATTTGTATTATATAGAACAATAAATAATATCTATACATATAATTCTTGGATACAAGGTATGTTTAAAAAAGAACGTTTTTGGAAATATTTCCATTTAGAAGATAAGTTAGAGCTTATGAAGGAATATGAAAAGAGATTACAAGAGAAGGTTGTAAATCAGGAGCTTATACAAGCTTATGACGAAGAGTATAGAGAAAAGTATAAAAATGTTATAGATTTTGAAGATTATATAAAAGAGAATTTTATACAAAAAATTTTGAAGAAACTAAGAAATTAGTTTCTTTTTGTTTGCAGAAAATTTACAAAGAAGACACAATAAAATGTTGAAATCATAAGCTTTAAATGATATAATGCTAACGTGTTATAATATGGGAAAAAGGAGAAAAAATGGAATTTATAAAAACACTGTGGAAAAATAAAAAATTAGCAATACAATTAGGGAAAAATGATTTTAGAAATAGATTCGCAAGTACAAGCTTAGGAGCTGTTTGGGGCTTTTTGCAACCATTTGTATTTATGATGACTTATGTTATAGTATTCCAATATATTTTAAAAACTGGAAGTAGTGGAAATTATCCTTATGTTGTATGGTTTTTACCGGGAATGGCAATGTGGATGTTTTGTAGTGATGCAATACTTACTGCTAGTAATTCTATTAGAAATTATAGTTACCTAGTGAAGAAGGTAGTTTTCCCAGTAGATATTATTCCAATTATCTCACTTACTTCAGCAAGTTTTATAGGAATATTCTTGATAGCTATTGCAGTGATTGCTTCAAGTCTTTATGGATTTGTTCCAAATTTTATAAATGTAATATATATAGTTTTTTGTGCTTTATGCTTTATAATAGCACTTACAAGATTTACTTCAGCTCTAACTACTTTAGTACCAGATTTTGCGCAATTACTTACAATAGTAATTCAGCTATGTATGTGGTTTACACCAATTGTTTGGAATTTAAGTATGTTAGACGATAAATTTGTAAAAATATTTAAAGCTTTACCATTTACATATTTAGTAGAAGGTTTTAGACAAGCTTTTATGGAAGCTTCAACAGTAATAACAGAAAGTAGAGGAATGTATACAATTATTTTTTGGGTAATTACCTTAGTATTATTTATGTGGGGTAACTCAGTATTTAAGAAAAATAAAAAAGATTTCGCAGATGTTTTATAAAGGAAGTGTAGATGGAAAAAGTAGATGTATTACTTGCAACCTATAATGGTGAACAATATTTGCAAGAACAAATTGAAAGTATTTTAAATCAAACCTATACTGATTTTCGATTACTTATTTCAGATGATGGTTCGAAAGATAAGACAATAGATATTGTAGAAGAGTATGCTAAAAAAGATGATAGGATAATTATTTTCAAGCAAAATGAAAATATGGGAGTAGTTAAGAATTTTGAGTTTTTAATGAAACAAGTCCAAAGCAAGTATTTTATGTTTTCGGACCAAGACGATATTTGGAAAAAAGACAAAATCGAGAAATCGGTTAAAAAGATTGAAGAAGGTTTTGGACTAGTATATTCAGACTTAGAAGTTGTTGATAATAACTTAGAAGTTATGTATAAATCTTATTGGAAATTAAAAGGTTTTGATAGAAAGATAAGGAAATACAATGATTTTGATAGTTTATATTTAAACAATTACATTACAGGCTGTACACTAATTTCTAGGAAAGAATATATAGATAAAGTTTTACCAATACCAAAGAGTACAAGCTTTATTTTACATGACTACTGGCTTCCACTTATAGTTAGCAAAGAAGCAAAACTAGGATACATAGACGAACCACTTATTAGATATAGACAACACAAGAATAATAAAATCGGTTCGCAAAAGAAAAGCGATTCTATGAAGAGTTTAGATGAAATACGAGAATTATTTTTACAAGTAAAAATAGAGCATTTCACAGCTTTTGTTCAAAATGAAGATAAATTTGATGAAAGATATAAAGAGTTAAATAAAAAATCTTTAGAATATTTTGAGCATTTGAAGAATGTGAATAATTTTAATTTTAGAAACTGGACATTATTTTTTAAACTATACAAGTATGAGAATTTTAGCTATATGATACAAAATTTTGCAATACTTAATTTACCGATGTTTGCAAGAGGTTTGTTTAAATTGAAAGGAAAAGTTAATGGAAAATAGTGCAATACAAATAAATAATTTAGTAAAAGAATATAAGATGTTTTCTAGAAAAAAAGATAGATTATTAGAAGCAGTTTTACCAAATTATGAAAGACATACGACATTTAAAGCAATTGATAATTTGAATTTAGAGATAAAAAAGGGAGAGGTCTTAGGAATACTTGGTAAAAATGGAGCTGGGAAATCAACACTTTTAAAAATGATTACAGGTGTTGTAGCACCAACGTCAGGAGAGTTAAAAGTAGAAGGTAAGATAAGTTCACTTTTGGAACTTGGTGCTGCTTTTAATCCAGACTTAACAGGGATGGAAAACATATATCAACATGGACAAGTAATGGGACTTACAGATGAAGAGATTAAGGCAAAAGAAAAAGAAATAATAGATTTTGCAGATATTGGTGAGCATTTATCACAGCCAGTAAAAACATATTCTTCAGGTATGTTTGCAAGACTTGCCTTTGCTTGTGCAATAAATGTTGATCCTGACATATTGATTGTTGACGAAGTTTTGTCAGTTGGAGATATAGCCTTTCAATTAAAGTGTTTTAAGAAATTTGAGCAGTTTAAGGAAAGTGGAAAAACAATACTTTTTGTTACACATAGTGTTGATGATGTCCTAAGAAACTGCACAAGAGCAATTATAATGCAAAATGGTAGAAAGACTTATGATGGTGATGTAAAAACAGGTGTAGAAAAATACAAAAAGTTGATGGTTGGAATAGAAGAAAAAGAAGAAGAAACTAAAGAGCAAGAGAGCAAAACTTCAGAATATAAATATGATGGCGAGACTTGGAAATCAAAAATGACAGAAAATCCAAAACTTATAACTTATGGAAATGGAAAAGCAGAAGTTATAGATTATGGAGCCTTTGATAAAGATGGACATATTGTAAATGTTATAAATAGTGATGAAGAAATTACTTTTAAGTCCAAAGTATTATTTAAAGAAAAAGTAAAAAATCCGATATTTACAATGACAGTAAAAGATTTTAGTGGTAAAGAAATGGCTGGCACAAATACTGATATTGAGAAAGTTGCAACAGGCGAGTTTGAAAAAGGCGATATAGTAGTTGCAGAATTTACTCAGAAAATACCACTAGTGCCTGGTAAATATACACTTTCTTTTAGTTGTACTAGATATACAAGTTCTGGCGAGCTAGAAGCACTAAACAGAAAGTATGATGCACTTTTAGTAGAATTCACAACTTCTAAAAGGACAGTAGGTTTGTTGAATATTGATTCAAAAATTAAAATTCATAAGATAGAAAAGGATAAATAAGATGGGTGTAAAAAACATATATAATCAAATAAAATATTATATGAACAAATACGGCTTTAAGAAGACTATATCAAAATGTGTTAATGTTGTAAAAAACAGGGAGTTCAAGAAAAAAGAAGTAGCTTATGGTACTTTTATAGATTGGGTGCCTTTTAATGAACTTGATAAAAAGAAGGTAGATGAGCAGCGTAAAGTAAAGTTTAAAATAGAGCCTAAAATCAGTATAGTAGTGCCAATGTATAATACTCCTAAAAAATTCTTTGAGGAGCTTGTAAATTGTTGTATAAGACAAAGCTATACTAACTGGGAGCTTTGCTTGGCAGATGGAAGCCCAGAAGAAAATAAGGAACTTCAAAAAATTTATAGTAAAGATGAGAGAATAAAATATAAATTTCTAGGTAAAAATGAAGGCATTTCAGGAAATACCAATGAAGCACTTAAAATGGTTACAGGAGACTATGTTGCTCTTTTAGACCATGATGACGTATTAGCAGATTATGCACTTTTCTTTGTAGTAGAGTGTATTAATAAACACCCAGATGTAGAGTTTATATATTCAGATGAAGACAAAATGACAAAAAATGGTGATAGATATGATGCATATTTCAAACCTAATTTCGCACCAGATACTTTGCGTTCACAAAATTATTTTTGCCATTTTAGCGTGTTCAAAAAAGAGCTAATGGATAAGCTTGGCGGATTTAGAAGTAAATATGATGGCGCACAAGATTATGACATTTTCTTAAGAATGTCAGAAATTACAGATGAGTCTAAGATAAGACATATATCAAGACTTCTATATCATTGGAGAGTACATAAAGATTCAACAGCAAAATTAAATAGCCATGCTAAAAATTATGCTTTTGAAAAAGGTGTTTTAGCAGTACAAGACCATATTGATAGAATTGGACTTAAAGGGAAAGTAACACCTCGGACCTGTTGAAGGAACTTATAGAACAGATTATGAAGTGATTGGAGAGCCATCAGTTTCGATTATTATACCAAATAAAGATGGTAAAGATATTTTAAAAGTTTGTATTGATTCACTATTAGAAAAGACTACTTACAAAAATTACAATATAGTAGTTGTTGAGAATAATAGTACAACTAAAGAGATTTTTGAATACTATAAAGAGCTTGAGAAAAATCCAAAAATAAAAGTAGTTAAGTATGAGAAAAAAGGTTTTAACTATCCAGCAATTATTAACTTAGGAGTTAGAAGTTCTGATGGAGAATATGTAGTACAGCTTAATAATGACACAGAACTTATAACACCAAATTGGATAGAGCTAATGCTTGGATTTTGCCAAAGAAAAGATGTTGGAGCTGTTGGAGGAAAGTTATATTATCCAGACGATACAATACAACATTCTGGAATAATTATAGGACTTGGAGGAGTTGCAGGACATAGGTTTAAAGAAGTAGAAAAAGATAAACACGGATATTTTGGAAAAGAAAGTATGATAGAAAACTTAAGTGCAGTAACAGGAGCATTACTTTTCTCAAAAAGAAGTGTGTATGAAGAAGTAGGTTATATGGATGAAGGTTTTGAAGTGGCTTTTAATGATGTGGATTTTTGCTTGAAAATAAGAGAAAAAGGATATTTGATAGTATACAATCCATTTGTCGAGTTCAAACACTATGAATCAAAAACTAGAGGACTAGAAAATACTCCAGAAAAGATAAAGAGATTTCAAGGTGAGATAGCTAGATTTAAAGATAGATGGCAGGAATTCTTAGACGAAGGAGATCCATACTATAATATAAATCTTAGTCTTGATACAGAACAGTACCATATGAAAAAAATTAAAGTAGATTATAATATCAATAGTTAAGCTATAAAGGGGTTTTAGTTAATGAGTGTTGGACACAGACTAAATCAAATTAAATATTATCTAACTCGCTATGGTTTTTGGGCTACTGTAAAAAAATGCGTAAAACGTGCCTTAGGCATTAAAGATGCACCACTTTATACAGATAATGAAGTGTATGAAAAGTGGATTGAAAACAATGAACCAGATCTAAAAACTTTACGTGAAATGGCTGATAAAAAGTTTGCTTTTCAGCCACTAATTAGTGTTGTAGTTCCTATGTATAATACAGATGAGAAATATTTTTCAGAACTTGTTGACTGTATGCAGAAACAGATTTATACAAATTGGGAACTTTGTTTAGCAGATGGAAGCGAGAAGAAAAATCAAAACCTAGAAGATATGATAGAATTTGACAATAGAATTTTTTATAAATATTTAGGTGAAAACAAAGGGATTTCAGGAAATTCTAATGAAGCTTTGAAGCTAACAAATGGTGAGTATATAGCACTTTTAGACCATGATGATTTATTACCAGAAAATGCACTTTATGAATTTGTAAAAGCAATAAATGAAGAGAATATGCCAGATTTTCTTTACTCAGATGAAGATAAGATAACAGATGAAGGCAAGAGATATAATCCATATTTTAAGCCGGATTTCTCACCAGAGACTTTGTCTGTACACAATTATATTACTCATTTAATAATGTTTAAAAAAGTGTTATTAGATGAAGTGGGTATGTTTAATGAAGAATTTAATGGTGCACAAGATTATGATTTGGTATTGAGGCTTACAGAAAAAGCTAAAAATATTGTACATATTTCTAAAGTACTTTATCATTGGAGAGCAGGAGCTGGTTCAACAGCAGAAGTTGCAGACAATAAACCATATGCTTTTGAGGCAGGAAGAAGAGCAGTAGAAGCGCATTTGAAAAGATTAGGACTTGCTGGAGTTGCTAAGGACGGGAACGATATTCCACGGCGTATATAAAATAAATTATGAGATTAAAGGTGATCCTAAAGTTTCAATCTTAATTCCAAATAAAGATGGATTAAAATACCTAAAACCTTGTATAAAATCAATTTTAAAGTTAACAACCTATAAAAATTATGAGATAGTTATAATTGAGAATAATAGTGAGAAAAAGAGTACTTTTAGATATTATGAAAAAATAAAAGAAAATCCTAGAATTAAAATTTTATATTATACAGAAAAAGAGTTTAATTATTCTAAGATTATAAATTATGGTGTTAAAAACACCACTGGTGAATTTGTTTTACAACTTAATAATGATACAAAAGTAATCACTAAAAACTGGTTAGAAGAGTTTATTGGATATGCACAGCAAAAAGAAATAGGTGCTGTTGGAGCAAGACTTTATTACGAAGATAAGAGTATTCAGCATGCAGGAATTGCGATAGGTATTGCAGGTACAGCAGGGGCATTGTTAGTTAACCAAGAATATGGAAAACACGCATATTATGGCTTTGAGGCAATTACTAGAAATGTATCAGCAGTAACTGGTGCATGTCTATTCACAAGAAGAGATATCTATGAAGAAGTAGGATATATGAATGAAGAAGACTTTAAGGTAGCATTTAATGATGTCGATTTTTGCCTTAAAATACTTGAAAAAGGATATAGGATAGTATATAATCCATACATAGAATTATTCCATTTTGAGTCAAAAACGAGAGGCTATGATGAACTTGACCCAGATAAAAAGAAAAGGTTTGATAAAGAGAGTATAGCCTTTAAGAATAGATGGAATATTTTGTTAAGCAAACCAGATAAATACTACAATAGGAATTTCAGTAGGAATAAAGTCGATTTTTCTATTGAACCAGAGGAGATAAAATTTTAAGATGGCAATTGAACTATTAGAAAAAGTAGAAAATTTCTTTTTAAATATATTAAAGAAGATAAAATTGGGATTTTTGGCAAAAATATATGAAGACCATAGAGAAGGTATGAGATATATTGTGTTTGGAGCATTGGCAACACTTGTAAATATAGTGTTTAGTTCATTGTTTTACTATGTGGTATTTAAAACTCTGCCAGAAAAGAATAGGTCAGATTTTAGTAATTCAGTAGGTATAGGACTTGCAATGGCTTTTGCCTACCTAACAAATAAATTGTTTGTGTTTGATTCTAAAACAGAAGGAATAAAAGCACTTTTTAAAGAAATGGCATCTTTTGTAGGGTGCAGGCTTATAACAGCAGTTGTTGAAGTTTTGATGATGAGAGTAACAGTTGTTTATTGGCAATTAAATTATGTTTTAATGAAAATTGTTACTAATATAGTAGTTATGATTTTAAACTTTATATTTAGTAAGATTTTTATATTCAAGAAAAAGGGAGCTAAAACAGATGAATAAAAGAACTCCTAACCCTTATAAAGAAAATATTTTATGGGTATTATTTACAATTATTGCAGGTTTTGTGACTGAAATGGCAGTAATCATAATGGGAAGAACAGTTCCACTTCGGTGAACTAGCTAGAAATATATTTTCTTATATAAGCGTAGCAAGAATTATATTTTTTGAAGTTATATACTTAGGTGCTTTAGCTGGTATTTATGTATGTAATACTAAAGGTATAGATTGGTTAGACAAAATTTATAAATATAGATTTCATATCGCAGGTGTGATATTGATTTTATGTATGATATTCAAAATAAATGGCTCAAGCATTGGCTGTATAGATGAAGTTACAGGATATAATGCTGATAGTGGTATCTTAATGGGATCATCAAAGTCAATTCGTTCAGACGAATGGGCTGTATCAACACCTATGGCGATTGCTCAAGAGGCAAATGACTATAAATATACTAACTCTAATATTAGAGGCGGTTATGACTCAGATATGTTCATAGTTTATGGACAACCTGTAAAAGATATATCAATTATATTTAGATTTTCACAGTGGGGTTGTGTATTATTTGGTTCAAGTGTAGGACTATCATTTTTCTGGTGTGTTAGATTTTTAGGACTATTTTTAGCTTCATTTGAATTCTTAATGCTAATTACTAAAAAGAATAAGATGTTATCATTTGTAGGTTCTGTAATAATAGTATTTTCCCCAACAATTCAGTGGTGGTATGCTACAAATGGTTTAATGGAAATGTTAATATCAGCACAAGTTGGACTTGTACTTTTTGACAAATATTTGAAATCAGAGAGCTTTAAAGAAAAAACTATATGTATGTCCATTATTGCAATATGTGTAGGTACATTTATACTTACATTTTACCCAGCTTGGATGGTGCCAGTAGCATACATTTTCGTACCATTCTTAATTTGGATAATAATAGAGAATAGAAAAAATATACACATTACAAAAAAAGATATTATTGCCTTTATAGTTATTTTACTTGTGTTTGCAGGACTTATGGCTAGAATATTTATAAAGTCTTGGGATACAATACTTGCAACTTTAAATACAGTATATCCAGGCAAAAGAGTGCTATTAGAAAAAGGAAGTCCAAAAGTATATATAGGCTTTATTGTTAATTCACTTTTAACAATACTTACTTCTATTGCAAATCCTTGCGATATGGCAGTTATGATGGACTTTTGGCCAGTAGTGTTAGTGATATTAGCAGTATATATTTTCAAAGAAAAGAAAAGCGATATTTTAATCACAATGAGTTTGGTTGTAGTTTTGATTTTACACGCATATTATCTTTTCGCAATGCCAGAATGGCTTGCAAAGGCAACCTTATTCTCAAGAACTTGGTATGGAAGAGTATATCAAGTATTTGGACTTTTAAATATATTTATATTATTTAGAATGCTTGCTACAAGGGAATTCAAGTTTAAAAATAAATTTGCAATTGTAATATCAGTAGTATTAAGTGTACTATGTGTATTAGTAGCAAAATATTACCACCCATTAGTTATTACCAAAGTAATAGCAGTAGTTTTAGTAGGTATATTTACACTGATTTTTTATAGTATACTTATGGCAAACCAGAAAAAGAAGATGTTTTTTACTGTTATAACAATATTTATGTTAGTAATAGGAGGACTTGTAAATCCTGTAAGGAGTGGAATAGCAGCAGTAGAAAATAATACTTTATTAAATAAGATAGAAGAAATAGATAGCAAAGAATCTGGAATGTGGGCTTTAATTGAAATAGGGCTTCCAGAAATTAATATGCCAATGATGGTTGGCGCAAAGACTTTAAATTCTTCAAGTGTTTATCCAAACTTAGATTTATGGCATAAAATTGATGAAGAACATAAATATGAAGATATTTATAATAGATATGCTCATATATTTATAACTTTAGTTCCAAACGAAGAAGAAACTACTTTTGAGCTTTTAGCACCAGATGTTATAAGGATATTTATGACTTATGAAGATTTAAAAGCATTAGGAGTAGACTATATTGTAAGAGGTGCTAAGTTTGAACCTTATGATGTAGAAAATGAAGACTTTATGCTTGAAGAACTTTATAAAGACAATAATTATGTAATTTATAAAGTTAAATAATTTGTATTATAATAAGCTAATACTATACATTATTTTTTTCGTTCATCTCTGTTGCTGCGTTTGAACAGAAACTTTATATCATTCGATTAGCGCGCTCGTGTGGCGAGATTCCCTAATCTCATTCTTAAAGTTTCTAAATGTTCTCACTTCGTGCCGTCATATCACTACAAAAATAATATATAGTTTAGCTTAAATAAATATATTTACTTTAAATTAAAGGAGAAAAAATATGGATAAAGTAGCAGTACTAATTCCTTGTTACAACGAGGCAAAAACGATTAAAAAAGTTGTCGAAGATTTCAAAAAAGAATTACCAGAAGCAAAAATTTATGTTTATGACAACAATTCAAAAGATGGAACAGATAAAATTGCAAAAGAGGCAGGAGCCATTGTAAAATACGAGACTAGACAAGGTAAAGGTAATGTTATCAGAACTATGTTTAGAGAAATAGACGCAGAATGCTATATTATGGTAGATGGAGACGACACATATCCAGCTGAAAGCGCAAAAGAAATGGTAAAAGCAGTGCTTGAAGAAGATGTAGATATGGTAGTAGGAGATAGACTTTCTTCTACATATTTCACAGAAAACAAAAGACCATTTCATAATATAGGAAATGTAACTGTAAGAGCATTAATTAACAGAATTTATAAAAGTAATATAAGAGATGTTATGACAGGACTTCGTGCTTTTAGCTACAAATTTGTAAAGACATTCCCTGTTATGAGTAAGGGGTTTGAACTAGAAACAGAAATGACAATACATTCTTTAGATAAGAACTTAAAAGTAAAAAATGTTATTATTGAATATAGAGATAGACCAGCAGATAGTCCATCAAAATTAAATACAATACCAGATGGAATTAAGGTTATCAAGACAATTTTTGGCTTTTATAAAAATTATAAACCTTTAAACTTTTTCTCAATAATTGCTTTAATATTACTTATAGCAGGACTTGTATTTTTAATTCCTTCAATAGTAGTATTCTTTAGTTCAGGAGAGATAAAAGTACCATCAATTTTAGTAGGAATTTTACTATTTATATGTACATTGCAATCATTATTTACAGGTTTAACACTTGATAATATAATCAAAAATTCAAAACAAAACTTTGAAATGAGACTTATAGATTGTGAAAGAGAATTAAAAAACGGGAGAAAATAAATGAGTGAAGTAAAAGTTTCAATAGTAGTGCCAATTTATAATCTAGAAAAATATGTACCACGTTGTTTAGATGCACTAGTTAATCAAACTTTAGAAGAAATAGAAATTTTATGTGTAGATGATGGTTCAAAAGATTCTGCACCACAAATTATAGAAGATTATAAAACTAGATATCCAAATAAAGTAAAAACTTTCCATAAAGAAAATGGTGGAGAGTGGTCAGCACGTACTTATGGCTTAAAGCAAGCAACAGGCGAGTACGTAGGATTTATAGATAGTGATGATGTTCCAGAGATTACTTGGGCAGAAAAGTTATATACTGCTGCTAAGAAAAATGATGCAGATATAGCTTTTTCAGGATATGATAGAGTTGATTTAGATACTGGAAAAACAGTATCAACAGAGATGACTAGATATGGAATAATGAACAAAGAAGTTGATTTTAATGATGACTTTATTGTTTATGCAAACCCATCACTTTGGAATAAATTATATAGAAGAGATTTAGTAAAAGACATAGAATTTTTGCCTTTTAGAGGCTGCAATGATACTTTATTTTTAATTCATAGCTATATGAGTGGAGCAAAAAAGTTGACTTTTATACCAGATGTTTTATATCATTATTATTTACGCTCAAGTTCACAAATTCATAATATGAATAAACAAGACTTAGAAAACTTAAAAAAATACTTATTAGTAACAAAAGAAAATTCTAAAGAGCTTGGAATTGAAGAAGAATTTAAAGCTGATTTAGAAGTAATGGCATTTTTACATTTAGCTATTTCTTGGGCTTTTATGGTTTCTTATAATAAAGAAGTAAATATGAAAGAAATTCAAAAAGACATTATAAAGTTCTTAGATGAAAACTTTAGTGGTTGGAGAAAAAACAAATTTTACAAATTATCACACTGTTTTCCAAAAGGCTTGAAATTTATATGTATATGGGGTGTTCATCTGTTTTATAGAATGGGACTTCCAGGAGTATATATAAAAGTGAATAGATTTTTGTTAGATGTAGTGAAACTAGAAGTTAAGTGGTAGATATAAAGAGGAGAAGTTTAATGCTAGAAAAAATAAAAGATATTAAAAAAATATTTTGCAAAGATAATTTTATTAAAACAAAATTAGTTATAGCAGGTATATTATCAATAGTGTTAGCTACGCTTTTTGAATATAAAGTTTATAGCTTAATTGATCCTTTTCCATCAAAGAACAGAATAATTTTTATCGCAATTGCTTTAATGATAGTTTTTTTACATTTTATTATAAAATTAAATATAATGTATGAATTTTTATACAAACATAGGTACAAATTTGCTTGTGCCTTTTTGTTGTTTGTAATGATAGGTAAATATTCAGGCTCTTCAATGACTGAATATAATATTTATATACAACCAGAGCTTGATACTGGAAGATATCATACATTACTTGGAATTAATAGACCTGCAAGAAGTGATGAGTGGGGAAGTTCAACAACTTACATTTTATCACAAGGTGTAGGAGAGGATAAATATTCATATTTCCAAGATAGCTTAAGAGGTGCAAAAACCGATATGTTTACATTAGTAGGAGCACCAGCTTTAGATATTTTAATGCTTGGTAGACCTTTCCAATTAGGACTTATGCTATTCGGAAACAATGCTGGTTGGAGCTTTTATTGGTATGTAAGACTTGTAGCAATGTTACTTGGAGCTTTTGAATTATGTATGATAGTGACCAATAAAAATAAAAAGATATCACTTTTAGGAGCTGTAATGATAACCTTTTCAGCAGCAGTGCAATGGTGGTATTGTTTAGATTGTTTAATTTGGGCACAAATTATAATAGTTTTAGCAAATTTATTTTTTGAAACAGATAAAAGATATGTTAAGTATTTATCAGCTTTTGGAATACTTGTAGGATTACTTTCTTACTTATTTGTGCTATATCCACCTTGGCAAGTAGCTTTTGCATATTTTATGGTAGCAATGCTAATTTGGGTAATACTAAAAAATTGGAAGAATTATAAGATAAATATACATGATTGTATTGTTATAGCAGTTACTATTCTTTGCTTTGGACTACTTGTATTTAGATGGTTTAGTTTGTCAGGCGACACAATTTCTGCTACTTTAAATACAGCATATCCAGGTTCAAGAGTTGAAACAGGTGGAAGAACAAAAATACTATACCAATATATTTATAATATATTTATGTCTTTTAAAGAGTGCATTAATGCTTGTGAATACTCAAGTATGTTATCACTTTTCCCAATACCAATGATTTTGGGTGCAATATACTTAGTTAGAAACTGGAAGAGAGAACATGCAATATTTTTAATACCAACTATTTCTATGTCAATTATATTTACTATTTGGTGTACAGTAGGTTTTCCAGAGTGGCTGGCTAAAATATCAATATTCTCAATGGCAGGTGCGAGTCGTGCAAGTTTAGCACTTGGAACTTTAAATATATATATATTGATTTATGTTTTAGGAAATATCAAAAAAGACGATAAATGGATGAAATGGTGGGTAGGTCTAATACTTGGAGTACTTGCTAGTATATTTGTAATATATATGGCAACAACACAGTTAAACTTGATTTTAGCAGAACCTGATAAAGACTATATAACACCAGTCAAAATGGTAGTAACAAGTATTTTATTTGTTCCAATGTTTATATTAGTATTTAACTTAAATAAACCAAAATGCCAAACAGCTTTTATGTATTTAGCAATAGCAGTAGCTTTATCTTCTGGTTTATGTGTTAATCCGATAATAAGAACAACGGATATTATATATGAAAAGCCAGCTGCTAAGAAAATGCAAGAAATAAGAGAAAAAGATCCAGATGCAATTTGGATTAGTGAAAACTGTGCTTTTCAAGTAAGTAATTATATGGTAGCAAATGGACTTCGTACATTAAACTCAACTAGTGTATATCCTAACTTAGAATTTTTTGAGAAAATGCTTGGAGAAAATGCTAAAGAACAAGAATATAACTATAATAGATATGCACATCATGTAGTATTTTTTACAAATGAAGAAACACACCTTACACTTGAGCAAACTGATAAATCAATTTGGAGTATAAATCCAAATGACTTAGATAAATTAGGGGTAGATTATGTTTTATCAAACCGTGATATTTTTGAGATAGAGTTTATAAATAAAGAAGATTTTGAATTTATATATGGCGAAGATAATGTATTTATATATAAAGTAGTGAAATAAAAGGGAGAAAATTTATGAGCAAAAAGGTTGCAATACTACTTTCTACTTATAATGGTGAAAAGTATTTGAGAGAACAGATTGATAGTATTTTAGCACAGACTTATGATAATTTTGAACTTATTGTTCGTGATGATGGTTCGAAAGACAGTACAGTAGAAATAGTAAAAGAATATATGGAAAAATCAGATAAAGAAATAACTTTAATGGTTGGAAAGAATTTAGGGTTTATCAAAAGCTTTTTTGAGCTTTTGAAACACTCTGATGCAGATTATTTTTCATTTGCAGACCAAGATGATATATGGCTTCCAAACAAGATAGAACTTGCAGTAAATTCTCTAAACAAGTTAGATGATACAAAGCCTAATATGGCATTTTCAAATGTAGATTATTATGATACAGAAATGAACTTTATGGGAAATGGTGATAGCAAGAATAAAAAGCCATCTTTCTTAAATTCATTATATGAGTGTATTAATCAAGGGATGACAATGGTTATAAATAAAACAGCAAGAGATTATATCATAAAAAATATCCCTGAAAAGTGTTTCTTTCATGATTGGTGGACATATATGATTTGCACAGCTTTTGGAAGCGTTGTTCAAGATGATGTAGTTACAGTAAAATATAGAAGAGCTAAAACTAATGCAACAGTTGAAGGTCAAGGCAAAATTACATTGCTGGTCTGGAGAATAAAAAAATTATTTTTAGGCGATGGTATGAAAGACATAAGAAAACAACAAACAATTTTTAAAAATGTTTTTTATGATAATTTATCTGATGAGAATAAAAAGATATTAGATACTTTTGAAGAAGAAAAATATAACTTCTTTAAAGCATTGAAGAAAACTTTTTATCCTAGAAAAATTAGAAGAAAATTTGTAGATGATTTGTCTTTAAGAATTTTATTCTTATTAGGAATATTGTAATATATGTGAAAATCGAAGTGAAGGACGGAACGAAGTGAATAGATAGAACCTGTAAGAAAGAGGTTAGGGAATCTCGTTACACGAGGGCGCTAACCGAATGATGTACAGGTTATATATGAATGCAGTGACAGAGCTGAGTGAAGATTTTAATATATATTACAATAAATATAAGGAGATAGAAGTGAAAAAAGAAAACAAAAAATTTGCTAATGATTTTATATGGAACACCTTAGGCACAGGTTTAAATTCGTTTAATTCATTATTCTTTTTGATAATAGTAACAAGAGTAAATGGAGGACACGATGCAGGTATATTTTCTATTGCATATTCAACAGCACTAATACTATATACAATAGGTTTATATTCTGGTAGACTTTGCCAAGTTACAGATATAGAAAATAAAATAAAAGATAGAGATTACATATTAAATAGAACAATTACTTGTATACTTATGGTTTTCTTTGGTGCAGGATTTTTGATAGTAAAACAGTATTCTGCATATAAAACAACAGTATTTATTCTACTTTGTATATTTAAAGCCACAGAAGCTTTTGCAGAAATACTTTATGGCATTATACAGAAAAATGATTTGCTTTACAGAGTAGGGCAGTCTTTAACAATAAAATCTCTTTGCGGAATAATTACATTTTTGATAATAAACCTAGTTACAGGCGATTTGATTTTAGCTTGTATATCAATGATTTTGATAAATATAGTAACTATGATAACTTTTGATTATTTATTTGTTTCAAAAAAATTGATAGATCCTTCAAAATCAGAGATAAGAAATGTGTTTACAATTTTTAAAAGCGAGTTTTTTGTATTTGCAAATTCATTTTTAGGAATTTATGTATTAAATGCTCCAAAATATGCAATAGATAGTTTCTTAACAGAGGAGCTTCAAGCAATATACGGATATATTGTAATGCCAGGCACAGTAATGGTATTATTTGCACAATTTGTAATTTTACCATTCTTAAATACATTAAAAGAATTATATGCTAAAAAAGATGTTACAAATTTCAAAGCAATCATAAGAAAAGTAAGACTATTTGTAATAGCTTTTGGAATTTTTGCAGTATTATGTGCATATTTCTTAGGACCTGAGGTATTAGGTATAATTTATGGGGAAAACTTAAAAGAGTATAGAGTAGATTTAAGCTTAATAATAGGAGCATATATTTTTTATTCAATTTCATATGTAAATCTTGTAGTTTTAACAACTATGAGGACAACCTTTAAGCAATTTGTAGTTTATATGCTTACTGCACTGATTGCCTTAGTAGGTTCAAACTTATATGTAAAAAGTTTTGGTGTACATGGTGGAGCATATTCTTGTGCAACAACACTTATTTTACAATTTATAATGTATACAATATTAACAATACTAACCATTAAAAAATTTGAAAGGGAAGCTTTAAATGAAACTAGCACTGATAGTAGTAAACTTTAACGATATAGATGATGTAAAACGCTATGTAAATAAAATCAAGGATTACGAAATTATAGACAAAATACTTGTTGTTGACAATAAATCTACAAAGCCAGAAAATTCTTTTGAGCTTTTACAAGGTTTAGTAAGTAGCAAGGTAGAAGTAATTAGTAGTGAAAAAAATGGCGGTTACAGTTATGGTAATAATTTCGGAATTAACTATTTAAAAAGTAAAAATGAAGAGTATGATTATTATGCTATTTCTAATCCTGACATAGATATTTCAGAAGAGGCAATACTAAATACAGTGCAGTTTCTAGAAATGCAAAATAGAGCTGGAGTTGCAGCACCAAGAATGAAAGGTGCTGATGGAAATTACATAAGACGTAGTAGCTGGAAATGCAGGACTTTTGGAAGAGAAGTGGTACATTCTTCAAGACTTTTAGAGATATTATTTTATAATGTTTTAAGAGGTGGAGAATATTCAGAAGAAGAATATAAAAAGCCAGTGTTAAAAGTAGAAGCTATTTCTGGTGCGTTTTTTATAATAAAAAAAGAAGCTTTAGATAAAATAAAAGGTTTTGATGAAAATATTTTCTTATTCTATGAAGAAGATATTTTAGCAAAACAATTAGAAGAATTTAATTATGAAATATATAGTTTAAATGATATTAGTTTCACGCACTACGAAAGTCAAACAATAGGAAAAACTTTCAATTATTTCAAAAAAATGAAAGAATTATATAACAGCAAAATTTACTACCACAAGATATACACAAAAATAAATAAATTTCAAGTATTGATTTTTGCATTACTACGTGGTATAAGAATAATAGAATTATTAGTAGAAGTACCAGTAAGAAAAATTTTAAAGAAATAAGAGAGGATTTTAGGCGGTATATAATGGATTTATTATATGTAATAACAATGATTATTTTAGGCATAGCTTTTATGCTATATAAAAAATCAGAGGAAAAACTTAGTTTTGTAAAATGGCTTATAATATTATTACTTACAATTTTAAGTTACAATATTTTAATAGCAATGGCCTTTGGACTTTTGGCAATAGCTTCAAATATGCTTATGCTATCAATAATTAACTTAGGATTTGCAGGATTTTTAGGATATAAAGCTATAAAAACAAAAGACTTTCAAAAATATTATTATTCTAAAATGGAAATAGCAGGATTTCTTGTTATAATAGCCATTTTCGGAATAATGCTTGTAAAAGATGTTCAAATACAAAAAGGAAATATTGTGCATATTGCAATAGATTCTTCAATACATTATAGAGCTGCAAAACATTATTCAGACACTATGATGGCATTTATAAATGTTGAAGATAAGACTTTTTTTGATTTTAATATAATGCAAACAGGAGCATATGTAAATGATGGTTTACTTATGCACGTAGTAAATGGCTTATCAGGTGGACGTATTTCTTATGAACATACGTATGAATTCTTTGAAGCATTAATGTTATTTATGTGTGGACTAGGATTTTATGGAATTGTAATGGATAAGATAAAAACTAAAATTGGATTTGTTTTATCTATGGCTTTTTATGCCTTATTTATATATGGATACCCATATAATTCATATTTATATGGTTTCTCATATTTGACAGTTGGTATGGTTACAACTATTGCAGCTATACTAATTGGCGAGCTTTTATATAGTAAAGAAAAGATAAATAGAAATTTTGTAATAGCACTTATTGGAATTACAGGAGTAGGATTAATTTTCTCTTACTGTCTATTTGCACCAATAGTATTTGCAACTATTTGTATTTATTGTTTCTTTAAAGATTTTAAAGAAGATGGGAAAACATATCTTAAAATTTTTAAAGGTACAACACTTGCAGTTGGATTTACTTTATTTGCAGTAGCAGTAGTTGGTGTATGCTATTTCATTGTTCCAGCCCATTTTATAAATGGACAAAAACCACTTTCAGAAGCTATTAAAAATGATGGTGCAATTTACTCTGAATTATGGAGAGATATAATCTATTTTGTACCTTTTGCGCTTTTATATTTAGTAACTTTATTTAAGAGAGTAAAAGCAAAAGAGAAGATAGAATATTTAGATGTATTTTCAATTTTTTATGTAGGATTTTATTTAGGAATGTATGTAATTTGGCAAATGGAAAAAGCTTCAGCATACTATTTCTATAAGACATATTTCATATTATGGATAGTAATTTTTGCAATTACTGTTGATTTAATAAATAGATATATAACAGTTCCTAAAATAAAATATGCAGTGGGAGCATATAGTGCAGTTTGGCCTTTATTTGTAGCTTTTATGGTACTTATAAAAGCAGGTACAATACTTCCAGAAGAAACAAAACATGCAATTCCAAATAGAATTGGTATGTATTATAGTGAGAATTGTGATTTTAGAGGTTCTGCAAGAGCAACTCTAAACTTCACAAAAGAAAAGCAAGAAATTTCAGATTTCGTAAGAAATAATTTGAAAGATGCAACAGCAGATAATACTGTTTTAATGACAGGAACTTATAACGAAAGATGCTGGGCAACTGTTACAACTGAGCTTTCAAGTGAAAATATGGAATACAGACATGTTATTCAAGATATGACAATGCATCATATTAAAGAACTGTATAATAATGACGATAAGAAATATGCAGTAAGCTACCAAGGCACAAATGATTATGAAAAATGGCCATATAAAGAGAATTTTAAGGTTCTATTCCAAAACGAAGCAGGTTATGTAGTAGAGAAAATAAATCTTGAAGAAAAATAAATATAGATATTGTAAAAAAATTCTTTTATGATATAATAGCTTTGATAAATTGTAAGCTTGGAGGCTTAAATTTTTGAAGACAAATATTAAAAATTTCACTTTAGACGAACTAAAAGAAGAACTTAAAAATATGGGAGAAAAGCCATTTCGAGCAGAACAAGTATTCAAATGGCTTTTTAGTGATAGAGTAGAAACTTTTGATGAAATGACTAATCTTTCTTTAGATTTAAGGAAAAAACTTGAAGAAAATTATAGGATAGGAAAATTTGATATTGTAAGAAAGTTAGAGTCAGTTGATGGCACAAAAAAATATTTATTTGATGTTGGTGATGAAGACGGAAATTTAATCGAAAGTGTATTAATGAGTTATCATCACGGTTATACTATATGTGTATCTTCGCAGATTGGTTGTAAAATGGGATGCAAGTTTTGTGCTTCTACTGGAATACCTTTTTCAAGGAACTTAGAACCACGGAGAAATAGTTGAGCAAATTTTAGCCATTGAAAAAGATAGTCAAATAAAGATTTCAAATATAGTATTTATGGGAATTGGAGAGCCTTTAGATAATTTTGACTATGTTATGAAGGCTATTGAGATTATAAATAACCCAAAAGCTTTAAATATAGGTGCAAGACATATTAGTATTTCAACAAGTGGTCTAGTACCAAGAATATATGAACTTGCAGATAAGAAAATGCAATGTACGCTTTCAGTATCTTTGCACAGCAGTAATAACAAAAAACGTAGCGAAATGATGCCAGTAAATAACGCATATCCTATTGAAGAATTGATTAAAGCTTGTAAGTATTATATTAAAGTTACAAATAAAAGAATTTCTTTTGAATATGCTTTAGCAAAGGATAATAATGATAATTTAGATGATGCAAAAGAACTTGCTAAACTTTTGAAGGGAATGCTAGCACATGTTAATTTGATACCGATTAATAAGATAGAAGACGGAGCTTATACTAAAAGCTCGAATGAGAATATAATAAAATTTAGAGATTACTTAAACGACGCAGGAATTGTTGCTACAATCAGGAGAGAATTAGGTTCTGACATTGATGCAGCATGTGGACAATTAAGACGTCAGAACTTAAAATAAAAGAGGTGATGAAGAGTTTGAGAATACTTGGAAAATCTGATATCGGAAAAGCTAGAGAAATGAATCAAGATAGCTTTTACGTTTCTGATAAAAATGATGGAATTAAGCTTTTTATATTAGCCGATGGTATGGGTGGATATAAAGGAGGAGAAATTGCAAGTAATTTAGCAGTTATGAGTGCTAAAAATTATATTTGCAATAATTTTCCTAATATCTTAAAAGAAAAAGAAGAAATTTTGAAATTGCTCAGCGACGCAATAGAATATGCAAATTTTGTTGTATATGAAAAGTCAAAGGAAAGTGCTGAAATTTCAGATATGGGTACAACCTTAGATATTTGCTTGATATATAACAATAAAGTATTTATAGGACACATTGGCGATAGTAGAATTTATAGAATAAGAAAAAATATCATTAGAAAATTAACTAATGACCATAGCTATGTTGCCAAACTTGTAAAAGAAGGTAAAATTACGAAAGAAGAAGCGTATACTCACCCTAGAAAAAATATGCTTTTAAAAGCAGTGGGCTGTAATTCTTTAGTAGAGCCAGATGTTATGTATAAAGGTTTTATAAAAGATGATATTTTACTTATGTGTTCAGACGGTTTAACTAATATGGTTAGAGATGAAGACATATATAAAATTATTTTGGATAATCCAGAAAGACCAGTTGATATGCTTATACAAAATGCAAATAATGCAGGTGGTACAGATAATATAACAGCAATAATAGTAGATAATACTTAAATTTAAGGAGAGATTAATTATGAACCTTATTGGAAAAATGTTAAATAATAGGTACGAGATTTTAGAGAAAATTGGAAATGGTGGAATGGCAACTGTTTACAGAGCAAAATGCCATGTATTAAATAGATATGTAGCTATTAAAATTTTAAGAGATGAATTTACTACTGATAGTGAGTTTATCAAGAAATTTAATACTGAAGCACAATCAGCAGCAAGTTTAACCCACCCAAATATTGTTTCAATATATGATGTAGGAAATGAAGATAATTTGTATTATATAGTAATGGAACTTATTCAAGGAAAAACTCTTAAAGATATTATAACAGAAGATGGCGTTTTATCTTGGAAATGGTCTGTAAATATAGCAATTCAAATTGCCTCTGCATTAGAGACAGCTCATAAGCATAATATTATACATAGAGACATTAAACCACATAATATTATAATAACAGAAGATGGAATGGCAAAAGTTACAGATTTCGGTATTGCCAAAGCAGTTTCAAATTCTACTATAACAGCCTTTGGAACAACTATTGGATCAGTACATTATTTCTCACCAGAACATGCAAGAGGTGGTTATACTGATGCAAAATCTGATATTTATTCTTTAGGTATTGTAATGTATGAAATGCTTACAGGAAAAGTACCTTTTGATGCAGATACACCAGTATCAGTAGCATTAAAACAAGTTCAAGAAGAACCTGTTGAACCAATAAAATTAAACTCAGATATTCCAATTGGTGTAAATAGAATTATATTAAAAGCAATGCAAAAAGATCCTAATATTCGTTATCAAAATGCAACAGAAATGCTTGATGATTTAAGTATGGCACTAAAAAAACCAAATGAGGATTTCGTAGTTTTAGCAACAAAAAATGCAGATTCTCCAACACAAAAAGTACCTACTATTTATGAAATAGAAATGCAAAAACACAATGATAGACACGCACCAAGACGTGGTGAAAATGATGATGAGAACTTAAGTAAATTTGAGAAATTTATGAAACACTTGGAAGAGCATCCAGTGCAAAAAGTTTTATTAATATTAGTTATGTGTGTAGTAATTTTCTTAGCAGTTACCTTTGGAACACTTGCTATATTTAATAGTGCACGTCCAGAGCAAGTTCAAATACCAAATGTAGCTGGTGCTAAAAATGCAGAAAGATTAACAAAAGATGCGGCAATTGCTTTATTAGAAGAGTTAGGTTTTAAAGAATATGAAGTTGTTGAAGAATATAATGATGAAGTAGAAGAAGGATATGTAGTTTCTCAAACTCCTGAATTTAAAGAAAATTATAATATTAATGTTACAGAAAAAATTACTCTTGTAGTAAGTAAAGGACAAAAATTAGTTACTCTACCTAAGAAAATTGTAGGAGAGGAATATTCTAAGATTACTAAACTATTAGACGAACTTGAAGTAAATTATGAAAAAATAGATGAACCTAGTGAAGAAGTTGAAAAGGGAATTGTACTTTCAGTAGAACCAGATGAAGGCGAAGAAATTACAGCAGCTGCAACAGTTAAGTTAAAAGTAAGTTCAGGAAGTGCTTATGCTGATGTAACAATGAAAAATTTAGTTGGTATGACAGAAGGAGAAGCAGTTGATTGGTTAAAATCACAAAAAGTGGTACCAGAAGTAGTTTATGAAGAAAATGCTGGAAAATCTGATGGGGTTGTAACTTACCAAAGCGTAAGTTCAGGTAAGGTTGTAAAAGAAGCTTCAACAGTTACAATTACAGTAAATAAACAACCTAAAAAATCAACAGTTACAGTAAATGTAAATTTACAAGCTCTTACAGGTTATACTCCACAAAAAACAAATGTTGCTACAAATACTGTAGATAGTAATGGCAACACAGTTTATGAAGAACAAGAAGTTACACCAAATAAAGTTAAACTTACTATAAAAGTTGGTGACGATACAATTTATGATCAAGAACAATATCCATCAGCTACAAATATTAGCCAAACTTTCTCTGCAACAGGGGTAAAAGAGGTTAAAATAATGGTAGATGGAGTTACTAAAAAATCTGAAACAGTAGACTTTAGTAAGGGTGACATGACAGTTTCAGCACCATAGTAAAAGGAGAAAAGTTATGAATAAAGTATCAACCTCAATATTAACTTTAGAAAAAGAAGATGCAGTAAAAACCTTCTATGATTTGGAAGTTGCTCATACTGATATGTTCCATATAGATATCATGGATGGTAAATTTGTGGAAAAAGATACCACAGAGCTTATGAAAGATTATAGTTTGACTTTGTCACATATAACAAATTTAGGTTTAGATGTACATTTAATGGTAGAAAATGTAGAAGAATTTATTGATGAATATGTTGATTTAGAGCCAGAATATATATCTTTCCATATAGAAGCTACTAAGACTAAAGAAAGAACTTTGGAAAATATACAAACAATTAAAGATAATGGTATAAAAGCAGCAATTGCTATTAGCCCAGATACAAGTATAGAGGAGATAAAAGAATATATTCCTTATGTTCACATGATTTTAGTAATGACAGTTATACCAGGAAAAGGTGGTCAAAAATTGATACCTGAGACTTTAGAAAAAGTGGCTAATCTGAAAAAATATATAACAGAAAATAATTATGATATAGACATAGAAGTTGATGGTGGCATTAACGGAGAAACAGCTGAAAAAGCTAAAGAAGCTGGAGCCAATGTTCTTGTTGCCGGAAGTTTTATATTAAATGCTACTAGCTTCAAAGAAGCGGTAGAAACTTTAAAAAAATAAATGGAGGTAAATTATGACTAAAAAAATTATTCTAACGATTTTTGTAATCATAGCTTTAGTTGGAACTGTAGTCTATGCAAGTGAAGCACCAGATTTAGCACCAACAACTACTGCTAGTGATTTACAAAACACACCATTACTTGGTACTAATCCTGATGCTAATGAAGTGCATCAAAATTATTTAAAAGAGAATTTAACACCAGCAGATATGGCAAGAATGCCAGATGCAGAAACAGGTTCAAATATAGAGTATGGAGCACCTGAAATAGGGAATGGCACAGAAGATGGTATTATGCCAATAAGTGAAGAATATGCAGATCGTGAAGGTACTATTGTTACAGGTGATACTTTTATAGGAGAAGATGTTATAGAAGTTACAAGTAAACAATTTGATGGAAATGTATTTCTTACAGGTCAAAAGGCTAGCCTTACTAATTCTGTAGTATATGGTGATTTATTTGTATTAGGTCAAGCTACAATTTTACAAAACATAGATGTAATTGGTAATATTTATGTTGCTGCTCAAAGTGCTACTCTATATAGTGTTAATTGTTCAGGAAATATGTATTTAGCAGGTAGTGCAATAAATATATCAGCAACTGCAGCACAAGATGTTTTTGTTGCAGGAAGTGCAATTGTTATAGATAAAGATTCATATATTTTAAGAAATTTGTATGCTGGTGGAGCATCAGTTACAATAGGAAATGTACAGATTGGAAGAGATGCAAATATATCAGCAAATGATATACAAGTATCTGAAGCAGCTGTAATTACTGGAAACTTAAATAAAGATATAACACCAGAAGAAATTGAAGATGCATCTTCTTCTAAGACTATAGGTGATGTAATATTTAGAATAGTAAAAACAGCTATAAGTGCTTTAGCTATTTGTGGATTTATATTCTTATTTGGTAAAGGCTTTATAGAAAAACAAAAATCAGATAATGTTGCAGGCTTTTTACTTAAAAACTTAGGAAAAGGTGTATTATTTACAATTTTAATTCCTTTAGTTGCAATCTTATTAATGTTAACAGGTTTAACAGGTGGATTAAGTGTTATTTTAATATTAATTTATATAATTATATTCTGGATAAGTACATCAATAGTTTCTATTGCAATTACTGCTAATATAACGAAAAATATGGAATATAATGTTTGGAGATTTTATGGAATCTCAATCTTGGTGGCAATAGTTATTGCAATATTAAAACAAGTACCAGTAATTAATATAGCAATTACATTAATAGTAGCATTTATAGGAATGGGACTACTTTTCTCAGGTTTAAGAATTAAAAATGAAAATAAAGAAGTTGCAGCTGCAACTAAAGAATAAAACGAAAAGAAAATCCTAATTTCTAGGATTTTCTTTTTTAGATTATAGGTGAAATATGAAAACAAAAAAAGAGGCAATAGAAATTTTAAAAATATTAAAAGAATATTATCCAGAAGCAACTTGTAGTTTAGATTTTGCAAGCCCATTTGAAATGGCAATTTCAGTTATGCTTTCAGCACAATGTACTGATGAAAGAGTAAATAAGACTACACCAGCTCTTTTTAAAAAAGCAAATACACCTGAAAAAATGGCAAAATTAAGTTTAGAAGAGATTGAGAAAATAATTAAACCTTGTGGTTTTTATAAAACTAAGGCAAAGAACATACTAGCTTGTAGTAAAATGTTAGTAGAGGAGTTTGGAGGAGTTGTTCCGAATAATATGGAAGATTTGCAAAAGCTAGCTGGAATTGGACGAAAAAGTGCAAATGTAATAATGTTAGAAGCTTTCAATAATCCACAAGGTATAGCAGTAGATACACATGCAAGACGTATTTCTAATAAAATTGGTTTATCTAAAGAAACAGAACCAGAAAAGATAGAACAAGATTTATTAAAGCTATTACCAAAAGAGAGCTATTATGACGCAAATCATTTATTCGTTTGGCATGGTAGATATACTTGTGTTGCCAGAAAGCCAAAATGCGAAGAATGTCCAGTAAGAAAAATGTGTGATACATATAAGGAAGGTAAATAAAATGATTAAAGTATTTAAACATCTAAGAGTAGTATTAAAGCATAAATGGTGGGTATTTAAGCTTTGCTGTATGGCAGGAATTCCTTGGAGAGGTCTAGTACATGATTTATCAAAATTTAGTTTTACAGAGTTTAGTGAAAGCGTAAAATATTTCCATGGACAGCGCAGTCCACTTGCAATTTGCAAAGAGACAGAAGGTTATTCTAAGGCTTGGCTACATCACAAAGGTAGAAATAAACATCATTTTGAATATTGGATAGATCCGATGGCACCAGACCCATATCCAGTTATACCTTTTGTTTATACAGTTGAAATGATTTGTGATACTTTATCAGCAGGTCTAGTGTATCAAGGAAAAAATTGGAGACCTGATTATCAATTAGGGTATTTTACAGCAAGACCAGACAGAAATTATATAAATCCTAAAATTGTTGCAATACTTGAAGAAGTATATAAAGAAATTGCAGATAAAGGCGAATTAAAAACAGTTATAAACAAGAAACATCTAAGAGAAATTTATGATAGACATGTAAATTCTTAAGTGATATAATTGAGGCATACTAAAAAGGAGGATAATTATGGCAGTTTTAGTTACAGGTGGTACAGGATATATTGGAAGCCACACAGTAGTTGAGTTAATTAATAAAGGTAGAGAGGTTATTATAGTAGACAATCTTTCTAACAGTAAAATAGATGTATTAGAAGCAATAGAAAAATTAACAGGTGTTAGACCTAAGTTTTATAATATAGATTGCAGAAATTTTGAAGAATTAGAAAAAGTTTTTAAAGAAAATTATATTGATTCTGTTATAAATTTTGCTGGGTTTAAAGCTGTAGGAGAGTCTGTAAGAGAGCCTTTAAAATATTATGATAATAATTTAACTAGTGCAATGATTTTATTAGAGGTAATGAAAAAATTTAATTGTAAGAAATTTATTTTTAGTTCATCTGCAACAATATATGGAGACCCAGGTGTACCTGAATATGTTGAAGAAATGGGAAGAGGCAAGACTTCTAATCCTTATGGAACAACAAAAGCAATGATTGAACAAATTTTAGAAGATTTATATGCTTCTGATAATTCTTGGGATATTTGTATTTTAAGGTATTTTAATCCAATAGGAGCACATGAAAGTGGCTTACTTGGAGAAAATCCAAATGGAATACCAAATAATTTAATGCCATATATTATGAAAGTTGCATCAGGAAAGCTTGAGAAATTAAATGTCTTCGGAAATGACTATGACACAAAAGATGGAACTGGTATGAGAGATTATTTACATGTTGTTGATTTAGCAGAAGGTCATAGTATGGCATTAGACAAGATAGATAAAGAAAATTCAGGGCTATATATTTATAACTTAGGTACAGGCACTGCTTATAGCGTTTTAGATATAGTAAATACTTTTGAAAGAGTAAATAATATAAAAATACCTTATGAAATAGTACCAAGACGTCCACGGAGATCTTGCAATTTATTACGCTAATCCTAAAAAAGCAAATGAGGAACTTGGCTGGTTTGCTAAAAAGGGTATAGAGGATATGTGTAAAGATAGTTGGAATTTTGAAAAAAACAATTAAAACACTTGATTTTTCTGTAAAAGTGTAGTACAATAATTAAGCTAAATACCATTTACTTAGCTAAGGAAAAAACCTACTTTAAGCTCAGTTTATGGCAAATATAAAAAATAGGAGGAAATGAAAATGACAAAGGAAAGAAAACAAGAGATTATCAATACTTATAGAAGAGATGAAAAAGATACAGGTTCTTCTGAGGTTCAAATCGCTTTATTAACAGAAAGAATTACAGAACTTACAGAACACTTAAAAGTTCATCCAAAAGATAATCACTCTAGACGTGGTCTTTTAAAAATGGTTGGTAAAAGAAGAAGTTTATTAAACTATTTAGCTAAAAAAGACTTAAATAGTTATAGAGAAATCGCTCAAAAATTATCTTTAAGAAAATAAAATTATTTTTGCAACCTACATAAAGTAGGTTGCATTTTTTTAGAATTTATAGTAAAATGTTTATGGCAATTTATTTGAAAAAGGTAGCTTGCATAATGTGCTGGAAATGATGCAACATATTATAGAGGTTACATTTTCAAGTAAATGCTAAAAACCATAGAGGAGGAAAGAAATGTTAAAAAGTTATAGTATGGAATTAGCAGGAAGAACACTTACTTTAGAGACTGGAAAAATGGCAGGACTTGCCAATGGTAGTGTTTTAGTAAAATATGGAGAAACAACAGTATTAGTAAATGCAACAGCTTCAAGGGAGCCAAAAGAGGGAATTGACTTTTTCCCACTTTCAGTTGAATATAATGAGAAATTATATGCAGTTGGAAAAATCCCAGGAGGATTTACAAAAAGAGAAGGAAAGCCAAGTGAGAAAGCTATTTTGACTTCAAGAGCAATAGATAGACCAATTAGACCATTATTTCCAAAAGATTTAAGAAATGATGTTGTAGTTGATTGTTTAGTTTTATCAGTAGAACAAGATTGTTCACCAGAAGTATGTGCAATGATTGGTGCTTCAGCAGCACTTTCAATATCAGACATACCATTTGGAGGACCAACAGCAGCAGTAAATGTTGGATATGTAAATGACAAAATAGTTATTAACCCAACAGAAGAAGAAAGAAAAAATAGTAGATTAACTTTAACAGTAGCAGGAACAGCTGAAAAAATTGCTATGATTGAAGCAGGAGCTGACGAAATTCCAGACGCTACAATGCTAGAAGCAATTAAAGCTGGACATGAAGAAATTAAAAAATTATGTGCCTTCATTTCAAATATGAAAGCTGAAATTGGAAAACCTAAATTTGAATATAAATCAGCAGCAGTTGATGAAACAATTTACGAAACAATTGCAAATGAATTTGCAGACAGAATGAAAACAGATGTACAAACACCTGATAAGATTGATAGAGATATAGTTTTAACTAAATTAACAGAAGATGTTAAAGCTTGGTATCTAGAAAAATTCGGAGAAGAAAAACTTGAAGAAGATAAAGCAGCTATCGGAGATGCTCTATATAAATTAGAGAAGAAAACAGTTAGAAAACTTATTTTAGACGAAGGAAAACGTGTTGACGGTAGAGGTATTTATGACATAAGACCATTATCTTGTGAAGTAGGTCTTATTCCTAGAGTACACGGAAGTGGAATGTTCACAAGAGGAAGAACACAAGTATTATCTATTGCAACTTTGGGTATGGTTAGTGAAGAGCAAATCTTAGACGGATTAGATACAGAAGATTCAAAAAGATATATGCACCAATATAATTTCCCTGGATATAGTGTTGGTGAAGCAAAAACATCACGCGGACCAGGTAGAAGAGAAATTGGTCATGGTGCTTTAGCAGAAAAAGCTTTAGTTCCAGTATTACCAAGTGTTGAAGAATTCCCATATGCAATAAGAGTTGTATCAGAGATTCTAAGTTCAAATGGTTCTACCTCACAAGGAAGTATTTGTGCTTCTACATTAGCACTTATGGACGCTGGTGTTCCAATTAAGAAACCAGTTGCAGGTATTTCAACAGGTTTAATCACTGATGAAAATGATCCAAGCAGATATGTAGTTATAACAGATATTCAAGGAATCGAAGACTTCTTTGGAGATATGGACTTTAAAGTTGGTGGTACAAAAGATGGTATCACAGCTATACAAGTTGATATAAAAGTTGATGGTTTATCTTATGAAATTATTGCAGAAGCTTTCGAAAGAACAGCAAAAGCAAGAGCATATATATTAGACGAAATTATGGCACCACAAATTGCTGAACCAAGAAAAGAATTATCAAAATATGCTCCAAAGATTGTTAATATGAAAATCAATCCAGATAAGATTAAAGATGTTATTGGTTCAGGTGGAAAAACTATCAATAAAATCATTGATGAAACTGGAGTTAAAATTGATATACAAGAAGACGGAACAGTATTTATTTATTCTGATGATGCTACAAAAGCTGAAAAAGCACAAAGTATAATAGAAGAAATTACTAGAGATATTGAGCTTGATGGAATTTACACAGGTAAGGTTTCAAAAATAATGAACTTTGGCGCTTTCGTAGATTTAGGTGGAGGAAAAGAAGGTTTACTTCATATCTCTAAAATATCTAAAGAAAGAGTAAATAAAGTTGAAGATGTTTTCAAAGTTGGAGATGAAGTTACAGTTAAGGTTTATGAGATAGATAATCAAGGAAGAATTAACTTAACAAGAAAAGATTTATATTCTACTGAAGAATAGAAAAAAGTCTCCTTAAGGTACAAGCCTTAAGGAGTTTTTTCTTCTCTTTAAGAAAGGTAATGAAAATGAAGTCAAAAGAAGTAGAAAATAAGAATAGCATATTAGCTAAGATACCTTATGTAATGCTTATTGGAGTTACTGGTATAATATCTTTAATAATTGCAGTTTTGGCGATTAAACTAACAGTTTATTTTGATGTAAAAATAAACTTTGCAAGTGAATCTTGCGTTTTTAGATCAGAAAGTCTATTATTAAATATATTTTTAGTATTTGCTACTTTTCTTATATTTTATATATTGTATAAAATAGCAAATAAAGTAAACAAGAAAATAATTTTTGTTCTAATGCTAGTTATTACGACGGCTCTGGGATTTTTCTGGATTTATACAATACAGTTTAAACCAGTAGCAGATCAACTAATGGTTAAAGAATGTGCAACAGCGATATTAGATAATAAGCTAGAAGATATATTAGCACCACGGTGAATACTTAAATAGAAATCCACATCAGCTAGGTTTTATACTTTACTTAGTAACTATACTAAAGATATTTAATATCAGAAGTAATTTGTTGCTACAGACTCTAAACATAATTTATTCAAGTGTAAATGGAGTTTTATTATATTTAATTTGTAAGAATATTTTTAAAGAAGAAAAAGTACAAAAACTTTCTTTGATTTTTATAACTTTTTTCTCACTGTATTGGGCATTTTTTAACACACATATATATGGAAATATTCCAGGATTAACTTTTGCACTTTTAGCAGTATTATTTACTACTAGATATTTAGATAATAAAAAGTTTTACAATTTGCCAATTATTGGAGCTTTTTTAACAATAGCATATTTATTAAAAAGTAATTATGAAATATTTTTATGTTCAATTATTATTACTATATTGTTAAATATAATAAACACTAAAAAAGCCAAAGATTTACTTGGAGTAATTTTAATAATTGTAATGGTATTTGGAAGTAAGACTTTGATATATAAGATTTCTGAAAAGGCTTTTGGGTATTCTTTAGATACTGGTGTACCAATGACAGCATATATCTATATGGGAATTTCTGAGCCTGATACTTTAGCAGCAGGTTGGTATAATAGTAAAGTAGAGGAAATATATAAAAATAGTGGGTATAACACTGAAGAGGCTACTAAAATAACAAATGATTTATTAAAAAAGAGAATAGAGGAGCTAAAAAACGATCCTGAATATACTGTAAATTATTTTTATTCAAAGTTTCAAACTACGTGGCTAAACCCTACTTTCCAAACACTGTGGTGTTCTTTGCCAAACTCTTTAATGAATGAAGACGCAGATTATGGCACTAGAATTTCTTCAAATCCGTTGATTGAAGATGTACTTTGTGGCGATATATATATTAAAATAGAAAATTTAATGGATTTATTTGAAAATACAATATTTATATTTGCAGGAATAGGACTTATTTTCTTACTTGCAAAATTTGATTTGAAAAATATAATATTACCACTAACTTTTTTAGGTGGACTTTTATTCCATTTAATTTGGGAAACAAAGTCAATTTATGTAATACAATATTTCTTTGTATTGCTACCAGTAGCAGCTTTTGGTATGTATAAAATCTTTGAATTTATAGATAAAATATTAGACAAAGCTTTATATAAAACTGTAGAAGATAATAAAAAAGTAAGACTTGGAGTTTTAATTCCAAGCATAATAGTTATATTAGTTATCTTAGTAGTAGCAACATATTTTGTTTCTGGAAATAAAGAAGAAAGATTTAAAGAAGAAATGGAAGGAGTAAAAACTGCTCTTTCACTTACAGAGGCAAATTATATTTGGAATAATACCAATGACGATAATACTTGGATGTGCTTTAGAAAGAAAGTTACTTTAGAAGAAGATGAAGCTGAAAAAGTAATTGCTAAAATCGGAGTGGATTCAAAATATTGGTTATATATAAACGGAGAACTTGTAATAAGAGATGGAGGCTTAAAGCGAGGAGAGAAGAAAGACTCTATATATTATGATGAAGTAGATTTATCACAGTATTTTAAGCCTGGCGAAAATACAATTGCAATACTTGCTTGGTATTGGGGTGGACAAAGTTTTTCACATATTTCTAGTGGACAAGCAGGAATGTTTTTTGAAGCAGAAGCAGGCAGTAAATTAATTATTACAGATGATACTTGGAAAGTTAAGAAATATGATGCTTTTGGGCAAGATGGAATTAAACCAAATTACAGAATGATTGAATATAACGTATATTATGATGCAAGAATGGGAAATGATGACTGGTACAAAGTAGATTTTGATGATTCTAACTGGGAAATGGCAAAAGTCCTAAACGTAAAAGGTGAATTTCCTTGGGGAGAATTAATAAAAAGAGAGATACCACAGTTCAAGAATGGCGAAATAAAAGAATATGAAAATATGAGTGAATACGCAGGAAAATCTTTCGATAAACAGCAAGTGATTGCAATGAAATTACCATATAATATGCAGTTTACACCATATTTAAAAGTAGAGGCAACCTCAGGATTAGAAATAAACGTACAGACAGATACTTATGACGATCCTTCAGGTGTTTCACTTAGAAGTACATATATTACTAGAGATGGAGTGCAGGAGTTTGAAAGTTTATCTTGGATAAATGGAGAAATAGCATATTACACTATACCTGCTGGCGTCAAAGTTATTAGTTTAGGTTATAGAGAAACAGGATATGATACAGAATTTGTAGGAAGTTTTGAATCTGATAATGAGTTTTTCAATAAGTTATGGCTACAAGCAAGACGAACTTTATATGTTAATATGAGAGATTCATATATGGACTGTCCAAACAGGGAAAGAGCACAATGGGTAGGTGATATGAATATAGAAATGCTACAAGCAATGTATAGTTTGGATACCAAGTCATATCCGTTATATGAAAAAGGTATTAATACAATGATAGGTTGGCGAGATGAAGGCGTGTTTTATAGTGTATCTCCAAACAATCTAGAGCCGATGCATTTACCAGTACAAAATTTAGGCGGAATTGTAGCAATGTACGAATATTATGAATATACTGGAAAGAAGGACTTTTTAGAAGAGGTATATCCAGCTGTTAAAGATTATTTGAATTTATGGAAAATAAATGACGAAAATAATTTAATAGAATGGAACTCTGGAAAAGGTCGTTGGCAATGGGGAGATTCTGTTGAAGATGTAGATTATATTGCAACAGAAAATGCTTGGTATTATTATGCTATGTCTAAAGCATTTGAAATGGCAAAAATATTAGACCAAACAGAAGATGAAGAAATTTTCATGTCAAAATTAGATACATTGAATAAAGGATTTAATGCTTTATGGACAGATAAAGGATATAAAACAGCTGAAAGTAAAATTATAGACGAAAGAGCAAATGCAGTAGCTGTGCTTGCTGGATTAGCCAATATTGAAAAGTATCCAGTTATTACAGATATTTTGAAAACTGACTATCAGGCTACACCATTTACAGAAAAATATGTATTAGAAGCTTTATGCAAGATTGGAAAATATAGCGAAGCACAAGATAGAATAAAAATTCATTATTCAGATATGGTAGAGGGCGAAAATGCAAAATCTACTTTATGGGAGCATTGGGATTATGAAAGAGGTACAAAGAACCATGCTTGGTCAGGTGGACCACTTATAATAATGTCAAAGTATTTTGCAGGAATTGAGCCGTTAAAGCCGGGTTATGAAGAAATATCTATTAGTCCTAATTTTGGAAATTTAAGCAAAATAAGTAGTAGTGTTGAAACAATAAAAGGAAAAATTACTTTAGAAGCTACAAAATCAAATGATAAAATAGAACTTACAGTAAATGTTCCAGCAAAAGCATTTATAAAAATTCCAAAATTAAAAAACGAAACTTTAAAAGTTGATGGAAAAATTACAAATGATTATGGAAAAGATGAAAATTGGATTGGTTTTTATGTAGAAGCAGGAGAACATAAAATTGAAACTGGAAAAATCCAGTAATCCCTAGGGATATACGAGAATATGTAAATTTTCTTAAGATGGAAAATTTTTCTTGAAATTATTTTATTAAAATGGTATAATAATAAAAGTGTAGTAATAAAAGTATATAAAAAGGAGAATTAAATGAGATATTTATATCTTTTACAACAGGCTTTAATATGGATTATAACTGTTTATTGGTTATATCAATTAGTTGTAAGCTTTTGTTCACTTATAAAATTAAAAGACAAACCACTAAAAATAAATAAAGACCACAAGTTTATGGCAGTAATACCTGCACATAATGAGGAAGCTGTTGTTGGTAACTTAGTAGAGAGCTTAAAAGCTCAAAATTATCCAAAAGATAAATATGATATTTATGTTATTGCGGATAATTGTACTGATGATACAGCAAAAGTTGCAAAAGAAGCTGGAGCAATCGTTTTAAAAAGATTTGACGATTTGCACAGAACAAAAGGGTTTGCTTTAGATTGTTTTTTAAAACAAAAAATTGAAGAAGATGCTGATTATGATGCTTTCTGCGTATTTGATGCAGACAATATCGTTGATAAAGACTTCTTAAAAAATATGAATAAAAAATTATGTCAAGGAGAAGAAGTTGTTCAAGGATACAGAGATATCAAAAACCCTACTGATTCTTGGATATCTTCAGGATATGCTATCTTCTATTGGATGATGCATAGATTTTACCATTTGGCTAGATATAATTTAGGTTTATCAGCATTATTAAATGGTACAGGTTTTATGGTTAAATTTGATTTAGTAAAACCTAATGGCTGGAAAACAATTACATTAACAGAAGATATAGAATATTCTCTTATGAACATTATAGATGGAAGAAAAGTAAGTTGGTCAACAGATGCAATTGTTTATGATGAACAACCTATTACTTTCAAACAAAGTTGGACACAACGTTCAAGATGGACAGTAGGACATTTACAATGTATGAAACACTATACTAAAGATTTAGCAGAAGGTGTAGCAAAACATAAAACATTAATGAACTTTGATGGTTTGCTTTATATGTTTGGTATTCCAGTAATGTTAGTTACATTACTACTTTTAGGAGTAAATACATTATTATTTATGGGTAATGAAATGACAACTTTCGATTTAGTTGTAAGTTATGCAAAATATTTAGCTTCAACCTTTATAGTACCAATAATGATAGCAATAGTTATTATGAAATTAGATAAAAGAGATATTAAACCAATGTGGTTTGGACTTCTATGTTATCCATTATTTATGGGTTCTTGGATTTTAATCAATTTAAAATGTATTATAAATCCAAATACAAAATGGGAGAAAATTAATCACGTTAGAGATATCAAAATTCGTGAAGTTGCATAAAATAATTATAGAAAACGAATACTTTAAAAGTATTCGTTTTCATTTTAGATTTTATTCATATTTAAGCTAGAAAAAACTTGAAAAAAAGTTGCAAAAATGATAAGATAAGAAAGTATTATATTGACTATATAAAGGAGATTATTATGCAGAAGATAAAAGAAGAAAAAGGTATTACTTTAGCAATATTGATTGTAACAGTAATTGTGTTATTGATTGTAGTAGGAGTAACAATGGATATGGGGTTTGATGCAGCAGATAGTGCAGAAGACTCAAATAAAAAGTCTGAACTTCAAATGGTAGGTCAGGCTACTATTTCTGAGTATACAAAAGCAATGCAGTTAAATTATCTTACAGATGATGGCACAATACCAGCAAATTTTATTGGAGAAGCAATAACAGGAAACGCAGATGATCTTTTACCAATTCTTCCATCAGGGGCATGGGCATTAACTCAAAGTGAAGCAGTTGGTTATAAATCTTATTTTAGATTAACACCAGAGGAGCTTGATAGACTTAATATTTCGAATACAACAGATACTTATGTTATAAATTACTATACTGGCGAGGTTTACAATGAAACACAAGAACTTGCTGATGACGGAAGTGTGTTATATTTGAAATTAAATAATTCTGTTACTACAAATAAGGAAACTGATACTACAAGTTTTGTAGATGAAACTCCTAGTTTAGTAGAACCAGAATAATAGCATATAAAGGAGAAATACTTTGATAGATATTTGCAAAGAATTACAAAAGGGAATTGAGAAAAAGAGAGTCTTACAAAATGAAAGTATGCGAAATCATACTTCTTTTAAAATAGGCGGTCTAGCAGATTATTTTGTAACAGTACAAGAGGTAGAAGAATTAAAATTTGTGCTAGAGCTTTCTGAAAAATATGATATTCCAGTAACTGTAATTGGCAATGGCACAAACCTTTTGGTATCAGATAAAGGAATAAGAGGCATAGTTTTAAAAATAGAAATATCTAGTTTAAAAGTTATTAGAAAAAAAGACAAAGCAGAAATTACAATTTCTAGTGGATATCCAGTAGGCAAACTTGCAAATTTAGCATATAAAGAAGAACTATCTGGTTTAGAATTTTTATCAGGAATTCCAGGTAGCGTAGGCGGTGCTCTTAGAATGAATGCAGGTGCATATGGTAAAGAAATGAAAGACATAGTAGTTTCTACAAAATATATGGATAGAAATGGTAAAATAAAGAAACTAGGGGTAGCAGAGCATAAATTTTCATATAGAAGTAGTGTTTTCTCAGAAATGAAAGATGCAATTATATTAGAAACAGTTCTAGAAGCAAGTTATGGTAAAGCAGAAGAAATTAAAACGAAAGTTGATGAGTATAGAGAAAAAAGACTAGAAAGTCAGCCATTAGATTTACCAAATGCTGGTAGCACTTTTAAAAGAAAAGGAGATATAATTACAGCAAAAATAATTGATGAGTGTGGACTAAAGGGATATAGAATAGGAGATGCAGCAGTTTCTGAAAAGCATGCAGGTTTTGTAGTAAACTTAGGCAATGCAACTGCAAAAGATGTTCTTGAACTTACAGATTATATAAAACAAAAAGTAAAAGAAGAAAAAGGTATTGAAATAGAATTAGAAGTACTATATATAGGCGAAAAGTAGAAAGGAATGAAAAATATTGAAGTCGTTTTTAGAATGGTTTAAAGGAAGTACAAAAATAAAAAGGTGGATTTTACTTATATTAATAGGTATATCATTAACTTGTTACTCTTTTGCAAAGATATTGGTAACAAAAGAAATTGATTTTGCTATTTTAGCGCAAATCATTGGATTATTCGTAGTTGGATTTGTATGCGTAGTAGTAGGAATTATATATATTCAAAGAAGATTGTTAGAGCTTATTATCGAAGCAAATGACGATACTACTGAAAAAGGACAAAAAGCTAAAGTAAATATGAAGTCATTAATCTTCAATAAAAAAGTATATGAAGAAGGACCTAAAATTGTTGTTATTGGTGGCGGTTTTGGATTAGATAATGTAATTGAAGGTCTAAAAAAATACACTAATAATATCACAGCAATTGTTACTATGTCAGATTATGGTAGAGATTCTTCAATGTCAAGACAAGCATTAGATGCTCTTCCATTAAATGATATAAAAGAGAGTATTATTGCAATGTCAGACCATGAAGAGTTAATGAGATCATTAATGACTTTAAGATTTAGCAATGAAAGACTAAGAGGTCTAAACTTTGGTGATGTTTTCTTAACAGGTATGAATGAGCTTTATAGCAATATGTCAGAAGCTATTCAAAAAAGTACAGAGGTACTTAATATCACAGGAAAAGTTATTCCAGTTACCTTAGACGAAATTACAATTTGTGCTGAATTAAATGATGGAACAGTTATCGAACAAAAAGATAGAATACCAGAAATTGTAACTCAAAAAGTTGAGTCTATAAATAGAATTTTTATCTCACCATCAAATTGTCAACCAGCACCACGGAGTACTAGAAGCTATTGAGGAAGCAGAAGCAATTATAATTGGACCTCGGAAGTTTGTATACAAATGTTATACCAAACTTACTTGTAAAAAATGTTTCAAGAGCAATTAAAGAAAGTAAAGCAGTTAAATTATATGTATCAAATATTATGACAGAGCAAGGACAAACAGATAATTATACTTTATCAGATCACGTAAAAGCTATTCAAGCACATGCCGGAAAAGGTGTATTTGATTTAGTTCTTGCAGATACAGCAGAAGTTATGCCAGAATTTGTTAGAATATATAATAGAGCAGGAAGTGAAGTAGTTGAAGCAAATATCTCTGACACTACAAGCTTAGGCGTTAAGATAATTGAAAGAAATATGTCTTGTGTTAAAAATGACAAAATCAGACATAATCCGGATATCATTGCTTCAACAATTATGGAACTTATTTGCAATGAACTTAAATTTGAAGATAAGCAAAATGAAACTGAATATTTATTAATTAATTCAGTTTTAAAAGAGCAAAAGAAACTTCAAAAGAAACGTGCTAAAGAAGCTTTAAGAAATAAAGGTAAAGAAGTTCCAAAAGAGATACCACAAGTAAAAAAAGGAAAGAAAAGCAAGTTCTCTACAAAATATAAAGATAGAGTTCAGTCAATTCAAACTGCTGATGAGAAGATAGCAGAACAAAGAAGAATTGCAGATGAAGAAAATAGAAGAGAGCTTGAAGAAGAAAGAAAAAAATCAATGAGCAATAGAGATAAAAAGCAAGAAAAAAGAGAAGAAAGAAAACAGAAGAGAAAGAAAAAAAGATAATAGGAGTTTAGTGATTACAAATGAAATTAGGTAAGAAACAATTAGATTTAAAAGATGGTATTAGAAAAGAATGGGTAATTTCAAATGGCATAGGTGGTTTTGCTTCTAGCTCTGTTTTAGGAGCAAATACTAGAAGATATCATGGTTTGCTTATTGCGCCTTTACTTCCACCAGCAAGAAGACATCTTTTAATTTCAAAATTAGATGAGAGCTTAATGATAGGTAATGAGAAATTCAACTTATATACTAATGTATGTAAAAACTATGTAGAGCATGGATACAAACACTTAGAGTGCTTTGAAAAGGAATATCTTCCTAAATTTACCTATAAAGTAAAAGATGTTAAAATTACTAAACAAATAACTATGGCGTATGGAAGAAATACAGTTGTAGTTGTATATAAAATAAAAACTGGAAAAGAAGCTGTAAAATTTACTTTAGCTCCAGTTGTAAGTTTTAGAGATTTCCATTCAATGAATACAGGACATGAATATAATATAAATCAAGTTATTGATGGAAGAAAAGTAAGGATAGAAGTTGATGGAAATGCGCATACGCCAATGTACATATACTTATCAGAAGGAAATTATATTCAGCATTATAATGATACTTTTAGAGATATTTATTATCTAAAAGAGTTTGAAAGAGGCTTTATGCCAGAAGAAAACTTGGCTGTAAGCGGAAGATATGAAGTAGAAGTCCCAGCAGGAACTGAGAAAACTATCACTTTTGTTGGTTCTTTAGAAGACAATACTGAAAATATTGATGGTGAAAAAGCTATTGAAGCTGAAATTGCTAGAATTAAGAAAACAATAGATGATACAGGACTTATAAAAGAAGCAAAAACAAAAGCTTTAAAAGAAAAGAATGAGTTTATTAGAGATTTATTAGTTGCAACAGATACTTTTATAATAGATAGACCAGCATTTAAGACAAAATCTATTTTAGCCCGGATATCCTTGGTTTTTAGATTGGGGACGTGATAGTTTTATTGCATTTGAAGGTTTATTACTTATAACTTCAAGATTTGAAGATGCAAAGCAAGTTTTAAGAACTTTTACAAGAGATATTAAAACAGGGCTTGTGCCAAATGGTTATTCAGGTTTTGACGGGAGACCTATGTACAATAGTGTTGATGCTTCACTTTTGTTGTTTGAGCAAATAAATAAATACTTAGAATATACAGGTGATTATGATTTTGTAAAAGAAGAGTTATATGAAAAACTAAAAGATATAATTACAAATTATAGTCAAGGTACAAATTTAGATGATAATAATATCTATGTAGATAGTGATGGATTGCTAGTTTCAGGAACTGAGAAAACACAAAATACTTGGATGGACGCTAAAATTGGTGATTATGTTGTAACACCAAGAAATGGTAAAGTCGTTGAAATAAATGCACTTTGGTATAATAGCTTGAAAACTTTAGAAAATCTTTCTAAAAAGTTTGGTGAAGAAGATGTATCAAAAGCATGTAAAGAAGCGGCTAAAAAATGTAAAACATCTTTCAATAAAAATTTCTATAATACTAGAAGGAAATGTTTATATGATGTTTTAGGTGATAATAAAATTAGACCAAACCAATTATTTGCTTTATCAACTACTTATCCAGTTATGACACTTTCAAGTGAAAAAGCAAAAAATGTATTTAATATAGTTACAGATAAATTACTTACTAGATATGGACTTAGAACTTTATCAAGAATGGACGACGGATATATTGCAGAATATGAAGGAGATAGCTTTAAACGTGATATGAGCTATCATCAAGGAATTTCTTGGGTATGGCTTTTAGGCTTATATGCAGATGCTTTTCAGAATATGATTAAAGCAGAGAAAGACCCAAAGGAAAAGAAGAGTATGCAAGCTAGATATAAAATCTTTAAAGGCAATGTTTATACTACTTTCAAAAAAGAAATAAATGATGAGGAAGCAGTTCAAAGTATTTCAGAAGTATATAATTCTAAGCCACCATATTTGCCTGGAGGAACTTGTTCACAGGCTTGGAGTGTGTCTGAAGTCCTTAAAATTATAATTAAAAGTTAAGTCATAATTACAATTTTATCTGTGTTAAGCTAAAGTTTAATTCTGACTTAACTAAGATTAGAAAAGTGTGCAAACCAGCTATGCACATGATATGTGTTTCGTAGTGGACATGTGGGGACCGCCTTAGAAAATGTTTTGAACGAAGTTCATTACATTTTCTTATGGAAGGGGAGCACGGAGAAACATATGTCATGGTGCAATAGCGTTTTATATAGTAATTGAGGTAACAATGAGAATTTTAGGAATAGATCCCGGTTTTGCGATAACTGGTTACAGCGTAATCGATTACGTGGGAAATAAATTTAATTTAATAACTGCTGGTGCAATAGAAACAAAGGCAAAGACACCATTTCCATATAGATTGTCTAGAATATATGACGATTTAAATGAAATAATAAATGAATACAAACCAGAGGTAATGTCTATTGAGGAATTATTTTTCAATAATAATATTAAAACTGGTATCAATGTAGCACAGGCTAGAGGAATTGTTTTACTTGCTGCTTATCAGCATCAAATTCCAATTTATGAATACACACCACTTCAAGTAAAGCAAGCTGTTGTAGGATATGGGCGAGCTGAGAAAAAGCAAGTACAAAAAATGGTACAATCAATACTTAAGGTTGATAAAATACCTAAGCTTGATGATATTACGGATAGTATGGCGATTGGGATATGTTATGCTCATTCGGCAAAATTTAGCGAACCATTATAAAAATGCGTTATAAAAATAAGCGGCGTCTTGCGTTGTTGCTGCTCATTCAAAAACAAATCAACGTACCTATGTACGCCTCATTGTTATTTGAATTCGCGCGCCTAGCAATACTTGCTTCTTTTTATAACTCGAAAGTCAAATTTACAATATAAAAGGAAATTATGAAACTAGATAATATAAAAAACAAATTTTTAGGAAAAGAAATTAAATATTTTGAGGTTTTGCCTTCAACGCAAAGCTATGTAAAAGAGATGGACAAGAAGAATGAAATTCAAGAAGGCGAGATTATTTTTGCTGAAAGACAGACTGATGGAGTAGGAACTCACTCAAGGAAGTGGTATACAGGTAAAAATAATAACTTGGCTTTTAGTTTTGTACTATATCCAAACTGTAATATAAAAAACTTAGATAAGTTAACTATTATTATTGCAGAAAGTTTAGTACAAGCTGTTAAAGAACTATATCTTATCACTCTTGAGATAAAAAAACCAAATGATATTATATTTCAGGGCAAAAAGCTTTGCGGAATACTTACTGAAGGAATTACAGAAGGAGAAATCACAAAAAAAGTTTTTATTGGGATTGGTTTTAATGTAAATGAAACAATATTCCCACGGTAATTTAGGTGATATAGCTACTTCATTAAAAAGAGAGTTTAAAGCAGATTTTTCAAGGGAAGATATATTGACTAGATTTTTAGAAATCTTTGAGAAAAAATATTTAGAATTAATTGAAAGGTAAAACAATGATTGAAATTCAAAATGTTAGTAAATCTTATGTAAAAGATAAAAAGACAATTGATAATTTAAATATGCAAATAAAAGATGGTGAAATTTTCGGATTTTTAGGACCAAATGGTGCAGGAAAGACTACAACAATAAAAATGATTACTGGTATTTTAAAAATTGATGAAGGAGATATCTTAATTGACGGTAAATCAATTAAGACTGATGCAGTAGAAGCTAAGATGAGTTTTGGCTTTGTACCAGATTCACCAGATATGTTTTTAAAGCTTAAGGGTATTGAATATCTTAATTTTATAGCAGACATATATAAAGTACCTATCCAAGAAAGAAAAGATAAAATTGAAGCCTTATCAAAAGAATTCGGTATATATGAGAATTTGAATGAGCAAATTCAAAGCTACTCACATGGGATGAGACAAAAGATACTTATAATAGGTGTATTGTTACATGACCCAAAGAACTGGATATTAGATGAGCCATTAACTGGCTTAGACCCAAAATCAGCTTATGATTTAAAAGAAATGATGAAGTCTCATAGTAAAAAAGGAAATACAGTATTTTTCTCAACACATGTCTTAGAAGTTGCAGAAAAATTATGTGATAGAATAGGAATTGTAAATCAAGGTAAATTGATTTTTGTAGGCACTTATGAAGAAATGAAAGATAAGTTTAAAGAAAATAATTCCTTAGAAGAAATGTTCCTAGAAATGACAGAAAAATAGAAAGGACTGTTAAGACAGTGAAAGAGACTTTAATATTAACTAAAATTTTATTTAAAAATTCATTAAATATAAATAAAGGAAAATCTAAAGTAAAAGCAATAGCTATGAATATACTTATTTTTTTAGCTATTGCTTATGTTGCTTGTGTGATGGGATTTTTAAGTGTAGAAATAATAGAAAGCTTAAAAACGATAAATCAAACAGGCATATTTTTAAGTCTATGTCTTATCTTAACAGTTTCAGTTTCATTGATTAGAAGTGTTATTTCATCTTTGCATTTATTATATTTTTCGAAAGACTTAGAATATTTATTACCTCTTCCAATTTCAGCGATGAAAATTGTACTTGCAAAATTTAATGTAATTATAATTTCTAGTTATGCTTTAGAAGTTTTTACACTTGCTATACCTTTTATAATCTATGGTATATATATGATGCAAGAAGTAACCTTTTATATAATGACTGCAATAGTTTTTCTATTTCTTCCAATAATTCCAGCAATACTTAGTGCACTAATATCAGTAGTTTTAATGCGATTTACTAATATGTTTAAAAATAAAGATATTGTTCAGTATGTTACAGTGATAATGTCATTTGTAATAGTTATAGCAATGCAGTTTTTCATTATGAACAATTCAGAAATGACTGAGTTTATGTTTGCAAATAAACTTTTAGAAGTAGATGGAATTGCAAAAGAAATTAGCAATTATGTGATAATAGTAAAACAAGCATTTATTTCACTTACTGAATTTGAAAGCATAGAGTATGTTAAAAATGCTATTTTTCTAATAGGAGAAAGTATAACAATATATTTGCTTGCAGGAGTGCTAACAGCTAAAACTTATATAAACAGTGCAACAAATGTTACCTCAGGAAAAAGGGTCAGAAATGTAAAATTAGATATTTCAACAAGAAGTGTTGCTAAAGCTTATATAGATAAGGAAAGAAAAATGTTGTTTAGAACACCAGTGTTTTTCTTAAATACTGTTTTACCAATATTTATTTTGCCTGTTATTATTATACTTCCATTTACCAATATAGAGGCTGTAGACAGCTTTGAGGATTTAGTTCCATTAATTACTGCTATTTCAGCAAATATGGAAAATCCGATGGGACTAGCTATAATAGTATGTATACAAATTTTCCTATATTTATTTAATTATATATCAGTTACAAGTATCTCAAGAGACGGTGAAAGTGCGTTTGTTATGAAATACTTGCCGATTGAACTTAATAAACAATGCAGATATAAGGCTATATTAGGGATTGTATTAAATATTATTCCACTTTTAATTCTGCCCCTATGTATTAAAATTATTTTTTGTGCAAATACTATTTTTATATTAGAAGTAATGTTAATTGGCTTTCTTTTAAATGTGTTTATAAATTATTTTGGAGTGCTTATAGATGTATTAAATCCAAAACTACATTGGACAACAGAGTATTCTGTTGTAAAACAAAATATGAATATGCTTTGGGATATGCTATTTGTTCTTATAGTTGGTTTTATATTTTTTATGATATGCACATATTTTGAAAATGTCCATGTTCTTACTTTACTTTTATCTGGAATTTTAGTTATTACGATAGTATTTTTAGATAATTTTGTAAAGCAAAACAATATAAACATATTTAAAAAGATTAGTTAAGAAAGGACGTTTATGGAAGCAAGTACAAGCTTAAAACTAATTGATGAAATTTGTAAAGAAAAAGGAATTGATGAGAAAATACTTTCTTTTGGCTGGATTAGAGAACTTAAGAAAAATGGAAAAGTTTGTCACATAGTTGATGAAGCCTTTGACTTAAATCCAGCAGGCAGTTTTCTTATCGTAAATGATAAATATGCGTGTTTTGAGGTGCTAGAGAATAATGGAGTAAATAGCTTGAAACATTATATGATTTTCAATCCAGAAGGCAGAATAAAAAATGCACCCAAAATCGAAGAAGAAGTAGATAAAGCCATAGAAAAATATGGTACAAAATTAGTAATTAAAGCAAATGATTCTTCAGAAGGACAAGAAGTGTATTTAGTAAATGGAAAAGAGGAGGCTATAAATAAAGTAGAAGATATTTTTAGCAGACATTTCTTAAGTTTAAGTATATGTCCTTTTGAAGTGATAGAAGCAGAATATAGAGTTATTTGTTTAGATGGCGAGATTTTATGTTTATATAAAAAGATTGCAGAAGGTTGGAAACATAACTTGTCACAAGGTGCTAAAATTGTAGCAGATGTAGAAAATGATGAGAAAATAGCTGAAGTAAAAGATTTAGCACTAAGAGCATTTAAAGCAGTAAATGCTAGATTTGTTAGTGTAGATGTTTCAAAAAAAGCAAATGGCGAAATTTTTATAATGGAAATAAATGGAAGTGTTTGTATGAATAAGTTTATCGAGAATGCACCAAATGGCAAGGAAATTGCGAAAGCGGTATATGGAAAAGCACTAGATAAAATGTTTGCTTAGTAGTTGATTTATTAAGTAAAATAATGTATAATTTTGTATGTAATTAAAACTAAGGAGGACTTTGTTTTGGAAAAATGTTTATTATTAGGTAATGGTGGTAGAGAAGCTGTTATTGCAGAAAATATTGCAAAAACTTACAGCTTATATTCAGTGTTACCATATGAAAATCCATCTATAGTAGAATATGTAGAAAAATCAAATGGAAAATATATTATTGGTTCTCCATTTGATAAAGAATTAGTTAAAAAATTTATTGAAGAAGAAAATATTGAAGTTTGTGTAATAAGTAGTGATAATTTATTGCAAGATGGTTTGATTGACTTAGCAAGAAGTTTGGGACTTAAAACATTTGGACCAACAAGCAAGGCAGCAAAACTTGAGTGGAGCAAAACTTATGCATTAGATATCGTTCAAAAATTAGCACCAGAAATGGTTATTAAAAATTTTGATATTTCAAGTGTAGAAGAATTAGATAAAGCTGTCGAAAATTATTTAGATGAAAACTTTGTTGTAAAACCAGAAGGATTAACTGGTGGCAAAGGGGTTAAAGTAGGTGGAGAACATTTTAGTACAAAACAAGAAGGATATGACTATGCTAAAGAATGCTTAGAAGGCAGTGGCAAAGTTATAGTACAAGATAAAGTAAAAGGTTCTGAGTTTACAGTTATGGTATTAACAGATGGAAAAAATGTAGTACCACTTCCAATTACTTTTGATTATCCATATAGATATGAAGAAGATAAAGGACCTGGTACTGGTGGAATGGGATGTATGAGTTTTTCAAACGGTTTACTTCCTTTCTTAGAGCAAACAGATGTTGATAAATGTGTTGATTTAATACAAAAAACTATTAATTACGTAAATAGAGAAAGTACTGAATTTACAGGAGTTTTATATGGTGGCTTCTTTAAAACAGAAGATGGCATTAAATTTATTGAATTTAATGCACGTTTTGGAGATCCAGAAGCAATGAATGTATTAAACAGTCTTGAAACACCTTGGAATGAAGTTATGGAAAATATCTTTAAACAAAATTTAAGCAAAGAAAATTGTAAATTCAAAAAGACAAATACATTTTTAGTATACATAGTTAGCAAAGATTATGCAGTTAAGAAAAACAATGAGCCAGTTATTTTCAAATTAAATAAACAAAATATTGAAAATAAAGGTGTTAAAATTTACTTTGCCAATGCAAAAGAGATAGGACAAAATGAATATACATCTGTAAGTAATTCAAGACTATTTGCACTTGAGAAAACAGGAGAAGATTTAGTTGAAATAAAAAAAGCTGTTTATAGAGTAATAGAAGAAGAAGTAGATACAATTTTAGATTATAGAAAAGATATAGGAGAAATTTATGAGCATTAATTTAGCAGTTTTTGCTTCAGGAAGTGGCACAACACTTCAAGCAGTTATTGATAGCATAGAAACTGGTAAATTAGATGCTAAAATTACCATAGTAGTTTCTAATAATCCAGATGCTTATGCACTAGAACGTGCTAGAAAAGCGGGAATACCTGTTTATGCTATATCTTCTAAAAGCACAGAAGATATTGATAGTGAGCTTTCTGAAGTTTTAGAAGATTATGAAATAGATTTAATAGTGTTAGCTGGTTACCTAAGAAAAATAGGTGATAAGCTACTCGAAAAATATAGGATAATAAATACACATCCATCTTTACTTCCAAAGTTTGGAGGGAAAGGAATGCATGGAATGCATGTACATCAAGCAGTAATAGATGCTAAAGAAAGTGAAAGTGGTGTAACAGTTCATTTTGTAAATGGTGAGTATGATAGTGGAAGTATTATAAGACAGACGACGGTTCCGGTATTAGAAACAGATGATGCAGAAAGTTTATCAGCAAAAGTTCAAAAAGCAGAGAAAATTCAATTAATAGAAGTTTTAAACAATTTTTCAAAAGGAGTAATTTAAAAGGTATGTTTAGTAAAATTAAAGAGGAATGTGGAATTTTTGGAATTTATGCTATGGAGAATGAGGAAGAGCTAGCACCAACGATTGGTATTGGTTTATCTTGTTTACAACATAGAGGAGAAGAAAGTTGTGGTATTGCAATTAATGATGGAGGACTTGTTACTTGTGAAAAGGATTTAGGTTTAGTATCAGATGTATTTACACCAGACAGACTTGCAAAATTACCAACAGGAAAGATTGGCATAGGACATGTAAGATATTCTACTACTGGAGCACCAAAAAGGGAAAATGCACAGCCTATAGTAAAAAGATATGCTAAAGGAAATATATGTGTTGTACATAATGGAAATCTTACAAATACAGAAGAACTTAGAAATGAATTAGAAGAGCATGGTGCTATATTTAATTCTACAAGTGATACAGAAGTTATTTGTTCTATTATAGCTAGAGAAAGAGTAAAAACAGGTTCAATAGAAGAAGCTGTCAAGAATGCTACAAAATATTTAAAAGGAGCTTATTCGCTTTTAGTAATGAGTTCAAGAAAATTAGTTGCTGTTCGTGATCCTTATGGTTTTAGACCATTATGTATGGGAAGAATGGGAGACGATTATGTTTTTGCCTCTGAGAGTTGTGCTTTAGATGTAGCAGGAGCGACTTTTGAAAGAGACATCAAACCACGGAGAAATTGTTACATTATATAAAAATGAGATCAAAACAGAAAGTTTTAGAAAAGACGAAAAAGACGGATTATGTATATTTGAATATGTATATTTTTCAAGACCAGATTCAAATATAGATGGAATGAACGTACATAAATTTAGAGAGCTTGCAGGTAAATATTTAGCAGAACAAGCCCCAGTAGAAGCCGATTTCGTTGCAGGTGTTCCAGATTCAGGGCTAGATGCTGCACTTGGATATTCAAAATATTCAAAAATACCTTATGATTTAGCTTTTGTAAAAAATAAATATATTGGTAGAACTTTTATACAATCTACTCAAACTAAAAGAAGAAATCAAGTTGCATTAAAATTAAACCCAATACCATCAACTGTTAAAGATAAGAGAATTATTTTAGTTGATGATTCAATAGTTAGAGGAACAACAATTACAAGAATTATAAAAGTACTAAGACGTGCAGGAGCAAAAGAGATACATCTAAGAGTAGCTTCGCCAGCGTTTTTAGGAATTTGCTATTTTGGAACAGATGTAACCAATAAAGATGGTCTAATTGCTACTAAAAAATCAGTAGAAGAAATTAGGCAAGAGATTGGAGCGGATTCTTTAGAGTATTTAAGTTTAGAAAACTTAAGAAAAATTGCAGAAGGTTCAAATATGAAAGGCTTTTGTGAAGGATGCTTTACTAGCAAATATCCAATAGAAGTTCCAGACGAAATTCATAAAGACAAATTTGAAAAAATATTCTAAAATAACAACATACTAAATATACTGTATTTAGTGAGGTATAGTATGTTTAATGTAGCAGTTATAAACTTAAAAAGTTTAATAAAACATATAGTAAAAATAATCATTGCAGTAATTATTATTGCAATGATTTTTAATTTATTTATAAGGAAATCTTATATAGATAGTTATAGTTTTCATATAGCTTGCATAAATTTGATTTCTAGTAATCTAGCAGTTTCATGTGTATATGAGGAAGAAAATGAAGGAGTAAGTTTAGGAACACTTTTAGGACATGAACTTGTAATTTTTGGAAGCCAAGGGGTATTTGCGTTTGAAGATACAAACTCAAAAGAAGTGGTAGAAGCAGAAAAGAATGACGAAGAAGTGCCTCAGGAAGAAATAGTAGAAAATACTCCAGAAGATATTCATACACTTACTACACAGGTAATTGAAGAAAATAATAAAGTAGATAAATTTACTAATACTTATGGAAGCGTAAAAATTAGAAATGAGAGTAAATATGAGCTAACAGAAGATATGATAAGACCTACAGTAGATTTCAATAATAAAAAAGATATTATTATTTTCCATACACATACTTGTGAAAGTTATACGTCAACAGAAAAATATAATTATGTATCAACAGGAAATTTTAGAACTACAGACCTAAATTTTTCAGTTGCGCATGTCGGAGAAGTTCTTAATCAAAGACTTACTGAAAGAGGATATAATGTGACACATGACCAGACTTATCATGACTATCCAGCCTACACTGGTTCTTATAATCGTTCTTATGCAACTGTTGACAAACTAATATCAGGAGATGTATGGACAGAATTTGTTATAGATTTACATAGAGATGCAATGGGAAATAGTAGCGAATACGCACCAGCAGTTAGAATAGGAGATGAAGTTGGAGCACAGCTAATGTTCGTTATGGGAACAGATGGTGGAGGATTAGAACACCCGAACTGGCTTAATAATTTTAAACTAGCAGTTAAGATACAAGAAAAAGCAAATGAACTTTATCCTCGGATTATTTAAGCCAATTATCTTAAGAAATTCAAGATATAATCAGAACTTAGCAAGTGGAGCTTGTATAATAGAAGTAGGTGCAACAGGAAATACACTTGAACAGTGTGAAGTAAGCATGAAGTACTTAGCAAATGTTATAGCAGAAGTAATGAAATAAAAAATCGGTGGCAAAATTTTCTAATAAATGCAAACTTTAAGAAAATCTTGCCACCGATATATTTATATATTATCTTTCATCATGTTCCATATCTTGTGTATCATTAGAGTGCGTTATACCATTTGCTCTGTCATTAAAACTTTGAGCAAATTTAGCAGAGTCTTGTGAATATAGATATATTGCATAACTATCATCTTTTCCACTAGATGTGTAGAAAGTAGTTTTTATTGTATTTGCAAGTCCATCAGTTTCTCCAAGTGCTCTTGAAAGATCAGGATTTTGAACAGTATAACTATCTGATAATATGTATGCTGCAACACAAGCTCCTTCTGATAAAGAACTTGCATCTTTTCCTTCTGCTTCTAATATTTTTCTACCAGCTTGAACCATTTGTTGATTATACATATCTCCACCAGAACCAGTACTTTCAAGAACTTTTCCACTTCTTACAGGATTTCCTTGACCATCTACAATAGCAATGCTTCTTGAATCGTCATATTTATCTATAATACATGCTAAGCTTGAACTGTATTCAGTATAAGAAACACCAAGATCATCTAGTGCTTGTCTTAAATATGTAGGATTTGATGCAGAGTTACTTTGTGTTGAGATACGATAGATAACACCATCTTTTTCTACTTCTAATATTCTTGCATTTCTGCTAACAGAGATATTATTTTGACCATAACCAGATAAATCGATATCTTCACCAGTATTATATTTATAAACTTCAGCAGTTTTTTTGAAGAAGTCTTCACAAGCTTCTTTATATGAATTTATATCATTATTTATTGAAATAGGACCTGTTTGTTCAGGCTCTTCAATAGATGCAGCAATAACAGGAGGAGGAACTACTTCAGTAAAACCAGTATGTGGGTTAGTATCTCCTTGTATTGTATTAGCATCAGTCCTATTTAACATAAATCCGCCTGCAACTAATACAGCAGAAAGAGCGAGTGCAGCAGTAAGGCCTTTACCAGCATTAACAAATCTTCCTTTTAAATCATCACCTAAACTAATAGCAGGAGCGTCTACTTGGAAAGTTTTTTCAGCATTCTCATAATATTTATCATTTGCAAGGTTATTTCTTTCTGCAAGTTCATTTGCTTGATGCTTGAAGCCTAAGCTAATAACCATAGGTGAATGATCTTTCATAAGAGATACAAAACTTTTGAAAGCCTTAGAATTTTCAGAACTATCCATAAATAGATGAAGGTCACCTAAAGAGATTTTTTCTTGAGAAAGCATCTCAGATAGAGTTTGAAAATTAGCAAGAGTTCTTTGCCTAATGGCAGTTTTTCTACAAACTCCTACATATTGTTTAGTAGCTTGGTCTTCTAATTCTGGATCGTAACCAGGTATAGGAATATTAATTAATTGTTCAGAAGTTGGTTCTTCTATATCAGGTTCACCAGCCAAAGCTAAATTCCTATTTAATTCAGAAGTTAATATTCTTCTTAAATCAGGGTTTCTTTCTATTATTCTTTTTTGTGTTTTGACAAGTTTTGATAGTTCTTCTGTTAATTGAATAATTCTAACTTGTGAGCAAGAACGTAATAATTTCAAATTTTTTTCTAATTTTTTTCCAGGTTCTAGTTTCATAGTATCTCCTTTAATCTCTCGTAAATATACAATTTAATTATAATATATTTACTAAATAAAAGGTGATATGTTACTTAAATGTAATGCAAAATATACAAAAATGTTACAGAACTGCTTGACATAATTTGAAGAAAGTAGTATCATAAAAATATGAGCTGTGAAGAGGAAAAGTAAAATAAAGGTTACTTTTAGAGAGAATATGCCTTAGGCTGAAAGCATATTTAAGAAAACAGATTTGAAAAACTACCTTGGAGCTTCTAATTGAAAAATTAGCGTTGTAAGATTACGTTATAAATCTATTAAGAGTTAAATATTAGGGTGGAACCGTGAGATAAAACTTACCCCTATAAGCAATATGCTTATGGGGATTTTTTGTACCTATTTGCATATAAATTTAATTTTTAAGGAGGAACATAGTTATGTTTAAAATTAAGTTAGGTGGAGGAAGAACAGCAGAAGTAGAGGAGGCTATGTATTGGCATACAACTTCTCATATTATGGCACAAGCTGTTAAAAGATTATTTCCAAGTGCTAAGATTGCGATAGGACCTTCAATTGAAAATGGTTTCTATTATGATTTCGATGTAGAAAAACCTTTTTCAGAAGAAGACTTAAAAGCTATTGAAGAAGAAATGAAAAAAATTATTAAAGAAGACCATCCATTAGAAAGATTTGAGCTTCCTAGAGAAGAAGCTATAAAGTTTATGGAAGAAAGAGAAGAACCATATAAGGTAGAACTTATAAAAGATTTACCAGAAGGAGAAGTTATTTCTTTCTATAAACAAGGTGAATTTACAGACCTTTGTAGAGGACCTCACTTACCAAGTACAGGAGCTGTTAAAGCTGTTAAATTATTAAGTTCATCAGGAGCTTATTGGAGAGGTGACGAACATAATAAAATGCTACAAAGAATTTATGGTATTTCTTTCCCTAAAGCTAGCGAAGTTGACGAATATTTAGCAAAACTTGCAGAAGCAAAAGAAAGAGATCATAGAAAAATCGGTAAAGAATTAGATTTATTTATGACACACGAGCTTGTTGGTTCAGGACTTCCAATGTTCTTACCAAAGGGTGCAACAGTTAGAAGATTACTTGAAAGATATATTCAAGATAAAGAAATTAGTATGGGATATAATCATGTTTATACACCATCACTTGCAAATGTTGCTTTATATAAAACTAGTGGACACTGGATGCACTATAAAGATGATATGTTTCCAGTAATGAAAATGGGTGAAGAAGAAATCGTTTTAAGACCAATGAACTGCCCACATCACATGTTAATTTATAGAAACAAAATGCACTCATATAGAGAATTACCAATAAGAATTGGAGAGCTAGCACATGACTTTAGATATGAAGATAGTGGAAGTGTTTGTGGTTTAGAGAGAGTTCGTGAGATGTGTCAAAACGATGCTCACCTTTTCGTAACACCAGATCAAATAAAGCAAGAATTCAAAAATGTTGTTGATTTAATTTTGTCAGTATATAAAGATTTCGGTTTTGAAAATTATTCATTCAGATTATCTTTAAGAGATAAAAACAATAAAGAAAAATATTTTGATGATGATGAGATGTGGGAAAATGCAGAAAGTCAGTTAAGAGAAATTCTAACAGAAACAGGGCTTGATTTCTATGAAGCAGAAGGCGAAGCAGCTTTTTATGGTCCAAAACTAGATGTACAAATTAAAACAGCTTTAGGACATGATGTAACAGTTTCTACTTGCCAATTAGATTTCTTATTACCACAAAGATTTGAGCTAGAGTATATTGGAGAAGATGGTGAAAAACACAGACCAGTAGTTATCCATAGAGCTATCTTAGGTACATTTGATAGATTTTTAGCTTTCTTAGTAGAAGAAACAAAAGGAGCTTTCCCAACTTGGCTTGCACCAGTTCAAGTAAAAGTTTTACCAATTACAGATAATCAAAAAGATTATGCAAAATCAGTTGTAGAAAGACTTAAGAAAGAAGGCGTAAGAGTAGAACTTGATGATAGACAAGAAAAAATAGGTTATAAAATCCGTGAAGCACAACTTCAAAAAACTCCATATATGTTAATTATAGGAGAAAAAGAAGTAGAAAATTCAGCTGTAGGTGTACGTACAAGAAAAGAAGGCGATGTAGGACAAATGGCATTAGAAAACTTTGTTGCTAAAATTAAAGAAGAAATAAATACTTATGCAAGATAAATACTAGATTTTAAAGCTAATTCATAATATTTTTTATGAGTTAGCTTTTTTTAGTTGATAAAAAAATTTAGGTGTGATATACTTTGCTTGTGAATTTTTGTCACTATAGGATAGGAGGAGAAAAAATGGCAACTGCGAAGAAAGCAAATAATGGAGATTTAACAACAAAATTAGATTTTTTAGGCTTAGATTTAGAAGAGATACCAGAATATCTAAGAGACTTTAGCCCATTAAATTTTAATACATCAAGACTTAACAATGATAAAGACCATAGGGTATATCGTTATGTTCCTATTGATAAAATTGAAATTCTATTTACTCCTTGCCTAAGAAGTGATGATATTAAGAAAAAATACTCTGAAGCTGTGCCACTTGGAAAATTCTTTGGTACAGAAGGTGACGAAGAAGATATTGAAAGATATACAACTTTCTTAAGAGTTATCAATTCAATGTCTATTGCAGATATTGAGAATATGTCTTTATTACAAAAATCACTTGAAAAAACAGAACCTTTTAAGATTAAATATAACAAAGATTATTTATGGCAGATATATTATGCACCTAGTACAAATAATTACTTTATGCTAGTTTGTACTAAAGAAGAGACTTTTTCAGAATTTTTATATCTATTAAAGAAGAAAATAGAATTCTATGAAAGTGGCTCAAAGGTTGCACCATCAATTTTCGTTCCAATTAACTATATAAATTATAGTGAGGAATATTTAAACAGAGACGAAATAGGAAATATAGAAAGCTATTTATGGCTTTTCACAAAGAATTGGCCATTGATATTTGAAGTATATAACAAGCAAAATGAGATGTCACTTCAAATTGTTGGCGATACTTATGTATATAATAATGTAAAAAGTACATATAAAATGAAACTTACAAACAAGGAAGAGGCTTTGAAGTTCTATAAACTACTAAAAGCTTTATTCATCTTGCAAACAGAGATTAAAGGTAGATTTGTATTTGAGACACAAATTGATAGTAAAAACGGTTTAGAGTTTTATTTTGAAAATATAAGAGTTACTTATGAAACTTTAGAGGACTTTATCAAGTTACAACACAAGCTTGCAAGAAAAGCTATTGGGGAAATGAAAGAAAATTGTCAAAAACTTGAAGAAAAGTTAGATAAATTAAAAGAGAAAGCTAAGAAAAAAGAAGAAGAATATTTAGAAAAGCAAAAAGAAATTTCTACATATTTAGAATATAAAAAGACTTTCTTCGGGAAAGTAAAATATTTCTTTAAATCTTCTAATAAAAAAGGTAAAAAACCAGTACAAGAGGAAGAAGTAAAAGAAAAGAAAACCTCTAAGACTATCGAGATTGAGCCTGCAATGTATAAAATTGATGAAAAACAATTCTATACTATTGAGGATTTAGTAGTTGCTTATTCTGTTAAAGAAAGAGCTGATAAAAAGCAAAAAGATTTAGAACAAGATACTAAGGCTTTAGAGTTAAAATATGAAAACTTAAAGAGCAAAGTAAGAAACGCAGAGCTATATATTGAAGAAATTGATAAACATAAAAAGAGTATATTTGAATTTTGGAAATTTGCCAATAAAGACGAAAAACTTAGCCTAGAGATGGGAAATGAAAATGATAAGAAAAAGGAAAATGGAAATATCAAAAAAGCCTTTGACTTTGAAATGGATTTTGAAACTATGGGTGTAGCTGTTGATAGAATGCAAAGAGTTAAATTCTCTAAAGAAGAAACAGACAGTTTATATATAGCAAATACAGAACTTATTGAGATTATCAATTTACTTCGTTCAGGTAAAATGGATAAGCAAAAAATGGAAGCTGCTCTTACATATTTAAAAGCAGAGTTCAATAAGAATAGATTATATATGGAAAGCGAAGATTATGACATTTTCGGTAACATAGATAATGATAATAGGAAAATAAAATACATAGGCAGTAGAAGCCATAGAGAAAACGAAAAGAGCAAGTTTAGAATACTTAATATAAATAAGAAGATTGATGTTTTTGATTTTACTGAAAAACTATTAAGCATTGTTTCATACTTAGAAGGTGCTATTCCTAAAATGACTTCAAAATATGAAATGCCATTATATAAGGTTGTACCTATAACAGATAATATCCATGAAGAAGATTTTTCAATATTTGATATAAATGTTGAAAGTGAGCTTCAAAATTATCAAGACTCAGGCGAAGGGGCAGTAAACCTTATAAAATTAAATTTCAAAGAGAATATGCCATTATTATATTATTCAAATATAATTTTCTATGATAATGCAAACCAAACTTTGCCAGAGGGAATGGATTTATCTTCAAATGTATTGGTTGATTGTAAGAAGTTCGACTTTTCTTTGGTAAACCAAACTAAGTTTAGAACAAATAACTATTTTAATGAGCAAAATAATTTGATATTACCAAAATCAAAAGATATTTTAGTGTATGAATATGATGTTACAATAAAGACTGAGGATAAAAAGAAGTCTAAAAAAGAAGAGCCAAAAGAGAAACCTGTAAAAAAAGAAGCTCAAGAAATTTTTGAAGAAGAAATTTCAGAAGAGTTAATAGAAGAGGTTAAGCCAAAAAGAAAACCATCTAAAAAATTAGAGGAAGATGTAGATCCTATTGAAGAAGTTAAGCCAAAGAAAAGAAAGAGGACTTTGAAAATGAAAGTCGAGGAGGAAGATGATGAGTAGAGTTAACATTATTGTTTTAGATAGCTTTGGAGTAGGAGAGTTACCAGATGCAAACGTTTATGGTGATGTAGGAAGTGATACTTTAGGTGCTATTTATAAAGCAACTACTTTAAACATACCTAATATGAAAAAACTAGGTTTATATAATATAACTGGTGTTTCAATTCCAGAAAAAGAAGACCATTGTATAGGAAGTTTTGGAAAGGCAGCAGAAAAATCACAAGGTAAAAATAGTCCAGTAGGACACTGGGAAATGTCAGGATATGTAAAAGAAGTAGGATTTACTACATACCCAAATGCTTTTCCACAGGAGCTTTTAGATGAAATAGCTAAAAGAGCAAATTTGCCAGGATTTTGTTGTAACAAAGTTGGTTCAGGAACAGCACTATTAAAAGAATATGGAGAAGAAATAATTGGTACTGGTAAACCAATGGTGTATACTTCAGCAGATAGCGTTTTCCAAATTGCAGCACATGAAGATTATATATCAGTAGATAGATTATATGAAATATGCAATATTTCAAGAGAAGTTATTGATGAAAAGGGATATAATATCGGAACAGTTATAGCTAGACCTTTTGTTGGAGATAATCCTGAAAACTTCAAAAGAACATATAACAGGAAAGATTTTGAAGCTACTGATTTTGGAAGAACAATGCTTGATGTGTTTACAGACAATGGAAAGAAAGTCTTAGCAATTGGTAAGATAGAAGACTTGTTTTCAGGAAGAGGTATTACAAGAGCAATACATACAAACGGAAATACAGATGGAATTGCGAAGAATATAGAAGCTTTAAAATCAGCAGAAGAGGACCTTATATTTATTAATTTAGTTGATTATGATATGCTTTATGGACATAGAAATGACCCGGTAGGATATGCTAGGGCTTTAGAAGAATTTGATGGTAAGCTTCCTGAAATAATGAGTTTACTTAGAGATGATGACATACTTATAATTACCGCAGATCATGGCTGTGACCCAGTTACACCATCAACAGACCATTCAAGAGAGTATATACCAATTTTAATATATGGAAAAAACATCAAAGAAAATGTTAACATAGGTATACGTGATACTTATGCAGATATTTCTGCTACAATACTTGATATATATGGCTTTGAAAAATTGCCTTATGGAACAAGTTTTAAAGATATGATAATAAAATAAAATCCGTTATAAAACGGATTTTTTATATTCTAATCAAATTTTGTATATCTTGTGGTAAGGGTGCTTCTAAAGTTAAAGATTTTTTAGTGATTGGGTGTATGAAAGTTACTTTTTGAGCATGCAAAGCTTGGCGTGAAATTAAGTCAGAAGCAGTACCATATAAAGTGTCACCTAAGATAGAGTGACCTATGTACTTGCTATGTACTCGTAACTGATGTGTACGCCCAGTTTCTAAAGTGTATTTAACGGCACAATAATTTTCAAAATTTTTAATAAGTTCAAAATGAGAGATTGCGGTTTCGCCATCTTCTGAAATTTCTCTTTCCATAATGCTTCCAGCTTTTCTTGATATTGGCGCATTTATTGTTCCTTTAGTTTTGTTTAAATTTCCATCTAAAATAGCAATATATTCTTTCTTAAAAGTATTATTTTTCATTTGTCTTACAAGCATTTCTTGTATATACTCATGCTTTGCAAATATAACAATACCAGAAGTGTCTTTATCTAATCTGTTTACAGGTCTTATTTTCTTATTTAAACCTATTGAATTAAAATAATATTTTACTCCGTTTGACAAGCTATTTTCATAGTGATTACAAGAAGGGTGTACAGGGATACCAGCAGGTTTGTTTATAACTAAAAAGTAATCATCTTTAAAAATTATGTTTAAATCCATTTTAGTTGGAACGATATTATCAGAAGCTTCATCAAAATTCATATCAAGTTTAATAACATCTCCAATTTTTACTTTTTCTGTAACATAAACAGGTTTTCCATTTAAAAAGATACGTTTTTCTCTTTTTAATTTAACAAGTAATCTATCTGAAATTTGAAATTGTGATTTTATTATTTCTTTTACATTAAAAAATTGATTGTCTTTTACTTTAAACTCTAATTCCATATATAATATTTTCCTTTAATTTTTATATACTGTATTGTAACACATATTTACCTAAAAAAGCAAAAAAGAAAAATAATGTTATAAAAAATAAAAAAGAAGTAGTAAAAAAATATTTTGTATGATAAAATATATACATAATAAAAATGACAGAAATAATAGAAAAAACTAGAAAAATTGCTTGATTTTTGGACTTAGATGTTATATAATATCAAGAATATATAAATTATTAAAGGAGGGATTATCAAATGGCTAAAATTATAGGAGATGTATCAAGAACATTTAGTGAGTTTTTACTATTACCAAACTTAACAGATGAAAGATGTATACCTAGCAATGTTAGTTTAAAAACACCATTAGTAAAATTTAGAAAAGGAGAAGAACCAAAATATACTGCGAACGTTCCTTTCGTTTCTGCAATAATGCAAGCTGTTTCAGGAGAACAAATGGCAATCGCACTTGCACGTGAAGGTGGATGTTCTTTTATTTTTGGTTCACAATCAATTGAGTCACAAGCTCAAATGGTTAAGAATGTAAAAAGACATAAAGCAGGTTTTATAGACAGTGATTCAAATGTAAAAAGTGGAACACCACTTCGTGATGTAATTGCAATGATTGAAAAAACAGGACATTCAACAGTAACAATTACAGAAGATGGTAGTGCAAATGGAAAATTTTTAGGCTTAGTTACAGATAAGGATTATAGAATTTCAAGAGCTGATTTAGATGCACCAATAGATACTTTTATGAGACCTATTAATGAAGTTGTTTGTGCTAGAAAAGGAATAAGTTTAACAGAAGCAAATGATATGATTTGGGAACATAAAATCAGTTGTTTACCAGTATTAGACGAAAATGATAACTTAGAGCATTTAGTATTTAGAAAAGACTATGAAGATAAGAAAAATAATCCCGAATCTTTATTAGACGAGAATAAAAGATATGTTGTAGGTGCAGGTATCAACACAAGAGATTATGAAGAAAGAATTCCAGCATTAGTTGAAGCTGGAGTTGATATGGTTTGTATGGACTCTTCAGATGGATATTCTGTATGGCAAAAAAACACTATTGATTGGGTACGTGCTCATTATGGTGATAGTGTAAAAATAGGAGCTGGAAATGTTGTTGATAAAGAAGGGTTCTATTATTTAGCAGAAGCTGGAGCTGATTTCATTAAAGTTGGTGTTGGTGGAGGTTCAATTTGTATCACTCGTGAGACAAAAGGTATTGGACGTGGACAAGCTAGCGCTTTAATGGATGTTATTGAAGCAAGAAACGAATATTATGAAAGAACAGGAATATATATCCCAGTATGTTCTGATGGTGGTATCGTACACGATTATCATATTACTCTATCATTAGCAATGGGAGCAGATTTTGTTATGATGGGTAGATATTTTGCTAGATTTGACGAAAGCCCTACAAAAGTTGTTAAGAGAAATGGTACTTTCGTAAAAGAATATTGGGGCGAAGGTTCAAATAGAGCTAGAAACTGGCAAAGATATGATTTAGGAGAGAACAAAAATAAATTAAGCTTTGAAGAAGGTGTTGACTCATACATACCTTATGCAGGACCTTTAAAAGATAACTTAGCAGTTACAGTAAGTAAAATAAAATCTACAATGTGCAATTGTGGTGCTGTAACAATACCAGAGTTACAAGAAAAAGCAAGACTTACACTTGTATCTAGTGTTAGTATTAAAGAGGGCGGAGCTCATGATGTTATGCTTAAAGATATTGAAAGCTCAAATCATTAGTAAAATCGTTTGAAAAATGAGCGTCGTCTTGGTTCGTTGCTACTCATTCAAAAACGAATCAACGCACCTTAGTACGCCTCATCGTTATTTGAATTCGTGCGCCTGCCAATACTCGCTTCTTTTTCAAACTTAGAATATAGCTGTAATAAAATATAAAATAAACCTTAGAAGGAAGGTATTTATGAAAGAAGAAGAAAAAATTTTAATAATCGATTTTTATGGTCAATATAATCAATTAATTGCAAGACGTGTTAGAGAATGCAATGTATATTCTGAAATTGTACCATATAATACACCAGCTGAGAAAATAAAGGAAATGAATCCAAAAGGACTAATTTTTACAGGAAGCGCTGCGAGTGTATATGCTGAAAATTCTCCAAAATGTGATCCTGAAATTTTTAATTTAGGAATTCCAGTACTTGGTATTTGTTATGGAATGCAACTTATGACATATAATTTTAGTGGAGAAGTACAAAAAGCAGATAAACGTGAATATGGTGTTATGAAGGTTAATATTAAAAACTCTTCAAAATTATTTGCTGGTTTTGGTGATACAAATAACTTCTTAATGACACACGGAGACTTTGTTTCAAAGCTTCCAGAAGGCTTTGAAAACATAGCAAGCACAGAGGATTGTCCAAATGCAGGTATGCAAAATGAGGAAAAACGTTTATATGGTATACAATTCCACCCAGAAGTTAATAATTCTGAAAATGGAACACAAGTTATTAGAAATTTTGTATATAATATATGTGGATGTACAGGTACTTGGAAAATGAGTGCTTTTGCAGAAGAAACAATACAAAATATAAAAGAAAAAGTTGGAGATAAAAAAGCTCTATGCGCATTATCAGGAGGAGTAGATTCTTCTGTTGCTGCAACTTTAATGAGTAGAGCTATCGGTAAAAACTTAACTTGCATATTTGTAGACCATGGTTTACTTAGAAAAAATGAAGCAGATGAAGTAGAGGCTGTTTTTGCAAATTCAGAAGTAAATTTTGTTAGAGTAGATGCAAAAGATAGATTCTTAGGAAAACTTGCTGGAGTTACAGAGCCAGAAAGAAAGAGAAAAATAATTGGTGAAGAATTTATTAGAGTATTCGAAGAAGAAGCTAAAAAAATAGGCACAGTTGATTTCTTAGTTCAAGGTACTATCTATCCAGACGTTATCGAAAGTGGTGTTGGAGTAGGTGCTACAATCAAGAGCCATCACAATGTAGGAGGGCTTCCAGACTATGTTGACTTCAAAGAAATAATTGAGCCACTTCGTGACTTATTTAAAGATGAAGTAAGAAAAGTTGGACTAGAACTTGGTTTACCAGAGTATTTAGTTTATCGTCAACCATTCCCAGGACCAGGATTAGCAATTAGGGTTATTGGAGAAATAACAGATGATAAATTAACAATTTTAAAAGATGCAGATTATATATTTAGAGAAGAAATCGCAAAAGCAGGTCTTGATAAGAGTATCAACCAATATTTTGCAGTACTTACAAATTTAAAAAGTGTTGGAGTAATGGGAGATGAAAGAACTTATGATTATACAGTTGCATTAAGAGCTGTTACAACAACAGACTTTATGACAGCTGAATGGAGCAAAATTCCTTTTGAAGTTCTTGAAACAGTTTCTAGTAGAATTGTAAATGAAGTAAAACATGTAAATAGAGTCGTTTACGATATTACTGGCAAACCACCAGCAACTATCGAATGGGAATAGGAGGAGACTAATTTGAAAATTTTGGCAGTAGGAGATATTGTAGGCAAAACAGGAGTACAAAGCCTTAAGAGTAATCTTCCTAAAATTATTACTGACAATAAAATAGATTTCGTTATAGTAAATGGAGAGAATGCAGCAGATGGAATGGGACTTACAGAAAAGCTATACAAAGAAATCTTAGGTTGCAAAGTTGATGTAGTAACTATGGGAAATCATACTTGGGCTAAAAAGGATATCTTTGGTTTTATAGATGATCAGCAGATTATAAGACCAGCAAATTATCCAAGTAATAATCCGGGAAAAGGATACAGAATTTTTAAATGTAAAGATAAGAACATAGCAGTTATCAATCTAATAGGCAGAGTTACAATGCCAGTGCTATCTGAAAATCCTTTTTTAGAAGCAAGAAATATCATTGATAAAATAAAAGATATTGCTGATATTATTGTAATTGATTTTCATGCAGAGGCGACTGCTGAAAAAATTGCTTTAAGTTATTACTTAGAAGGTGACGCAACTATTGTTTTTGGAACACATACACATGTACAAACAGCAGATGAACAGATACTAGAAAATGGTACAGCATATATTACTGATATTGGAATGACAGGTCCTAAATATTCAGTAATTGGAATGGAGCCAAAAGCGTCAATAAAACGATTTGAAACGTCATTACCAGAAAAGTATAGGGTAGCAGAAGGAAATGCGATTTTTAATGGTGTTATATTCGAAATAGATGATATGACAAATGAAGCAATAGGTATTGAAAGAATTAATATAAGATAAGAAGAAAGAGCTTACTTAAAATAAGCTCTTTTAGTTTGTCGAAAAATAGCGTACAAAAAAACAAATTTTTTACTAATAGATATTGAAAAAAAGATACTTTTGGTATATATTTAATTTTGATATTAAATATATGCAAATGAAAGGAAGTATAGAAATGATAGAAAATAGTTTAGTACCTTATGTTATAGAGCAAACAAGTAGAGGAGAAAGATCTTACGATATCTTTTCAAGATTATTAAAAGATAGAATTATATTTTTAGCAGAAGATGTTAATCCAGCGTCTGCAAGCTTAGTTGTAGCACAATTATTATTTTTAGAGTCAGAAGACCCAGATAAAGAAATTCACTTATATATCAATAGTCCTGGAGGATCTATTACAGACGGAATGGCAATTGTTGATACAATTAACTATATCAAATGTCCAGTATCTACAATTTGTGTAGGAATGGCAGCAAGTATGGGAGCAGTGCTTTTAGCTTCAGGTGAAAAAGGTAAGAGATATGCTACACCAAATGCAGAGATTTTAATTCACCAACCATTAATCGGTGGTGGCGGAATTTCAGGACAAACAACAGAGATTAAAATTCATGCAGACCATATGGTTAGAACAAGAGAGAAATTAAATAAATTATTAAGCGAGAGAACAGGTCAAAATTTAGAAACAATCGAAAGAGATACAGAAAGAGATAACTATATGACAGCACAGCAAGCTTTAGAATATGGCTTGATTGACGCTATAATGGATAAAAGAAATTAATAAGGAGTAGTAAATGGCAAAAAACGATACCAAAAATGTACGCTGTTCTTTTTGTGGGAAACCTCAAGAAGCAGTAAAGAAAATAATTGCAGGACCAGGTGTATTTATTTGTGATGAGTGTGTTTCACTTTGTACAGATATAATTGATGAAGAAGTTTTTGATGATGTAGAGTTAGAAGAAGCATCAGATATGCCAAGTCCAGCAGAAATAAAGAAAGTTTTAGATGAATATGTTATCGGTCAAGAAGAAGCAAAGAAAACACTTTCTGTTGCAGTATATAACCATTATAAGAGAATAAATAATGCTGAGTTAATAGATGATGTTGAAATACAAAAAAGTAATATATTATTACTTGGTCCAACAGGTTGTGGAAAAACTTTACTTGCCCAGACACTTGCAAAAATGTTAAATGTACCATTTGCAATAGCTGATGCAACAACACTTACAGAAGCAGGATATGTAGGCGAGGATGTTGAGAATATTCTTCTAAAATTAATTCAATCAGCTAATTTTGACATTGAGAAAGCTGAGCGTGGAATTATATATATAGATGAGATTGATAAGATTTCTCGTAAATCTGAAAACCCATCTATTACTAGAGATGTAAGCGGAGAAGGTGTTCAACAAGCATTACTTAAGATTATAGAAGGAACAAAATCTTCTGTACCACCACAAGGTGGAAGAAAGCACCCTCATCAAGAGTTCTTACAGATTGACACTACAAATATATTATTTATTTGTGGAGGAGCTTTTGAAGGCTTAGATCAAATTATTAAAGATAGACTTGGTAAGAAATCTATTGGCTTTGGTGCATCTATTGAAAGCAAGAAAGATATAAATAGAACAGAAATATTTAAAGAATTATTGCCACAAGATTTATTAAAATTTGGTATGATACCAGAATTTGTTGGAAGACTTCCAATTATTGCAACTTTAGAAGGCTTGACACGTGAAGCTTTGATAGAGATTGTCACAAAGCCAAAAAACGCATTGGTAAAACAGTATAAAAAATTAGTTGAATTAGATGGTGTAGAATTAGAGTTTTCACCAGAAGCATTAGAGCTTATTGTTGAAAAAGCAATTGAAAGAAATACAGGAGCAAGAGGTTTAAGATCTATCATTGAAGAGATTATGAGAGATGTTATGTATGATATTCCTTCAAATCCTAAAATTGCAAAATGTACAATAACAAGGGAATGCGTTGAAAATGGCAAAGCACCAGAGATTGTAATTGATGAAAATAAGAAAAAAGAGCCAATGAAAATACACAAAAAAACAAGTCGTTCAGGTAATAACAGCAAGGAAACAGCATAATTTAAGGAGATAAACGAATGAATAAAAAAGTTTTAAATACTTTATTAACAATAATTGTAATATTGATAGTTGTTATTTTCAGTGTATTTTTTTATATGTACATTAGAGATGATGGTACAACAGAGTCAGTATATGATGATGTTTCAGCAAATACAGGAATGAACGCTGATGATGTAGTAGCAAATAGTGATGGGTTAGATAATTACGATACTGATAAGCTATTGCCTTTTACAGGAGCTTTTCCATGGATTGATATTATTTCTATTTTAGCTGAAAAAGAAGATATAAAAGAGTTTTCAAATGAACAAATTTTACGTTTAGGTTTTGCTAAAGTTACTAAAGAAGACTGGGCGGATAGTTATATAGCAGAAGGTGAGCCAGTATCTATCCCAGCAGAACTTCTAGATGGATATATAAAGGACATTTTCGGTTCAGATGTAAAATATGAGAAAGCAAATTTCTCAAATAAAGATTATAGTATAGATAAAGATTTTACATCACATACAAGTAGCTATGAGGCTGTATATGTGCCTGAAACTGACACATATACAATAAATCATGTAGCAGGTGATGGCATAAATGAAAATCATATACAGTTACTAGAACCGAATACATCTAAGATAAGAGGAAATCTTGAAATTGAAGTACCTTATGTATTTGTAGTCTATGGAGATGAAATGGCAAAAGGTGAAATCGACGGGCAAGAAGTAGAAGGTTTTGAATATATAATTTATGCAAATTGTGATTATGATACGAAAACTTTTACAGAGGAACTTGGTAGATTTAATGAATTTGATGATTTAGCAAATGATGAAGGCGTAGTAGATATGACAGAGATTATTGGAGATATAGCTAAAAAGGACTTGGCTAAAGTAAAAAAGATAACCTTAAAATATGCGCCAAATGAAGCAAATACAGAATATGTTTTGAAAGAAATAAAGAAATAGGAAGAAGCTTGAAAAAGCTTCTTTTTTGTAATAAAAATGAGATATAAAATTTATTGACTTTTTCAAACTACAATTGTAAAATACAATCATAAACTACAAATGTAAATTAAGGAGGTATATATGATAAAGATATCTGATGCAGAACTTGAAGTTATGCAAGTTTTTTGGGGCAAAAAAGAAGCAAATTCTTTTGATGTTATAGAAGCCTTGAAAGATAAAAACTGGAGCGACAATACTGTAAGAACTTTGATAAAAAGACTTCAAGCAAAGAAAGCAATTACAATAGTAAAACAAGAAGGGAAGGTTTATTACTATAAGTCATTAATTAATGAAAATGAATACAAAATAAAAGAAAGCAATAACTTTATTGATAAGCTATATAATGGCTCTGTAAGTGATATGTTATTGTGCTTTGCAAAGGAAAATAAATTATCTAAAAAAGATTTAGAAGATTTAATTAAGAAAATAGATGGTGAGGATTAATTATGGAACTAATATCAATAATTTTTTATAAGCTTTTGTATATGTCAATAGTAGCTAGTATTATAGGGATAAGTATAATTGCGATAAGAAAACTTTTAAGTAGATGCATTTCACCTAAAATTATATATGCAATGTGGATTGTTTTTTTGCTAGCTTTAGTTGTACCGCCTTTTGTCTCTAGTAAAGTAAGTGTATATAACTATATTGATGTATCAGGGATAGAGAAATTAACTTATAACTATGAATTGACAGATAGTAAAGAGACTTTTAGCGAAGACAATAAAAGTAATGGTGATGAGCCAGTAGAAGGAAAAACAGTAGATAATAAAACTAGTGGTAGAACAAGCCAAGAGACTAAGCCACTTCCAAGCTTAAAGGATATATTGCCAGCACTATGGCTTATTGGAGCAGGAACTTTAATGATAATATACGTAATTTCAAATCTTATTTTTATTAGAAAAATCGGAAGTGAAAAATTTGAAGATGACAGAATTAGAAAAATATTTGAGACAGTAAAAACAAAGTTTAAGCTGGAAAGAAAAATAGAACTTATTAATCAAACTGTGGTAAAATCGCCTGCAATAGTAGGAATATTGAAGCCTAAAATATTACTTACAGAGGAAATTAAGAAAAGTACAGATACAGAGGTAGAATATATTTTTAGACATGAACTTGCACATTTTAAGAGAAAAGATAATGTTATAAATTCTGTATTAATATTTTTGAGAGCTATACATTGGTTTAATCCAATTGTATGGTTAGTTATGAAAGAGATTAAAAAAGATATGGAATTTACAGCAGATGAGAAAGCTGTAAAAGGCTTAGAAAGCGAAGATAGAAAAGAATATTGTAAGCTATTAGTTAATCTTTCTAGTACTTCAAGTTTTATGGAAAGAGCAATAGGAATTGCAAATGATAAAAATAATTTAGAAAAGAGAATAAATATGATAAAATTATCAGATAAATTATCAAAACACCCAGTATTTTCAGCAATGCTAGTGTTTATAATAATAGGACTTATATGTTTAATATTATACACTAATAACTACTATCAGCCTAAGTTAGATGTACCACCGAAGTTATATATACAAACTGCAACAGGAAAAACTAAAGAGTTATTGCTTACCAAATATGAGTGGATAAATGGACAAGATGTATCAACTTATGACATAGGTTTTGATGTAGATACTTATGTGTTTAGTGACGAAAATATTTTATATAGTTTAAATAATTATGGAGAAGATGATGAAACAGTATATACACATCCTAAATATAATATGTCTTATATAAATAAAATTTATTATAGTAATGAAGGTGCAGGTCCAAGAAAATTAGACCATTTTGTTGTAAGTAAAAATTTATATCCAAATATAAATGATTTCAAACTTAACGATACTTTTGTTGGTAATGGTATTACACAGTTTGATGTTTATTTTCCTAATGGTTCAACAGCAAGTTATGTTGTTCAAAAGAAAGAATACACAGGAAAAACAAAAGAATTTTTTGATAAATATTCTAATATAGATATAACTGATATAAACAAGATTGAAGAATTAATTAAAACGATGCGAATGGGCGATCTATTAAATGAGATTAAGGTAGAAAACAACGTATTGAGTATAAATTATGAATATATGCAAGAGCAAATGGTTTCTTATGATATGTCACTTATTTTGTTTGTAGCAATTCCAGATTTAGAAAAAATTATAATTTCATCTAATCATGAAGAAATATTTTATGAGGTTGATAATGTGTCTTATGATGTTTCAGAAACACTAGAAATTACAAGAGAAGAAGCAAATAAAAAAGCTGAAATAACAATTGAAGAACTACAGAAGATTATAAAAGAAAGTTAGGAGTAAATATGACAAAGCCAAGAAAAAAGATATTAAAAATATGCTTGATAGTGATTATACTAATTTTACTGTGTTTTGCAGTACCATTAATATATAAATTAAATATAGTGTTAAAACAGGCAAAAGTTTATGATGAATTTGGAAAGGGAGACAATTATAAATTTATCTGTGAAAGTGTTTCAGATGAAAATGGATTTCAAACGACTTCAAAATCTACGACATTTCAAAAAGATGGGAAAATAAAATTAATTTTAGAAAGCAATGATTCTGATGGTTTAAGTACTTACAATTGCGAATATTGGATTGGCAAAGAAGTATTCTTTGTAGATGAGATTAATAAGGAATTTTCAATATCTGAAAATAATTTTTCAAAAGCTTTTTTAGAGGCAAGAAGTGGAAGATCGCTTTTTATATATAATTTTACACAAACTGAAACTTGGTTAGAAGCTTTAAGTTATATTCCTTTAATCATACCCAATAAAATTGTTTTTGAAGAATATGAAGGAAAAGATTGCTATAAGTGTATTTATAATAAGAAATATGACGAAGTTACAGATGAATTTATAATATATATTGATAAAGGAAGCAGTTTACCAGTTTTTGAAGTACACACATATTATGATGCAGGAGAAGAAATTTCTAAAAGAGTACAAAAGTTCAGTTATGAAAAAGATATAATTACAGATGCAGATGTGAATATGCCAGATTTGAGTGAATATAAACAAGAAATTAGTTATTTTTATAAAGAAGAAGATAACTTGTAAAATTATGTAAACTGTGATATAATAAAATTTGCAATAACAACTTTGAAGAGTCGAGGTGAGTTCGTATGGAGATACGGCGAGCAGAACTATCAGACTTTGAGGTATATAAGAAACTTTTTGATGGAGACGAGTACGATATGTTATATCGTCCCATAGAAAGTGACATAAAACCTCAAACAGATGCGAAGGACTGGTTTGGATTTGACGAGGAGACACTGCAAAGATTTGCTGAAGAGATGGAGCGTACTATGCCTAAGTTCATAGAAACCCTAAATTCTTTCAATGAAGAGCGAATTTACATCATTGAAGATAAAGGCAAAGTAGTAGGTTTCTTTGAAATGCTTCGGCATGGGGCAAAGAAGTGGAAGCTAGCATATTGTGGTATGAAGAACGGATATCAGAAGCAAGAAGCTTTCACAAATGCAATTAAGCTCTTATTACAGCAAAGTGGTGTCAAAATAGTCGATGTCTGCGCTGTCTACAAAAGCTGTGAAAGGCGGATGGAGAGAGCGGGATTTACTTCAATTGGAGGAGGATTCTATCGTATCGAAGCAGAAAAGTAGGTGTATAAAGTACCTACTTTTTTGTTTTTTATATAAAAGCAGGGACACCCACTGCATAGCCGATTGTACAGCTTGTGCAGTGGGCATCCCCAAAAGTTAATGTTGCATAATCAGGATTATCTGAATGAATGCCAAAATTCCTAAAATCGCTGTTATAATACCGAGGATAGTCGTTGCGGGCATTTCCTTGAATTGCATGAACTCCATCTTCCGATAGGCATTCTCGGCGACACCGAAGCAGAACGTGCCCCAGATGGCGGCGAGAAATATGTACAAGAAAAACCACTCAGGCATAAGCATATCCATCATGGTGTTGTAGCCCACAAAGATTGTGGCAATGGTTGCGATGATGTACTTTGTTCTTTGTTTAATTTTCATTTTTTACCTCCATAGGTCCGATAGGTTTGTAGGTACGTGCAGGGGTGAATGGGACTATATGTCAACTAACAGTTTATGTTAGGTTGAGCAAGAGGGATTTCAGGAATTTATATTTAAATGGACACAAAGTGCCATATATACTTAATTATAGCATGATTTACATAAATATGCAATTTTAAGCTCAAATTACGTATTTAGAATTATAGTATATTTTCTGTTGTCCATATATTTAGAAACTATAATAAAAATTACTTTTTAATATAGACAAAAGAAATTTTTTATGCTATTATAATTAAGTATTTAAATAATGCCGATGTGGCGGAACTGGCAGACGCACACGACTCAAAATCGTGCGGGAAACCATGTGGGTTCGAGTCCCACCATCGGCACCAAAGAAAGACTAGCGAAAGCTAGTCTTTAAAGTTATTATAAAGTGGGTCTCGAAAAGGAGCGTACCGAAGTCATAGACCAGTAAAGGCTGGGCTAGGACAAGGGAAAATAGTCCAGTGGACTATTTTGCGACGCGGCCGACAGGGAGTCCCACCATCGGCACCAAAGAAAGACTAGCGAAAGCTAGTCTTTAAAGTTATTATAAAGTGGGTCTCGAAAAGGAGCGTACCGAAGTCATAGACCATTAAAAGTAAAAACAAATTTTCGTAAAAACTATTGTTTTTTTGTAAATCCTGTTATAGAATTATAAAAAATGCAAAGGAGGATGTTTAATGAACAAATTAGAAAAAATTGAAAACTATACAAATGAAATGTTTGAGGATATTAAGCACACAGATGAAGATGGAATGGAGTTTTGGTATGCAAGAGAGCTAATGCCTGTTTTGCAATACTCAAAATGGGAAAATTTAAAAAAAGTAATTGGAAAAGCAATGATTGGTTGTGAAAATAGCGGAATTCCAGTAAAAGATTGCTTTACTGATGTCAGGAAGCCAATAATTTCTGGAAAAGGAAAAGAAGAATTTATAGAAGATTATAAGCTTAATCGCTATGCTTGTTATTTAATAGCTCAAAATGGAGACTCTAGAAAAAAAGTTATTGCTCTTGCTCAAACATATTTTGCGATTCAAACTAGAAAACAAGAAATTACAGAGAAAGAATATAGTTTATTAACAGAAGATGAAAAAAGATTTTATCAAAGAGATTTAACTAGAAAAGGCAATTATTCACTTAATCAAACAGCAAAAAAATCAGGAGTTAAGAATTTTGATAAATTTCATAATGCAGGTTATAAAGGCTTATATAATGGAGAAACAGCAGATGATATCGCAAAAAGAAAAGGATTAAGATATAGAGAAGACATTTTGGATAATATGGGAAGTGATGAGCTTATAGCAAATTTATTTAGAATTTCTCAAACAGAACAAAGATTGAAAAAAGATAATATTCAATTAGTAACCATTTAAAGGATTACCCATAATATATAGTGGGTGATTTTATGAATAATATTTATAGAAAAATATTAGAGAAAGGTTTATTTTATGATGGAGTTTTAGTACTTAAATATCATATAGAATATCCGTGTATTGATAGTACTGGAAATTTTGCTTTTAGATTTAATAAGTATAATAAAAATTTGGCATTAGAAATACAAAAGATGGCTGAAACAGAATTATATAAAGAGGCTGTTCAAATGTATGAATATAATAAGGCACACAATTATCCTATTATGGTGTATGAAGTATATAGAAATTTTGTTATTACTTATCCAGGTTTGAATTATTTAAGTTTATATACTGATGAATATATTTTTACAGGTGGAGCTCATGGAAATACAGTTAGGACTTCTCAAACATGGAATTTAGCTAATTGTACAATGATGAAACTTTGTAATTTCTTTCAAAATAATCCATATTTTTTGATAGATATACTAAAACAGATAAATGCTCAAATATCAAAAGAGCCTGACATATATTTCGATAATGCTTGTAATTTAGTATTAGATACTTTTAATCCTGATAGTTTCTATCTTACTCCAAATGGCATTGTGATTTATTTTCAACAATATGATATTGCTCCATATTCTTCTGGAATACGTGAATTTAATATCAATACGAGAAATTAGAATTAGTACCTATTTTCTTACCATAATGTAAGTTTATTTTAATATAAATCGATATGAGATATTAAATAAGTGTTTTATAATTTTATAAAAGGAGGACTGGAGATGTTTAAAATGTTGAAATTAATTCTTTTAGGGATAATAATTTTTGGTTTAATAGTATGTATATTTTTTAATATTGCTGGAAGTCCAAAAGATAAAATTATAAATGCATATGATGCTTTTATTCAGAGTTTTGATGGAGCAGGATTAACAAGCACTTGGAAATTACAAGGAAAAAGGAAATATGGAATTGATAATTATGTTGGAAGTTATGTAGCTGATTACGATAATTACTCTGGCACTGAAACAATATTTGGCGGAACTGCTCTGCATAGAAAAAATGGTGATCATATTAAATTAAAAATCAAAGTGCTAAAAGAAACAGGTAATATCAAGGTAATTGCAAAACTAGGCAATAAGGAATTAACTCTTATAGAAAATACAGGAGAGTATAATGATACTATTTATATTGATGGAATGAGTTATTGTCTTACAATTCAAGCTGAAAATTTTAAAGGTAGTATTGATATTGTAGCAGAATAAAGTAGTTAAATATGTATTATAGATAATAAAGCGTATAATAATTTAATTTATTATATGCTTTATTTGTGAAAGAAAGTATTAAATAATTCTAAAAATTTAATAAAATTGTTTCTTTTTTTGAAAATAATGATATAATATTATATAATTATAAAAAATGGAGGAATTTAGTTTGGAAATATATGCATATTTTATATTGGGGATTATTTTAGGCTTGGCGATTGCTGTGTATATTTTTGTAGACAGAGAAGAAAAGATACAAAAAGAAATTGAATTGCAACAAAGGATATTTTCTACAAGAAAACTAAACGAGGCTTTAGACAAAGCAGTCAAGATAATGCAATCACGCATAGCTACATTAAATAGAGAGCTTACAGAAGAAGAAAAAGATAATATTATCTATGACTGTTATGTAACAAATGATAAATAAGAAGAGGGTAAATCTATGGAGTTATTATTAGAAGCTAGAAAAGGTAATAAGGAAGCTTTTAAAGCAATTACCGAAGATTTAGAAATTAAAATGTATAAGACTGCAAGATGCTATTTTACACTAGAAGAAGATGTTATTAAAGTTATGCAAATTTCTTTAAAACATTTATTTAAAGAAATAATCAATGTACGAAAAGAAGAACAACTACTTCCACTTGCTATGAAGTTTTTGATTAAACACTGCGAAGAAATTTATCTGAAAAAAAGCAGAAATACAAAATGGCTTGATTATCTTAAGGATGATGATAATTCTAAAGCGATAGAATATAGAGAATATAGAGCAAATTCTATCACAGAAGAATGTATTACATCATTAACTAAAGATTTAAGGCTAATTTCTGTACTTTACTATTATGACGGTCTTGATGTACACCAAATAGCTACACTTTTGAAGAAATCTTCAAAAGATGTTGAAGCTGTTATAGATGTAGCAAGAAACAGATTATTTGAAATTATTTCAGATGAAGGGACGAAGAAATACAATGATTATGTCTAATAATGAAAAAGATGAATTTATAAAGCAAAAATTCGCAGAAGATAAACTAATGGTAAGTAGAGAACAAGTTGGTGTTCAAATTAAAAATGATATTGATGTAAGCAAGATTAGAATAAGAAAACATACTTATTTAGAAAGATATTTGATGGTACTTTTAGTAGTACTATTATTGATTTCTGTTTTTTGTAATATATATTTGATTAAAAACAGAAATGCAAATCCAGAGCTTAAAAATAATGGATTAGCAGACGAATATACACCTAAAAATTTAATATTTGATGTTGATCCTATTATTAATAAAATAGAAGAAAATAGAGCTATGCAAAATACTACTGTTGTAGATTTAGATACAGACGAAGATGACGAGCTTCCAGCAGATGATGAGAAAGAAGAAGAAGAGTCTACACCGCCAAAAACAGTTGAGGATACTCCAAGTTCACATGAAATAGATGAAGAAGTTATCGAGAAAGAACTTACGCAATACGCTATAACTATTGGTAGATATGGTGATGACGCTAGTGATTTAGAAAAAAATACTATGCTACTTTTAATAGCAAATGATTTTTTCAATAATAGTGTTTCAAAAAGTACAGGACTTGAACTTTCTTCAAATGGCAAATATGCCATGACAGGAAAAAATGTTCATAAATTTGTTGAAGAATTAACAGGTACGAAAGTTAATGGTTACTTACAATCTTTTACAAATTATATGAAGTATAATGTAAATTCAAAATTCTATTCAGCAGGTGTTGATTCGACAAAATTAAATGAAGAAAAATATGAAATAACATCAATGAAAGTTACAGAAGGCAGCACAGCTGGAGAATATAAAGTTATAGGTAATATAAATAAAAAATCACAAATAGAAATTGTGGAAAAAGCCAATACAAGAGTTGAAGATATAGAAGCAAATTACTCTTTTGAAGCAACTTTGGTAGAAAATAGTAATTACACTTATGTTCAATATCAAATTAAAGATTTTGTAACAGAATTAAGACCAGGAGACGAAGACAATATCATTAGATTAGTTGGTATTACTGAACAAGCAGAGGAAAATGCAAAAAAGAAATAATCTTAAGAAATATTAAATTTTTGTAAATGTACTAGACAAAAATTTCAATATTAGTTACAATAGATATTGTCGAAAAAAAGAAAAAAGAGGTATGAAAAATAATGGAAAAAGAAACTAACAAAAGACCTGCTACAAAACCAAGTAGTAGCAATAGTAATAATAGAAAGAAAAAACAAGGTAAAGGAAATGGTGGAAAAGTAAAAACTGTATTTACAGTATTATTTATATTAGGAACTATTGGAATATTTTCAGTATTATTCTTATTATATGGACCATTTTCAGCTTTTAGAGATTGGTATATAACAACAGCTATGACAACAATGACACATCAATACTTAGCAACTTGGTTTTTTGATGATGATGTAATAGAGCACGTATTAAATAACAACCAAATCATTGAAACAGATAAAATTTCAAACCCAGATTTGATTGACAAGAGTTTAGCAAACAAGACTACATACGAAAATGAATATGAAAGACAAATATTAGAACGTGATGAAAAAAATAATGATTATAAAATCATTGAAATAAAAGGTAAAGGATATTCAGGATATTTAGTTGCTATATACGAGCCAGAAAGAATTAAAACAGTTGTAACTAAAAAACTAGGAACATCAGGACAATACTTAACAAAAATGGCAGCAGACAATGATGCTTTAATTGCTATTAATGGTGGTGGATTTGATGATCCAAACTTTAATAGTACAGGTGGTTCACCACTTGGATTAACAATTTGTAGTGGAAAAGAAGCTACATCAAAATCTTATTCTGGTGCCGGTGGAATTATCGGATTTGATAAAGATGATAGATTACTTTTAGGAAAAATGACAACATCACAAGTAACAAAAGCAAATATTCGTGATTGTGTTACTTTCGGACCATTCTTAATAGTAGATGGTGTTCCATCTAAAGTTTTAGGTAATGGTGGTTGGGGTTCTGCTCCAAGATCAGCAATTGGACAAAGAAAAGATGGTATTGTACTATTCTTAGTTGTAGATGGAAGAACAGTTACAAGACCAGGTGCTGATATGGACGACTTAATAGAAGTTATGCAAAGATATGGTGCTATAAATGCTGCTAACTTAGATGGTGGTACATCAAGCGTATTAGTAGTAAATGATACAATTGTAAATGACCCAATTGATAGCACAGGTGCCCATAAGACAAGACCTATTGCAACAGGATTTGTACTTACAAAAGACGATAGTGATGACGGTGATCGCACATTAGTAGAAGATAAATTAAAATAAATTTTAGCTCTGGATTTTTCCAGAGCTTTTCTATTGATTTATGAAATGATATATAATATAATGTGAAAGGAAAAATAATAATATAAAAAGGAAAAAATATGTCAGATTTTAGACTTGCAAAAAATAAGAACATAGTGAAAATGTTTAGAAGAGATAATACTTTATTCATTTACGTAATAATGGTAGCAATAGCTATTGGTATAGTTTTAGCTAGCTTTTTTGCGTTTTATAGAAATCATATAAACAGCAATACTATCCAATCTGGTGTATTTATTAAAGGTACAAACGTATCTGGACTTACTAAAGCTGAGGCTTGTAAAAAAATAGAGGAAAACTTAAAAAGTCAAATGAATGAATGTATAGTCCTTACTTATAAGAACTATAATTATAATGTAGCAATTGAACAAATTGAAGCAGAATTTGATGTTGAGGCTTCTGTGGACTTTGCATATAATATAGCAAGAACAGGTTCATTAATGCAAAATGTTAAAGATTATATTGCAGTACTTATGACACATATAGATATTGACCCAATTTTGAAATATAATGAACAAGCTCTTAGAGATTATATAGTAGATATTGAAGCCAAGTTACCAGACCAATTAGAACAAAGTAGTTATTACTTAGAAGATGATGACGAGCTTATCATAACAAATGGTGTAAATGGAGCAGGAATATATGTTGAAGATTTAGAAAAAACTATACTATCAGCACTTCAAGATATAAGTTATAGTCATCAATATATTGAAATTCCAACCTATGTAAAATATCCTGACCCTATTGATGTAGAAAGTATCCATGACGATATTTATGTTGAAACACAAGACGCATATTTTATGAAAGAGCCAGAATATATGGTATATCCACATGTGGTAGGTGTAGATTTTAATGTAGGTGCTGTTCAAGAATATATTAACGAAAACCCTGATTTTACAGATTATAAAATATCTTTGACATTAACTAAGCCAGAGGTACTTACAGATGATATAGGAATGGAAGCTTTTCCACACAGACTTGCAAGCTATACAACAGAATATGTAAATAACCCTAACAGAACAACAAACTTAAGGCTTGCCTCTAATAAGATAGACGGTACAGTTATAATGCCTGGAGATGTGTTTTCTTTTAACAAAGTTGTAGGAAAAAGGACAAGAGCAGCGGGATATAAGGACGCAGCTATTTTCCAAGATGGAGGCGTAACAGATGGACTAGCTGGTGGTATTTGTCAAATTTCTAGTACTTTATATAATGCAGCTCTTTATGCAGATATGACAATGACTTCAAGAAGGAATCATATGTTTATACCATCTTATGTAGAAGGCGGAAGAGACGCAACAGTTGTATGGGGTTCAACGGATTTTAGATTTAGAAACGATAGAAATTATCCAATAAAAATAGAGTCTAGTGTAGAAAATGGAGAAGCAACAATTTCTATTTATGGTTTAAGAAGAGAGACGGAATACGATATTTCAATTGAAACATCCAAAGTAAGAACTATCAAATACTCAACTGAATATAAGAAAAAATCAGGATATTCAAGTGGAGAAGTGATTCAAGGTGGAGTAAATGGTTCTGTTTGGGATTCTTGGAGAGTTTATAAACAAGATGGACAAGTAGTAAAGAAAGAAAAATTATATCGTGACACATATAGTGCACAAAACAGAATTATTGCAAAATAGAGGAAAAACAATGAGAATTAGAAGAAAGAAATGGGCTGAAAAAGAGCTACAAGAAGCAAAATTTTATATTGATAAACCTGAAGTAAATAAAGGAAAATGGAATAAGTATTTTTCTAAAGAGCAACCAATATATGTTGAACTTGGCTGTGGAAAAGGCATTTTTATAGCAACTTTAGCTAAGAAACATAACAATATAAATTACATTGCAGTCGATATGATAGAAGCAATGCTTGGGCTTTCAAAGCGAAATATAGAAGAAGCATATAATTTTGAATACCCAGAAAACTTAGCGTTAATTAGAGCAAATGTGGAACTTATAGACAATGTTTTTGGTGATGGAGATAAAGTAGATAGAATTTATATTAACTTCTGTAATCCTTGGCCAAAAGCTAAACATAATAAAAGAAGATTAACACACACAAGGCAGTTAGAAAAATATAAAACTTTCTTAAAAGAAAATGGAGAAATTTATTTTAAGACAGATGATGACGAGCTTTTTGAAGCAAGTTTAGAATATTTTAAAGAAGCTGGATTTAAAATAGATAAAATAACGTACGACCTTCATAAAGAAGCAATTTTTGAAGAAAATATTGAAACAGAACATGAAAAAATGTTTTCAGCAGAAGGTATTAAAATAAAGGCATTAATTGCTGTGAATAACCTTACAAAATCTTAAGATTATTTTAAGGTTATACATATACAATTCAAATAGATTAAAAATATATAAGGAGGACTAGAGCTTTGATAGAAGTAAAAAATGTCAGTAAAAAGTATGGTAAGTTTTATGCTGTAAGAGACATAAGCTTTACAATCAAAGAAGGCGAAATAGTAGGCTTTTTAGGACGTAATGGTGCTGGTAAATCAACAACTATGAATATGATTACTGGTTTCATTGAGCCTAGCGAAGGTACTATTATCGTAAATGGCTATGATGTAGACAGAAAGCCAAAAAAAGTAAAGGAACAAATTGGTTATATGCCAGAAGGGACACCACTTTACTATGATTTAACAGTAAAAGAGTTTGTTAGTTATATGGCAGAACTTAAATTAATTCCTAGAAAAGAGCGTAAAGCAGCAGTAGCTAAAGCCATCGAAGAAACTGGCTTAGAAAAAGTTCAAAACAAATTAACTAAAAATTTATCAAGAGGTTACAAACAGAGGGTAAGTATGGCAGGTGCAATTGTTGGTGACCCTAAAATACTAATTTTAGATGAACCTACAGTAGGACTAGACCCTAAACAAGTAATCGAAATAAGAGAACTTATTAAGTCTTTCAGAAAAAATCACACAGTTATCTTAAGTTCACACATACTTTCAGAAGTTAGCCAAATCTGTGAGAAAGTCATTATCATAGATAAGGGAGAGGTAGTCGCAGTCGATACACCTAATAATCTTGAGAAAGAGGCAGTAGGTGATAAGGAAATTTTAAGACTAACTGTTGAAGACGAAAATGACAAATTTGAAACTATCAAGGAGTCTATTTCTAATATTAAAGAGATTAAGTTTGTCAGAACAAATGATGATAAATCAAAAGAATATGTTATAGAAACAAATTCAGATGAAGATATTAGAAAAGTTATGTTTAGTAAATGTGCTGAACTTGGAGTTGTTATTTTAGAAATGAAGAAAGATACAGCTTCATTAGAAGATGCGTTTATTAAAATCGTTGAAGATAGACCAGAATATAGCGAAAAAGAAATTGAAAAACAAGAATATGAAAAAGAACTTGAAGGGTTAAGACAAGAACTTACAGAAAAGAAAGAAGAAAAAGAGTTTAGAAAACAAGCTAAAAAAGAAGAAAAGGCTCGTAAGAAAGCTCAAAAAGAAGAGAGAAAAGCTAGTAAAGAGGCTAGTAAAGAAGAAAACAAAGAAGGAGGAGATAAATAATGTTAGCAATACTAAAAAAAGAATTTAAAAGTTATTTACTATCTCCGATAGGATATATATTTGTAGGATTATTTATCCTTATGTTTAGTATATTTTTTATGGTAACAAAATTTAATTATTCAGTATTAAATTTTGAGTACCTATTTTACAATGGTGCTACAATTCTTACTTTTATAACACCAGTGCTTACAATGAGAATGTTCTCAGAAGAAAGAAAAAATGGTACAGAGCAACTTATACTTACTTCTCCAAGAAGTATTACATCAGTAGTACTTGGAAAGTTTTTTGCAGCAGCTCTTATAATGCTTATAACAGAAGCACTTACATTTATGTATTTTGGAATACTTAAATATTTTGGTGATCCATCAATAATGGTGGCACTTTCAACACTTGGAGGATTCTTCCTATTAGCACTTGCATATATTTCTTTTGGTATGTTTGCTTCAAGCTTAACAGAAAATCAAATTATTGCTTGTGTATTAACAATAGGTGTATTTATAGCAATGTGGTTTTTACCAAACTTAGTGCCAGCATTAGCACCATTTTCATTAATTAATATGTTTGATAAATTCCCATCAGGAGTTATTTCAATAACAGAAGTGATTACTTATATAACATTCACAATATTGTGTGTATTACTTACAATTATTGTGTTACAAAGAAGAAAAAGCGTAAAATAGGAGGAAAGTTTAAATGAATGATAATGAAGAAAAAGCTATTATTGAAAAGCCAAAGCCAAAGAAAAGCATAAAAGAAACGATAACTCTTATGATACGTAAAAGATGGCTTACTAGTACTACACAAACTTTGATTTTAGTATTTGTGTTATGTGCAGCTTTTCTAGCAATAAATTTATATTGCCAAAGTATAGAATTGCCTGAAATAGATGTTACAGAAAATAAAATTTATACTTTGTCAGATAGTTCAAAAGATGCAATTAAGAAAATAAATAAAGATGTAAAAATATATGCTTATGGTTATGAAGAAAATGCTAATTTAATTTCATTAATAAAACAATATATTGCTGAAAATAATCATATTAGCTATGAGCTTCTTTCAGAAGAATCAAATCTTGCAAAAGTTCAAGAATATGAACTAAGTCAAGGATATCAAATAGTAATCTTAGAATCAGGAGAGTCTAAGAAGGTTATAGATGCTTCTTATGAATTCTATTCTTATGATTATGAAATTGGTCAAAAGGTAGATTTAACAGAGCAAACTCTTACTAATTCATTACTTGGAATTACAGCAGATGTAAAACCAAAAGTATATTTTACAACAGGACATACAGAATATGATTTACAAGGTGAGCTTGGAGTATTATCTACTTATTTAACTAACGAGTCATATCAGCCAGAAGCACTTAACTTATTAACAGCTGGAAGTATCCCAGAAGATTGTAATTTATTAGTTATAATGTCACCAGTTAAAGACTTTATGGAAGCAGAAGTAAATGCAATTTTAGATTATATTAATAAAGGTGGAAATATAGTTATTACTTCTGATGTTGGAAATTTAGATGAAAGCTATGCAAATTTATCTAAAATATATGAAGCCTATGGTGTAACAATGGACAACAAAGGATATGTTTATGAGACAGAAGCAGGAAGAACAGCAGCAAATTATCCAAATATCTTTACACCAGTTATTGTACCAGGAAATGAAATTACAGAAGATATTTATTCATCAAATGGTGGCTTATGGTTAATATATGCAGGTAGATTAAAATTCAAAACAGAAGAAGAATTAGCAGCAATGAATGTAACAAGACAAGATTTATTAACATCATCTGAAAATGCAATGTTTGTTAATGATATTTCACAAGATGTTACAGCCGCTGCTCAGTCTGCTGAAAAGGGACAATCAACAATTGCTTCATTGTTGACAAAAACTATAACACCAGCAACAGAAAAGACAGAAACAGAGGAAGCAAAAGAAGCAGTAGAATCAAAATTGGTAATTATTGCAAATTCAAGCTTTATAACAGATTATAAAGTAGAGCAATTAGATTCAAACTATCCAGTGTCTTACTTAGGTAATAACAAAGACTTTATGTTAAACTCAATTTCAGCTTTAACAGATAGAGAAGATACTATCAAAATAAGAAAAGATATGTCAACATCAACATATCAACCAACACAAGAAGAACATACAGTAGTTGTTATAATTATATTTGCAGTACCAGTTATAATTATCTTAGCAGGTATTATAGTATGGAATATTAGAAGAAGAAAAAGATAATTAACATAAAATGTAACATTTTTAATAGAAAAAGCATTAAATAGCTATGAGGTGAAAGAAAATGAATAATCACTTTATAGCTATTTTTGTCGGAGTAATTATGCCATTTATTGGAACAACTCTTGGAGCTTGTGTTGTATTATTATTTAAAAACAAAATAAATGAAAAATTTAATAAAGTATTTTTAGGTTTCAGTAGTGGAGTAATGATTGCAGCATCTTGTTGGTCACTTATTATCCCATCGATTGAGATGGCAGAAGAGCAGGGGATAATAGCATGGCTGCCAGCTTGTATAGGAATTTTAATAGGAAGTTTTTTCATACCTATTTGCGATAAATTTATTAAGTACCAAAAAGATAATTTATACTTAGCAATCACTCTTCATAATATACCAGAAGGAATTGCAGTAGGTGTTGCGCTTGCTAGTGCTTTATATGGCGATTTTGAAACAGCGATTATACCAGCACTTATACTTAGTATGGGAATTGCAATACAAAATTTTCCAGAAGGTGCAGCTGTATCTTTACCACTTAGAAGTAGAGGAATGAGTGTAAAAAAAGCTTTTGGTTTAGGAGTTCTTTCAGGAGTAGTTGAGCCAATTGCGTCTTGTATAACTTTAGCATTTTCGTTTATTCTAGAACCAATGTTACCATATCTTTTAGCTTTTGCAGCAGGTGCTATGATTTTTGTAGTAGTAGAAGAATTAGTGCCAGCCTTTAAAGGAGAAAAGTTAGGTACTTATGCACTTGTAATTGGTTTTATAATAATGATGATATTAGATGTAGCTTTGGGATAAAAGATACTTGACAATCGTATTAAAAATATGTATAATAATAATGTATTTTTTGTTAAGGCAGGATTTATTATGGAAAAGTCACTGATGATAATTAACAATATAAATCACAAGGGTAAGCTATATGAAGCTTATTCAATTTTGGTAAATCAAAAACAAGGAATAATAGCATATAAGGGAAGATAGTATCATACTATCTTCTTATTATTTTGTAATTTTCCTTGAAAATATAAAAATATAAGGAGAAAAGATCTATGGTAAATGTTGTATTAGGTGGATTTTATGGAGACGAAGGAAAAGGAAAAATTATTGATTATCTAGCAGCTGACGCTGATATTACTGTTAGATATTCAGGAGGAAATAATGCAGGACATACTATAATAGTAGATGGAGTAAAATTTGCATTTCATTTAATTCCTTCAGGTATTTTAAATAAAGGTACAAAAGCTGTTATTGGTAATGGAGTTGTTGTTGACCCTAAAGTTTTGATTGAAGAAATGGAAATGATTAAGGCTAATGGTTACTCAGTAGAAAATTTATGTATCAGTAACAAGTCACATGTTATAATGCCATATCATATTGCTATGGATGCTTTACTTGAAGAGTTACGTGGAAATGGTAAAATAGGAACAACAGTTAGAGGAATAGGACCTACTTATTGTGATAAATACGAAAGAAGCGGAATTAGAATGGGAGATTTACTTTCTCCAAAATTTGAGCAAAAAGTTAGAGAAAATGTTGAAAGAAAAAATGCAATATTTAAAATATATGGCAAGCCAGAATTTAATGCAGATGAGATAATAAAAGAATATAAAGGTTATGCAGAAATTTTAAAACCATATATAATGGATACAGTAATTTTATTACATGATGCAATTGCCAAAAATCAAAAGATAGTATGTGAAGGAGCACAAGCTACTTTACTTGATATCGACCATGGAAGTTATCCATTTGTTACCTCTTCTAGCCCTTGTGTTGGTGGAGTTTGCACAGGAACAGGCATTGGCGCAAGATACTTAAATGAAGTATATGGTGTTGTAAAAGCATATTCTTCAAGAGTTGGAGAAGGTCCATACATAACAGAGCAAAAAAATGAAATTGGTGATACAATCCGTGAACTTGGACATGAATATGGAACAACTACTAAAAGACCTAGAAGATGTGGCTGGCTAGATGCTGTTGCACTTCGTTATGCAGTTATGGTAAATGGTTTAACAGGAATTGCAATTAACCATTTAGATACTATTGGAAAATTAGATAAAATCAAACTTTGTGTAGCATATAAACACAATGGAGAGACTAATATGAACTTCTCAACAGATCAAGAATATATTGACGAGTGTGAAGCAGTTTATGAAGAATTTGATGGAAATTTTGGTGATATTTCAAATATAAAATCAAGAAAAGATTTACCAGAAAATGCCAAAAAATATTTATCAAGAATTGAAGAACTAGTTGGTGCACCAATCAAATTTATTGGAGTAGGCGCAGAAAGAGAAAACTTGATAGTAGAATAATTTGAAATAAAATTGTAAAAAATAGGAGTATGATAAATACTTCTATTTTTTTATTTAAAAATATTGAAAAAAATGGAGAAATGAAATATAATGTGCGTGGATGTACAAAAGAAATTTAAAATAAAAAAGGAAGATTTTTAAGTGGGTAAACATAGTAAAACTAAAATTCAATTATTTAAGTCTAGAAAATCGTTTATTATGATGACTATTGTGCTTATAATAATACTTTTTTTAGGCGTAATGTCAGGAACATATATTTATAGAGCAAATGGAAATATACAAAATGCAGCTTTAGATATGATGGCAGATATTATAGGAACAGATGAGCCAATATCAGTACTTATTTTAGGTGTTAGTGAAGATATAGATACAGCTTTGACAGATACCATGATGCTTGCTAGCTATAATCCTAAAACACAAAATGCTTTTGTCATTTCAATACCTAGAGATACTTATATTGGTAAAAATAAGGCTAAAGCAAACGGCTTTGATAAAATAAACGCACTATATTCAATAAATCCTAAAAAGACAGTTTCAGCAGTAGAGAGCTTAACTGGAATAAAAATAGATAATTATGTAGTTGTAAAAAACTCAGTCTTAGTAGATTTAGTTGATGCAATAGGCGGAGTTGAGTTTGATGTTCCTATAAATATGAAATATGATGATGATACACAAGATTTGCATATTGACTTAAAAAAAGGTGTTCAAATTTTAAGTGGAGACCAAGCAGAACAGCTTGTTAGATTTAGACATTCAAACCCAGATGCAAATGGTAAAATGACAACATATCCAAGTTCTTATGGAGCAGACGACTATGGAAGAATGAGAACTCAAAGAGAGTTTATGAAAGCAACAGCGACTCAGCTTGCAAGCTGGAAAAATGTAGGAAAATTAAAAGATATAACAGAAGCTGTTTTTAATAATCTTGAAACAGATATGAGACTTACACAAATAATTAGCTATATACCAAGTATGCTAAAGCTTAATACTGAAACTTTGAGAATGGAGCAATTACCTCGGTGTTTCAGATCAAATAAATGAAATATGGTTTTATTTGGCTAATACAGATGATACTTGTGAGCTTGTAAATGAACTTATGCTTAGCTTACAATTAGATGAAGCAGAACTTGCTAAAATGTATACACCAATAAAAGATATGCCTATTGTGGCGGATAACAAAGAAATTGCAGGAACTGCAAATAATAAAAATGAAGTAAAATAATAGATATTAGAGCTTAAGATTTTCTTAAGCTCAATTTTTTGTCACTTACTTGTCACTTTATATAATTTATAATAAACTTGTAAATGAAATTTAAGGAGAAAGTTTATGGAAATTTTAAGAGTAGAAAATTTAACAAAGATTTATGGTAAAGACCAGACTAAAGTTGTAGCTTTAGATAATGTTTCTTTTACTATAAACAAAGGCGAATTTGTAGCCATAGTAGGTGCAAGTGGTAGTGGAAAATCAACACTTCTTCATATAATGGGTGGAGTTGATAGACCAACTAGTGGAAAAGTTTTTATTGACGGGAAAGACATATACAAGTTTAATGATGATGAACTTGCAATCTTTAGAAGAAGGCAAGTAGGACTTATATATCAATTCTATAATTTAATACCAATTTTAAACGTAGAAGAAAATATCACACTTCCTTTTGATTTAGATAATCGTAGTGTAAAAAAGGAAAATTTAGATAAGTTAATCAAATCTTTAGGTTTAGAAGGCAGAAAAAATCATTTGCCAAATGAGTTATCAGGTGGTCAGCAGCAAAGAACTTCAATAGGTAGAGCTTTAATTACAAATCCAGCAATTATTTTAGCCGATGAACCTACAGGAAACTTAGATTCAAAAGCAAGTGATGAAATTGTGGAATTACTTAAAAAATCAAACAGAGAATATAATCAGACAATAATTATGATAACACACAACTTAGAAATTGCTAAAAATGCTGACAGGATTATTAAAATCGAAGATGGAAAAATTGCTAAGGGGGTCTAGAATATGAATGTTCTTAGTAAATTATCTATTAAAAATTTGATGTTAAATAAGAAAAGAACTATTAGTACTATAATAGGTATTATACTTTCAGTAGCTTTAATCTGTGGTGTTGCAACTTTATCTACAAGTATGCAAGAAACTTTAATTCAAAATGCGATAAATGAATATGGATATTATCACTTGAAGATAGCAGATGTTCAAAAAAGTGATATAGAAGTTTTTGAGAATAATCGAGATATAGACAATGTTTTGAAAATTGGAAGAGTAGGAGATGCTGTTATAAATAACGATAATAGTGATAGTATTACATTTTTTAGAATTTTCTCAATGTCAGAACAAAATTTTAATGAGTTAAAGCTTAGCCTTGCTGAGGGACGATTTCCTGCTAATGAAAATGAAATAGTAATAAATAAAAATATTGTTACTAATGCAGCTATTGATTTAAAAATTGGAGATACAGTCGAATTTAATTTAGGTGAGATAGATTTTACAGAAGAAGGTGAAATGGTAATTTCTTCTTCTGAAATAAAAAGTTATAAAATCGTTGGAATAATAAATAGACCTAACAGAAGCTTTGAAAGTTATGATGCCCCATATACTGTGATAACTAGTGATTTTGATACAAAAGAAAATGATGTGTATATTACTTTAAAAAATCCAAAAGAATATAAGAGTTCTATTCCTGAAATACTAGGTGGCAAGGATTATGAAGATATAAATGAAAATAGATCTCAAATGAAATATCCGGATTTTGAAATAAATAGAGAATTATTGAGATGGGAGCAATTTGCTTTTTCAGACTCAACAGTAACTATGCTATATTCAGTTGTTGGAATTGTACTATTTGTAATTATCTTTACTAGTGTATTTTGTATAAGAAATTCTTTTGCAATTGCTACTACAGAGAAAATAAAAATGTATGGAATGCTTGCATCTGTTGGAGCAACTAAAAAACAGATTAGACATAATGTAATTTTTGAGAGTATGATTTTAGGAATTATTGGAATACCTTTAGGGATTTTATCAGGTATATTCGCAATATTTGTATTACTTAAAATAGTAAATGGTTTAATCGGTGGTTATGTACTTGCTTATGTTGAAGGGATAATCTTTAAAGTTACACTTACACCAATAATAATTTCAGTAGTTTTAGGAGTAATTACAATATACTTATCTGCAATTTCTTCTGCCAGAAAAGCTTCTAAAGTTAGCCCAATAGATAACTTAAGAGGAAGCCAAGAAATTCATCTAAAAGGCAAAAAACTAAAAACTCCAAAGATTATTTCAAAAACTTTTAAAACAGGTGGAGTGCTTGCATATAAAAACCTAAAGAGAAGTAAGAGAAAATATAGAACAACAGTAATGTCTATTGCAGTCAGTATCTTTATATTTATAACCTTAAATGCCTTTATTACAAATGCTTTTGAATTGTCAGGTGGCTATTATGAAACTTATGATTATAATTTTTGGGTGCAAGGATTTGATAGGGATGAAGCTAGAGAAGATTTAGTCGAAGAAATAGTAAAACTTGACAATATAGACGAATATTATATTACTTATAATGGTAATTATTTAGAAGTTAGTGATGAGTCTAAAGTAAATAATGAAGATGGCGTAGGAATGATAGATGAAGAAACTTATGATGAAGAAAAGGAAGAGTTTGTTAAGACAGGGAAGAGATATTGTGGTACAACAATAGTTGGACTTGATGATGAAACTTTTAAGAAATATACTAACAAAATTGGCGCAAATTACGATAAGATAAAGGATAAAGCTATTTTATGCGATACTTATAGTTATTATGATTCAAATACTGAAAAAATGAAAAATTTAAGAAGATATTATGTTCAGGAAAATGATTCTATACAGGGTGAAATACATTCTAGACTTGAATATGTAAAAGCAGAATTTAAAATTGGTAAAATCACAGATATTAAACCTTATGGTTTTGAAAGTTATGATATGCCAGGTGGTTTCTTAGTATTAAATGAGAAATATACTAAGGATATAGAACTTAATATAAATAGAGTTTTAATTCAGTCTGAAAACACAGAACAGCTAGAAAAAGATGTAAAAGCAGTAGATTATGATTTGTTTGTAAGAAATTATGAGGCAGAAGCAAGAGAACAAAATGGAATGGTTATGGTAGTAAGTATTTTCTTATATGGATTTATCTCAGTAATCACATTAATTGGTGTAACCAATATATTTAATACAATAACTTCAAATATGGAACTTAGACAAAAGGAATTTGCTATGCTAAAAAGTATTGGTATGACTAAGAAAGAATTTAATAATATGATTAACTTAGAAACTCTATTTTATGGAACAAAAGCATGGATATATGGAACAATACTAGGTTTAATTGGTACCTTTGCTTTATATACGGCTTTTGATGTAAAAATGGAACAAGAAATGTATATACCAGTTATACCAATTATAATTTCTGCAATATTTGTTTTCATGTTTATATTTATCATAATGAGATATTCAATAGCTAAAATTAATAAACAAAATACTATTGAAACAATAAGGAAAGAAAATATTTAAGCTTTGGGGAGGTAGACACCTCCCTTAAATTATTATATAATCTTTTAAGGAGGTAAGTAATGAAAGTTTTATTAATAGAAGATGATGAAATAATTGCAAAAGGTCTAAAATATTCTTTTGAGCAAAATGGCTATGACATAATTTGTAAAACTACTAAAAAAGATGCTAGTTGGTTTTTACAAACTGATACAGCAGATTTTGTGATTTTAGATATAAACTTACCAGATGGAAATGGTTTTGAATTATATAAAGAAAATGTAAAAGACTTGAACTTGCCGACTATATTTCTAACAGCAAGAGATGATGAAAATGATATTGTGAAAGGATTAGAGCTTGGCGCAGATGACTACCTTACAAAACCTTTTTCAACAAAAGAATTAATGGCAAGAATTAAGAAAATTATGCTACGCGAAAATAAAAATGTTTGTATAGATGTTGCGGATATAAGTTTTAATACTGATAAGCTGGAAGTATATAAAGGCAAGAAAAGATTAGAATTAACAAGTTTAGAGATTAAGATTTTACAATTATTATTTAATAATCTTAATAAGGTAGTAACAAGAAGCGAGATAATAGATAAAATTTGGGAATGGACAGGAAATGATGTAAATGATAATACAGTAACAGTTTATTTAAAGAGAATACGTGAGAAAATTGGAACAGATATTATTATAACAATAAAAGGCGTTGGATATAGAATAGACAAAATCGAGGGGAATTAAGATGAACAATAAATTAATTTATCTAAAATATTTATTTGTAAGCTTGGTAATAGTTTTAGTTTTTAATATTTTTTGCGTTTTTTTATACAAGTATGAATATAGAACTTATAACACTAACTTTAATATGAAATTAAATGAGATAATTTTTGCTGTAAGTGAGAAATATCCAGATATAGACAAAACCGAACTAATTAAAATCTTAAATTCTAACAATAAATATGAAGATAGTATTTTAAGAGAATATGGAATTGATATAAATGACGATGCTTTTGTCCTAAAAAATGATATAGAGTTCGAGCAATTCATTAAAATAAATATTATTACAGTAACAAGTCTAGGGATAGTTTTGATTACAATTTTTGTTATATATAATTATCAAAAAGACAGAAAACTTAAAGAAATACAAAATTACTTAGAAGAAATTAATAAAAAGAATTATAAGTTAGATATAGAAGATAATAGAGAGGGAGAGCTTTCTATATTAAAAAATGAAGTATATAAGACTACTGTGTTTTTGAAGGAACAAGCTGAGAATTCTATGCAAGATAAAATTAATTTGAAAGATTCTATCTCAGATATATCACATCAATTAAAAACACCACTTACTTCAATTTCTATTTTACTAGATAATATAATAGAAAATCCTAATATGGATACAGCTACTAGAAATGAGTTTGTAAAGGATATCAGGAGAGAGATAATTAATATTAACTTTCTTGTACAAGCATTACTTAAGCTTTCAAAATTTGATGCAAATGCAGTAGAATTTATAAATAAAGAAGTAAATATAAAGCAGATGTTAGATAGTGCAGTTAAAAATATTATGCCACTTTGTGATTTGAAGAAGGTAGAAATTGAATTAATCGGCGACGATAAGGACAAGCTAGTATGTGATGAGAGATGGCAAATTGAGGCAATTTCAAATATATTAAAAAATTCTGTTGAATATTCAAATGCAGGAGATACTATATATGTTAAGTTTAAAGAGAATAATTTATATACACAAATTGATATAAAAGATAGTGGTAAAGGGATTGATAAAGAGGACTTACCACATATTTTTGATAGGTTCTATAAAGGTAAGAATTCTTCTAAAAACAGCATAGGAATAGGCTTAGCACTTAGTAAGACTATTATTGAAAAAAGTGGTGGAAACATATCAGCAGAATCAAAATTAGGTGAGGGAACTAGTTTTGTTATAAGATATTTTTAATGAAATCTTAATAATTTTCGTATTTACAAATATTTACAAAATGCGACAATGGTGATATAATAATTGATTAGATGACTAATAGTAAAAGGAGATTTTTTAATGGAAAAGCTAAAAAAATCAAAGAAGAAAATTATTATTGCAATTATTGTAGTTTTAATTCTAGTTTCTATAATATCAAGTTTCTTTAAAAAAGAAGAAGTTACAGAACCAGAATTTGATACAGTAGCAATAGAGAAGCAAACACTAACAACTACTATCAGTAGTACAGGAAAAATCACAACTGAAAATTCTAAGAATGTGACAAGTCAACTAATGAATCATAAAATTACAGGAGTTAATGTAAAAGTAGGAGATACAGTTAATGTAGGAGATGTGCTTTGCACTTTTGATACAGCAGACTTAGCTAGAACTGTAAGTGATTTACAAGCATCAGTTAATGCAACAAATGTAGGAAGCCACGAAACACTTTTAGCAACTGAAAGAGCTGTTCAAGATGCTGAAAGAAGTAGAAATTCTACATTAGACGGACTAAAACAGCAAGCAGATTTAGCAAAACAAGAATACGACAATCATAATACTCCGCTAATGAATAATAAAGCTGATTTAACTAATAAACAAAATGAAATTTCAAATTTACAAAATCAAGTAGCAAGTCTAAGTAATAGTGCAAATTTAGCAAAAGCAGCAGTTGATACTGCTACAATAGAGAGAAATACTGCTAAAGCTAGTTATGATACAGCAGAAGCTAAAGTAAATGGTATTCAAGCAAGCTTAGATGCTGCAAATGCTGATCCAAGTCAAGCTGGATTAGTTGGTGGTTTACAAATTGATTTAAATAATGCAAAAAATGAAAGTATTGCAAAAAAACAAGAACTTGATGCTAAAGAGCAAGCATTATCTGTTAAAACAAATGAGTATAATACACAAAATAAAAACTTACAAGATGTTACAGGAAAAATAGGAACTTTACAAACTGATATTAATAAGCTATCAGTTAGTATCCCAGCGCAAGAACAAGCTGTAAATGCTTTAAGAGACGCATATAACAAAGCTCAAAAAGCTTATGATGATACATCAGCTACATTAAATAATCAAGTAGCAAACGCACAAGGACAACTTGAAAGTGCAAGAGCACAAACAAGTGTAAGCACACTTACAGTTCAAGAGCAAATAACAGCATATCAAAAACAATTAGAAGATACAAACCTTAAATCAACAGTAGCAGGTACTGTAACAGCAGTAACAGCTAAAGCAGGAGATTATTACACAGGTGGAAGTTTAGTTACAATAGAAGGCGCAGAGAGTTTTATTGTTGAGTCAGAAATTGATGAATATGATATTGCAGATGTTAAAGTAGGAATGGAAGTTAGTATAAAAACTGATGCAACAAGAGATGAACTTTTAGAAGGACAAGTAATTTCAGTAGCACCAGCAGCAACTAGTAGTGTTGCCTCTTCTCAAATGGCAGCTGCTGGAATGTCTTCAACTGGAACTTCAGGAAGTGCAACTTATACAGTTAAAGTTGCAATAAATACTCCAAACGATAGATTACGTTTAGGTATGAACTCTAAAATTAGTATTATAACAAAGAAGAGTGAAAATGTATTAACAGTTCCTTATGATGCAGTTACAGAAAAAGAAGATGGTACAAAGATAGTAACATTAATAAGGGATGATAATAGTGAAGAACAAATACCTGTAACTATTGGATTAGAGAGCGGATATTATACAGAAATTTCTAGTGATAAATTAAAAGAAGGTTTGAAAGTTAAAATTCCAAAAGTATCAGGCGGTGGAATAGATGATTTATTAAATTCAATGGGCGCAACAGCTGGAATGTAAATATAAGGAGTACTAAATGGCAGAAACAATAATTAAATTAGAAAACATTGTAAAAAAATTCTACATTGGAAAGCCAAACGAATTAGAGATATTGCATAAGATTTCCTTAGAGGTAAAAAAGGGCGAGTTCGTATCAATAGTAGGTCCTTCAGGTTCTGGTAAGTCAACACTTATGAATTTAATAGGTATTTTGGATAGACCAACAGAAGGCACTTATGTATTAGACGGAATAGATGTATCAAAGGCTGCTGATAAAGAATTATCAGCAATTAGAAATAAAAAAATAGGTTTCGTTTTTCAAACTTATAATTTGATTTCAAGAACAAATGCACTTAAAAATGTTGAACTTCCAATGCTATATGCTGGAATTGGAAAATCAGAGAGAGTAAAAAAGGCAAAAGAGCTTTTAGAACTTGTTGAAATGGGAGATAGAGCAAAGCATTTACCAGAAGAGCTTTCTGGTGGACAAAAACAAAGAGTTGCTATTGCAAGAGCTATGGCAAATGATCCAGCTATTTTATTAGCTGACGAGCCAACAGGTGCATTAGACTCTAAAACTGGTCGTTTAGTTATGGATTTATTCCATAAATTAAATAAAGAAAAGGGTATTACAATTGTACTTATCACTCACTCTAATGAGCTTGCATCTGAGACTGGTAGAATTATTACAATAAGAGATGGAAATATATTATCAGAGTCAAAAGGAGGTAAGGCATAATGGTTATGTTATGGGAAAATATAAAACTTGCTTTTACTTCACTTTTGGCGAATAAAATGAGAGCATTACTTACAATGCTTGGTATTATAATAGGTATTGCTTCAGTTATAGCAATTATGACTGTTGGTGATTCGCTTATCAATTATATCTCAGAAGAAATGAACTCAATGGGTGCAAATAACATTATGGTTTCTATACAACCTAGAACAGATGACGACAATATGTTTTCTACAATGATGGGTGGAGCTATGATGATGGACCCAATTAGTGACCAAGATAAGATAACACCAGAAATGTTAGAAAAGCTAGCTGAGCAGTATAAAGATGAAATAAAAGCAATTACTGTTATAGACGATAATGGTGCAGGTCAGATTACAAAAGGTACTAATTATGCAAATGTTTACCTAGCAGGAATTAATATTGGATATTTTGTTTCAACAGAGGTCGATTTTGTCGCAGGTGGAGTTTTTTCTGAAAGAGATTTAGAAGAGGGAAGACCTGTTACAATAGTTTCTAGCATTGTAGTCGAGAACTTATTTGATGGAGATAATGAAAAAGCTTTAGGAAATACAGTAGAAGTAGAAATTAATGGTAAATTTGCAGAATATACAATCGTTGGTGTATATGATTATGTAGTTCAGAATATGTCTGATATGATGCAAGCACATCAAGATATATCTACAAATATGTATATACCATACAGAACTTCAATAAATCAGACACATAATGATAATTTCACAAACTTCTATGTAGTAGCAAATACAGGTGTAGATTCTGATATTTTAGCAAAACAAATAGATAGATTTTTTGAAGGATATTATAGAAATAATGAAGACTATCAAGTAGGTGCTTTTAATATGCAAACAATGGTAGAAATGGTAGGAAGTATGGTTGGAATGGTAACAACAGCTATTTCAATTGTTGCAGGTATTGCTTTACTAGTTGGTGGTATAGGTGTTATGAATATAATGCTTGTATCAATAACAGAGAGAACTCGAGAAATTGGAACAAGAAAAGCACTTGGAGCTACTAATAGTTCTATTAGAACACAATTTATAGTGGAAGCTATGATAATTTGTTTAATAGGTGGTATTATAGGTTTAATACTTGGAATATTAGGTGGACAGTTTGCGGCTAACTTACTTGGTTACCCAGCAGTTCCTTCTGTATCAGGTATTGTAACATCACTTATTTTCTCAATGATAATAGGAGTATTTTTCGGATATTATCCAGCTAATAAGGCTGCTAAGATGAATCCAATTGATGCTTTACGTTATGAATAGAATTTTAAAAGAGTAATTTTATGAAAAATTACTCTTTTTTGAAACCAAAACCCTTTCTAATTTGTATTTATAGTAGGAGGACAAAAGCCAATGGAAATAGTAGATGTAATTAATAAGTATTCTGATATGGTTTATAGAATAGCGCTAACCAGAACAGGAACAGTAGAAAATGCGGAAGATATTTTTCAAGAAGTATTTTTAAAATATAGTGAGAAAGAGCCTCAGTTTGAAAATGAAGAACACAGAAAGGCATGGCTTATTAAGGTTACAATAAATATGACTAAAAATTTTCATAATATGGCTTGGAACAGAAAAGTCGTAAATTTAGACGAATCGATTAGTTTTACAAATGAAGGAGATGGGGAAGTATATTCTGCTGTTTGTGAGCTACCTCAAAACTATAAAACAGTTATTTACTTAATGTATTATGAAGGATATAAAGTAAAAGAAATTGCAAATTTTATGAAAACAAATGAGGGGACTATAAAAACATGGCTTTATCGTGCACGTGAAGCCTTGAAAGAAAAATTAGAAGGAGGTTTTGAAAATGAATAATCAAGATAAGTATAGAAAAGCAATTGACGAAATTAATGCAAGTGAAGACCTTAAACAAAGAACTATTGAAAAAATGAAAGCAAAGAAAAGAAACAATAAAATATCATATTTAAGAATTTTATCAGCTTGTGCAGTATTTATGCTAGTAGTAGCTGGCGGTAAAGTATATTTAGATAACTCACATCTAATGTCAATAAAATGCCCAGACAATTCAAAAAGCCCAGCACCAGTAGAAAAAACGAAAACACAATTAGTTGCATTAAATAAAGAGCTACCTAGATTTGAAAGCTTAGAGCAAATGGAAGAGGTGCTTAAGGAGAAAAATTTAACTGCAAGAAATGGTATGTATTATGATGGAGCAAAAGGGGCAGTTACAGATTTAGCAGTAGAAACTGAAAGTACTTTGACAAATTCAAAACTTAGTGAGAAACAAGAAAGTGCAAGTGATGACTATTCAAAAACTAATGTACAAGTAGAAAATGTTGATGAAGCTGACATAGTAAAAACTGATGGAAAATATATTTATTATGTAACACAGGGAATTACTTATATAATTAATGCAGATACACTTGAGATAGTTAATCAAATATCATTAAAGAGTGATAAAGAAAGATTTTCTGCAAATGAGATATATGTAAATAATGATAGATTAGTAGTAATTGGAAATTATACTAGATATCAAGAGATAGAAAATGAAGATGGTAAGAGAAGATATGAAAATTATATTTCTACTGAATGTAAGGCACAAGCAGTAGTTTACGATATATCTGATAAGGCAGATGTTAAAGAGGTAAGGACAGTAAGGCTTGATGGATATTATAAAAATTCTAGAATGATAGGTAATAATGTATATTTAATTAGTGCAAAAGCATCATATTATTTTGATGGAATAAAAGAGGACGAGATTTTACCTAGAGTATATGATACAGGCGTTGGTGAGATGCAAATTAAAGCTACTGATATAGCATATTTCCCAGGTACTGAAAGCTCAAGCTTTATGACAGTTGCAGGTTTTGATATTAATAATGAAGAAAGCGTATGTACAGAAACATTTTATGGAGCAAGTGACGAAGTATATGCAAGTACAGAACATTTATATCTAACACAAATAGAATATATTTATGGAAATACTTGGAAAGAAAATACTACAAAAAATACAATATATAAATTCAAATTAGATGGAAATAAAATTGAATTACTTTGCAAAGGCGAAGTAAAAGGTGACTTAAATAATCAATTTTCAATGGACGAATATGAAGGCAATTTAAGAATTGCAACAACAGCTGGCTATGACGAGGACGCTGTTAACCAATTAATAGTGCTTGATGAGAACTTACAAGAAATTGGTAGAATAGACAATATGGCTAAAGGCGAAAGAATTTACTCTGTAAGATTTATTGGAAAAGTTGGATATATAGTAACTTTTGAACAAGTTGATCCATTGTTTGTAATTGATTTATCAGACCCAAGAAATCCTGAGATAAAAGGCGAACTTAAGATACCAGGATACAGCAGTTATTTACATCCTTATGATGAAACACATATTATTGGAATTGGGCATAATACAAAACCAAATGGCTATGGCGGAATAACAACTTCTAATATGAAAATGTCTATGTTTGATGTTTCTGATTTAAGCAATCCAACTGAAATGTTCCATGTAGATATTGGCGGAACTTCTGCTTATTCAGATATATTATATAATCATAAAGCATTATTCGAGCATAAAGGAAAAGATTTAATAGGTTTTCCTGTAACTTTAAGAGAATATAATGCTTCAGACGATAAAGATGCTTTTGTACTATATCATATTGATTTGGAAAAAGGTTTTGAAAGATATGGAGAAATCTCAAAAGAAATTGATTATAGAACAAATATAGATAGAGCAATTTATATAGGTGATAAACTATATACTTTAGCAGAATTAGAAGTTAGAAGCTATAATTTAGAAGGTTTAGAAGAACTTAAAACTTTAAAAATTGAACAAGATATTAGTGATGTGTATGAAGAAACAAAAGGCATAATGCCTTTAGTAGATTATGCAGAGCCAATGAATGGTGAAGTTTCAGAAGAAGATACAGCAAGCACATCTCCAGCAGATACAGCAAGTTATGATTTATTAGAAGAATAATATGAAAAGTTCGTGAAAGTTTATGCTTTTGCGAACTTTTTGTTATAATAAAAATAATAAATATATTTTATTTTATATTAAGTTATGATATATTAACAATATATAATTTTTGGCTGGAGAAAATGAAAAGATGAACGATAATACGAAAACAATATTAATAGTAGAAGATGACAACACAATTCACGATTTAATAAAAGAATTACTTGAAAAAGAAAATTATGTTGTTAAGAGTGCATATTCTGGAAAAGAAGCTTTAAATATAGTAAATACTGAAAAAGTAGATTTGATTTTATTAGATTTAATGTTACCAGAAGTAAATGGAGAAGAAGTTGTAAATGAAATAAGAACTAATATACCAATTATAGTAATTAGCGCAAAAATTGCTTATGAAGATAAAGTTAATGTGTTATTGAATGGTGCTAATGATTATATTACAAAACCATTTGATAAAAATGAACTTCTTGCTAGGATAAAAGTACAATTGCGAAAAGAAAAACAGAATAATTTGAAATATAAAGATTTAGAATTGTTACAAGATAATAAAACTTTAAAAATAAATAGTACAAAGATAAATTTAACAAAAACCGAATATGCAATATTTAAACAATTATTGTTAACTCCAGAAAAGGTTGTTTCAAAAACAAAGTTAGTTAATTTAATAAGTGAAGATACAGAAGATGGAGATGAAAATTCTCTAAAAGTTCACATAAGCAATATTAGAAAGAAAATAAGAAAAATTACCGACACTGAATATATCGAAGCAATATACGGAATTGGTTTTAAAATCAAGGAATAATATTTACCCTTTCTTAACTGCTTTTTCAAAATTATACTGTTATAATGAATAAAAAGGAGGTAAGGAAATGGAATATGTTATAGAAACAAATAATCTTACAAAAAAATATAAAAAAGTTAAAGTATTAGATAATTTCAATATGCAAATTCCAAAGGGTTCTATTTACGGATTGATAGGAAAAAACGGGGCAGGAAAAACTACATTGATACGTTTGATATGTGGTCTTCAAAAGCCAACTGGTGGAACATACTCAATTTACGGTGTAAAAAATACTAATCCTAATATAATATCAGTTAGAAAAAGAATGAGTGCAATTGTAGAAAAACCATCAATATATTTAGATATGACAGCTGAGCAAAATTTAAAACAGCAATTTGAAATAGTAGGGCTTCCTATTACTAATTATTTAAATGAAATATTGAAACTTGTCGGTCTAGATAATACAGGAACGAAATTGGCAAAGAATTTTTCACTAGGTATGAAGCAAAGACTAGGGATTGCAATAGCATTAGTCGGAAGTCCAGATTTTCTCGTACTAGATGAACCAATAAATCGGACTTGATCCAGAAGGAATAGTTGAAATCCGAGAGTTAATATTAAAATTAAATAAGGAAAAAGGTATTACAGTCTTAATTTCAAGCCATTATTTGGATGAGCTATCAAAAATTGCAACTGATTATGGATTTATTAATCAAGGCAAAATAATAGAAGAAATTACTAATAAAAAGTTGGAGGAAATCTCTAAAAAAAGAACTGAAATTATAGTAAACGATGTAAATGAATGTGTGAAATATTTAGAAGAAAATGGACTAGCTTATGAAGTTGTTTCAAAAAAGCAAGTTAATATTTATGATAATATAAATGTTTCTAAGTTAGTTGTAGCACTTTCAAATAAAAATTGTATAGTAGAAAATATTCGCGAGAAAGAAGAAACACTTGAAAACTATTATATGAATTTAATTGGAGGTGAAAGAAATGTTTAAATTATTAAAATCAGGTTTGTCTAGGGCAAAACAAAACAGAGTATTATTTGTGCTAATAATTATAACAATTGGCATTGCATTATTTTTTGTAATAAACAATCTTAAATTTAGAAATACTGACACTTTGGATAAAGCTCTTTTAAACTATATCAATATAGTCGGAATATTTATTGCAATGTTTACAAGTTTGTTTATTGGAGCAGAGTATGAATATGGAACAATTAGGAATAAAATCATAGTAGGTCATAGCAGAATAAATATATATTTTTCAAATTTAATTATTAGTATATTAGCAGGTATAGTTTTAGAAATTGTATATATATTAACTATTGTTCTTTTTGGAGTGTTGCTACATTTTAAATTTGAACTATCTTTTATGCAATATGCAATACTTTTATTAGAGATTATATTTGTAATTAGTTCATTTTCGTCTGTTTTTACTTTAATATCTTTTGCTTTTTCAAATGTAACTTTTTCGACATCAGCTGGTATGTTAATATTTTTAGGCTTTTATATTATTTGCACTAACTTAGCATATCCAGTAAATATGCCAGAATATATAACAAATAGTTATTATGATGAGCAAGGAATAGAACATATAACGGAAAGTATAGTTAATCCAAACTATCCTTCAAAAGAAAAAATGTTTATATATAAAAATATATACTATGCAATTCCGGCGGGTCAAGCTTTAGAAATTACAGCAAAGGTAGAAGAAGTTGATACATTTAACTTGATTTTATATTCAATAGGTTCTATTTTTGTTGTTAATATAATTGGCGTATTTATTTTTAATAAAAAAGAATTAAACTAGAAAGGTGTAATTTTGAACATTTTGTTAAGTTTTTTTATAATAACATCACTATTTGTAATAGTTTATTTATCATTTAAATTATTTATTGTTAAAAAATCGCTTAAAGAAATAAGATTAGATTTAAGAAAAATTTTAAAAACGGATACTAATAATTTAATTAATACATCTTCATCAGATAAAGAAGTGAGTAATTTAAGTAATGATTTAAATGTAGAATTAATGAATTTGAGAAAACAGCGATTAGAATATGAAAATGGTAATCAGGAATTAAAACAAGCTATAACTAATATTTCTCACGATTTAAGAACACCACTTACTGGAATTAATGGATATGTGGATTTATTGAAAGAAGAGGAATTAACTGAAAAGCAATATAGATATGTTCAAAAAATAAATGATAAAACAACGGAATTAATTAATCTTACAGAGCAATTATTTGATTATTCACGAAGTTTAGATTTGGAGAAAAGAATTTGTAAGAAGAGTTATTGCATTAATGAAATTTTAGAAGAAACTATTGGGGAATACTATAAATTGTTTCAGGAGCATAATATAAATCCTGATATAAAAATATGTGAAAAGCAAATATATAAAAATGTTGATAAAACAATGATAATTAGAATATTTGAAAATTTAATATCAAATATTATTAGATATAGTGATAATGATTGTAATATTGAATTAAAAGAAGATGGAAAGATTATTTTTTTCAATAAATCAAGCAAATTAGATGCAACAACTGTGCGAAAGATATTTGATAGATATTATACTGTCGATGATATAAGTAAAAATTCAGGTGTAGGATTATCAATTACAAAACAACTAGTTGAAATAAATGGAGGTAGCATTTTAGCAAAATATTTGAAAGATACTTTATATATAGTAATAGAGTTGGATTAAATATTATTAGTGATAAAAGATATTAAGAAATTAATATCTTTTTTATTCATAAAAAGTACAAAAAGTTAGAAAAGTGCGAAAAGTGTTGATTTTTAAAGACTTGAATCGTTGACTTTATCAACTATTGAGAGTATATTAGAATTACCATATGGCTTTTAGCTATAGGGTATCAAAAAAAGTAGTTCTGTCGCACGTTCTATAGGAGGACATGATATGAGAACTAAAATTTTGGCTTTGGTAATGGCATGCGTTATGGCGCTGGGCTGCGGCTTGACCGCTTTCGCGGCCGAACCGTCTATGGTTGACGCTGAGTGGACTGACGCCAACACCGCTGAGGCAGGGCTCGTGGAGATCCCTGTCGTTTTTGAAACGGCTGGCACTGCTGATGCAGTATCTCCTTTTAGGCTTGACAGCCAGATCGATTTCACGGATGGTGCCAGGGGTGATTATATTCCTGACTGCGGATTTACCCCCACCTTCCAGTTTTGGGCGACCGGCGGTAGCTGGAACACACAGGTGTACTTCAATGTCAAAACGTCTGGTGGCGTGAACTATGGTCCGTTCGGACCGGTTAATGCCAACGGGTCTAACTATGCGACAAAGTCGTTTGTTGTGGCTGTTCCGGGCGGAAATTGGCACTTTACTGCTTATACCAACGATGGTTCGAGCGGTATCACCTTCCATGTGAGGCAGATTGGTTAATTGCAAAGCTAATTTGCATATCGAACTGCTAAGAGGTAACTAATTAACCAAAGACAGAACTGCTTTTCAGCTGCGAGCTAAAATATGCTCGCGGCTGTTTTTTTTATTTTTTAGAAAATTGCTTTGTAGATAGTTAATATAATTCTGCTAAAGTGTTAAATTTAACACATATTACTGAAAAATTTTTAATATACTACTACAAAGGAGAATTTTTTTATGACACTTTCAGAAGCTATAATAAATCGAATAAATGAATTATTAAAGTTAAAACAAATGAATATCAATACATTAGCAAATAAAGCTGGTATAAGTTCTGCTACTATAAGAAGTGTTGTTAAAGGAAAATGTAAAACGCCAACAGCATCAACTTTATATTATATTTGTATTGGATTTGATATTTCATTATCAGAATTTTATGATTCAGAATTTTTTGAAAGAGATAATATTAATGATGATTAAAAAGTAGTATATGTCAACAATGCATATACTACTTTTTTTAAAGGAGATACAAATTGGACGAATTGTTAGATAGAGCATTATCTGGTGATAATGATGCTTATGGTGACTTGCTGAATATGATTTTCCCAGATTTATATTATATTGCAAGAACTAGACTGAGAACAAAAGAAGATGTTGAAGAAGCTGTACAAGAAACGGCATTAAAATCATTTAAGAATTTAAAAAAATTGAAAGATAAGAAGCTTTTTAAAACTTGGATTGTGAGAATATTGCTAAATGAATGTAAAAATGTATATATCAAAAAAAGCAAACAATTAGGCTTGATTTCTAAAATAGTTTATTTTATTGATCCAAATAATTTTGATAATTCAATTGAGGAATGTGAAAATGACATTGAATTTAGAAATATGTTAAGTTTTTTAAATAAAGATGAGGAAATTGTAGCAATACTACATTATAAATACGGATATACTACTGAAGAGATAGCATATATATTGCAGAAGAATTTGAATACTATCAGAACTCAAGTATTTAGAGCTAGAGAAAAAATGAAAAAATAGAACCTATTCCACAAAGTATTCAAGACTCATTTAATAAAGCAGTTAATAAAATTAAAAAAAGTCATAATTATATCTATTATTTAAGAAAAGTTGCTATAATTATTATTTCTGTTGCTTTTTTATCAACTAGTGCTGTTTTCGCAAAAGATATTGTTCATTTTGTCTCAGCTCTCTTTACAAATTCAACAGAAGCCATAAATATTGCTATAGAAAACAATTACATACAGGAGTTAAATCTTGATTATGTATATAATAATGATATTGGCGTTACAATAGACCATATATTGTTAGATGATAGTAACTTAGATATATCATTGATGTATAAATATACTGGTAGTGGAATGGTAGAAGAAATAAGTATAGAGGATTTTAAAATTACAAGTGATACAGGAAAAATCTTATGGAATGAAGAAGAAGGTATAAGAGATTACATTACAGAAGGATTTAGTTTATCAAAATCAGGAGAAGTCATTAAAATTGGTGAAAATATTTATAAAGATTCTTTATTAATATCATCAGAACATTTTTCATCATGTAACGATATTATCTTACAAATCAATTCTTTTAGAGTAAAAGTAAGTGGTGAATATATAACGCAAGAAGGAAGCTGGAAACTTGAAGCACCAATAGATACAAATAAATTAAGTAGAGAAAATATACAGTATAAAGTTGAAGAAAATAAATACATACAAAATAGCCTAGCTGAAATGACAGAAACTTCTTTTAAAATTGAATTAAATTTTAATTTAGATATTAAAGAAGAATATATAAAGAACGAAGAAAATGTTATTTTGGTTGCTGATGATGGAAAAGAATATACATATAAAATATCAAGTTGTAATAAAAGAAGTTTATATTTAGAATATGAAATAGGCAGATTTTTGGAAAATATAGACAATTTTATACTCAAAATAAGAATTGCAGAAAATAATATGCTTGAATTAAAACTATATAAATAGGTAAAGAGCGTAACCGAGTGGTTACGCTCTTTTGAGTAAGGAAATGGCAAAAAATCAGTTATACGCAGTTATTTCCATATGGACTCTTAAGGTACGCAAATCACCATATGCCTGAACATACTTAAAATAATATGCACCACCGTATGAAATGGAGATATCTCGAATAGTGTTTTGATTTCCGTTAGCCCAAAATTGCTTTTCATCGACTTTGCTTCCATTTGAGCTATATAGTTGGATTGCTAAAATATTATTGGCGGAATGACCAGTTGCATCTGTTATGGTGATTGTGTATTTGAGTTTGTTTCCATAGTAGTTCCGTGTGCTTCCTGTGTGAGATCCATAGACATTGAAAGTGTTATTGACGTTAGCCAGCAAGGCGATTTCAGAACCGTTCATATCAGGCATAACTTCAAAGTCATAGGTGGCAACAGGAATGCTGTCGGTTGCGATGGGTTCAGACGCATATGCAGTTGTTGCAGTTACGCAGAAGAGCATAGCAATGCTCAGAACCAGAGCTTGGATTTTTGTAAAAGCTTTCATAATTATAATACCTCCACAAATTGAAAACAATTAATACTTCCCAAGCCATTTCCTTACTCGTTTACCTTTATTAAAATCTGCCCAAATTATCCAAGCAGAATTAATAACAAATGCTGCAAAGCAGTGAAAAAATTAATTTATATTTTAACATATAAAAAGTGAAAAAACACAAAAAGAGCAAAAAGAGCAAAAATTTTATTTTATTTTTTAAAAAATTTGAATAGTTCTTAGAGAAAAAAATGTCTAATAAGTAGATAGTAAATATATGGAGGATTATGTTATGTTAAATATTGTAATAATTTGTAAAGATTTAGTTTATTCTAGATATCTAATTAATTTTTTGAATTATGAAAATAATAATTTAAAAGTATTAGGAGTGTTAAATGAAATTGAAGAACTATTTGATATTAGTAAGCGAAGTGTAATTGATATTATATTGATAAATTCTGATTGTATAGATTATGAATTTTTAAAAAGTAATAAAAAGATACAACCATACTTAAAATCTACAATTTTAATTTTAAATAAAATTTGGAAAAATAAATTAAATGTATACGCATATATAAATAATAAAAATGATATTGAAACGCTTGCTAGTAGTATAAATCAATTAGCAACTTCAAAAATAATTGAAAAAAATTTTTATCAAAATTCTGCAAAAAAGAATATTTTAATAAAAGCAATAGAGGCAGAATTGAAAGATTTAAATATAGCATTATCGTATACAGGAATTAAATATATAATCGAATCAATTTATATTATATATAGTTTGGAAAAATGTTATAATTTTAATTTAGAAAAAGATATTTATCCAATTATTGCACAAAAATATCATAAAAAAGTAAGCACTATAAAGAGTAATATTACTTATGCAGTTAATATGATGTATGTAGAATGCGAAGAAAACAAATTACTAGAGTATTTGAAAGAATATAGTTTGCGCAAGCCAAGTCCAAAAAGAATTATATCTGATATTTTAGAGAATGTGAAAAATAATACCAATGTTTATATATAATAATAAAAAAACAATGTGATACCATAGAAGAATAATATATAACACAAATTAACATAATCTCATAAAATATATTATATTGATATATGGAAGGAGGTTATGTTAATTTTGGATTTAAAAGGAAAAAATATTGGTTTTGTGTTTACTGGCTCCTTTTGTACGTTTAGGAAAACTATTGAGCAGATGAAAAAGATTGTAGAGCTTGGTGCAAATGTATTTCCGGTTATGTCATATAACAGTTATAATTTAGATACAAAATTTGGTAAGGCAGAAGATTTTATAAACGAAATTGAAGAGATTACTGGTCACAAGATAATAAGAACAATTCCAGAAGCAGAGCCAATAGGACCAAAGAAGATGTTTGATATTTTAATTATTGCGCCTTGCAGTCGGAAATACCATTGCAAAACTTGCGCACGATATTATAGATACTCCAGCAACTATGGCAACAAAATCACATCTTAGAAATGAAAGACCAGTAGTTATTGCTGTGTCTACTAATAATGCTTTATCTGGTGCTGCTGAAAATATAGGTAGATTACTTAACAGACAGCATTATTATTTTGTACCATTTAAGCAAGATAATCCTATTACAAAGCCACGTTCAATGGTATTTGATCCTACTTACATTATAAAAACTTTAGAGTGTGCATTAGATAGAGAGCAAATTCAGCCTATAATTTTATGAATATAATTTGCACTATACGGTCGAAAAACTGTACTTTTGGAATTCTATTTGATATAATACCACTTGGTGAGGTAGAAATGAAAATAGAACATAAATGTTATATAGGTCTTAACAATATAGATAGAAATAATAAAGTAAATATTAAGTCTTTTATGACTTTTTTAGAAGATGCAGGAGGTATTCATTCTGATTTAGTAGGATATGGAGCTTATGACATAGAAAAAACAATGCTTAATTGGATGATTATATCTTGGAAGATAAAGTTCTTTAAAAAGCCATCATATAATGAGCATATTAAAGTAGTTACTTGGTCAAAAGATATCCAAAGACTATATGCTTATCGTGATTTTGAAGTATATAATGAGCAAGGAGAGCTAATTGCAATTGCATCTTCAAAGTGGGTTTTAGTTAATTTAGAGACAAAATCAATTACTACACCTGATGAGAATTTAAGAAAAGCTTATCAAAGTGAAGATATTTCTGCAATAGATATCAAAGAACTTGGAAAGTTAAAAGAGCCAAACGAGTATATTTCACAAGTGGAGATAGTTCCTACAAGAGCTATGATAGATGTTAATAATCACGTGCATAATATTCAGTACTTAGATTTTGCATATAGCGCACTTCCTGACGAGGTTTATTATTCTGATTTTAGTGAAGTACAAATAATGTATAAAAAAGAGATAAAACTTGGTGAAAAGGTTAAAGCAATGTATGCGTTTGTAGAAGAGGATGGAACACATACAGTTGCAATTAAGAGTGAAGATGAGAGTGTTTTACATTCTATAATTAAATTAAAATAGTATTGACTAAGTGAAAACTTCTTGATATAATACAAACAGAGTTTCGTAATTATATTGAGGAGTTTTTTTGTATGGAAAGACAAATTCTACACGTTGATGTTAATAATGCCTTTTTATCTTGGACTGCTATAAATATGCTTGAAAATGGTTCGGAAATAGATATCAGGACAATACCTGCAATTATTGGTGGAGATGAAGAAAAGCGTAGTGGTATTGTTCTTGCTAAAAGTCCGATAGCCAAAAGTTTTGGTGTAGTAACTGGTGAGCCTATATATTTTGCAAAAAAGAAATGTCCAGAACTACAAGTGTTTCGTGGAGACTTTGAGGTTTATCATAATTACTCAAATAAATTATATAATTTATTGTTAGAATATACTGATATAATTGAGAGATTTAGCATTGATGAGTGTTTCCTTGATATGACAAATTATTTGATGGGAAGAGATTTAAAAAGTGTTGCTTGCGAAATAAATAGGAGAGTAAAAGAAGAACTTAAATTTACTGTAAATATTGGAGTAGCACATAATAAGCTTCTTGCTAAAATGGCTTCTGATTTTCAAAAGCCTGATAAAGTTCATACTCTTTTTGAAGAGGAATTGGCTGATAAAATGTGGACTTTGCCTGCTTCAGAGCTATTTATGCTAGGGCGAAAAACAGTACCAAAACTATTAAATATGCAGATAAAAACTATTGGCGATATTGCTAAGACTGATAAAATGCTTTTAGTTAAAAAGTTTGGAAAACACGGACAAATGATGTGGGAATATGCAAATGGTATTGATAATTCACCTGTAAATAATAAGGTGGAATTACCTAAGAGTATAGGTAATTCAGTTACTCTGCCCAAAGATTTAATGAATATTTCTGAAATACATCCAGTTCTTGTAGCTTTAGCAGAAAAGGTAGGGTATAGGCTTAGAAAATATAAACTTGTGGCGAAAGTAGTAAATGTTCAACTACGTACAAAAGATTTTGTAGACTATTCACATCAAAAACGTTTACCTTTTGCTACTTCAAGTACAAAAGAAATATTGAAACTTGCAAATGAAATATTAGAGATGATGTATAAAAATGAGCCGATTCGTTTAGTAGGTCTTAGAGTAGATGATTTAGAAAGTGAAGACGAAATACAGTTATCAATGTTTTCTTCTGTAAGTTCTAAACAAACTAATTTAGACAAAGCTTTAGACCAGTTAACTAATAAATACGGAGCAGCTAGTATTACTAGAGCTAGTAGGCTTGATATTAAACTTAATAATAAGAAAGAAAAAAATGAAGCATAAGCGTATAAAGTACTTTTATTTTTCAAAAATTAGTGATATGATATTACTGTTATAGTCTTACTAATTTTTGAAAGGGATAAGAATATGGTACATTCAGAAGACAATCCAGACTTTGTAAATGACTTTTTGGATTATTCTGCGACGATTTTAAACAAGTCTAGTAATAGTATCAAAGAATATAATTATGATATTGCTCATTTTTTGAGATTCATAAAATATAGATTTGGTATGGCAAAAGTTGAAAATGAAATTGATGTTAAAACGATAAAAATCAAAGATATGAAAATCACAACAGTAAAAAGGATTAAGCTTGACGATATACACGCTTTTTTGGCGTATCTTAAATCTAATTATAGAAGCAAACCAGCAACCTTGGCAAGGAAAGTTTCGACTATAAGGATTTTTTTCGTTTATCTATGCAATAAAGCAAAGAAAATCCCTAACAACCCAGCACTTGATTTAGAAACACCAAAACTTGATAGACGTCTTCCAAAATATTTGAGTTTGGAGGATAGCCAAAAACTTTTAGATATGGCGTCAAAATCACTACCAACAGCTAGAAGTCATGACAATTCAGAAAGAAACTTTGCTATGATAACATTGTTTTTGAATTGTGGAATGCGTTTATCAGAGCTAGTAAACATAGATATAAAAGACATAGATTTTTATGATAATAAGCTTACTGTTATAGGAAAAGGAAATAAAGAACGTACTATTTACTTAAATAATGCTTGCATTAGTGCTTTAAAAAGATACTTAGATGTTAGACCACGTGATGCTGTAAAAGTAGATTCACGTGATGCACTATTTTTAAGTGAGCAAAAGAAGAGAATTAGCAATCGTACAGTACAATACATTGTAAAGGAAGAACTTAGAAATGCTGGATTAGACCCAAAGAAATATTCAGTACATAAATTAAGACATACAGCAGCAACTCTTATGTACCAATATGGGCAAGTAGATATAAGAGCTTTGCAAGTTTTGCTTGGACATGAAAGCATTGCAACTACTGAGATTTATACACATGTTAGTAATGAGCAAGTTAGAAATGCTGTTGAAAATAACCCACTTGCTAATAGAAGATAGGAGAGGATAGATTGGGAAGAATTTTATATAAGATAGTAGAGTTAATAGCGAAAATACATAATTATTTACTTACTTTAAACGATGATTATGAATTCTACTTTACTGATAAAGAATTGCATTTTATTATAATAGGACTATTAGGTATGGCAATGGTTTTAGTGATATATCCTATTTTTAAGCATTTGATAGATAAAAAGCGTTATCTTACTTTGACTTGGATATATGTATTTACTATAATTATTGTAATTACTTTTGCAATAGAAATTGGACAAAAGATTACTAATACAGGTGCTATGGATTTCGGAGACATAGTGTTTGGCATAGTTGGCTTTATGGCAATGTACCTAGCTTTTGCTATAATAGTTGGTATATATAGACTGATTAAAAGTTGTTTTTCTAAAAATAAAGATGACGAAAATATAGATAATTATAAAGAATAAAAACAAAAGTGCCTGTGCGTATTTCTACACACAGGCGCTTTTGTCTCTACCAAGAGGCAGAGAAGGAATGGTTTACATGTTTCGCATCATCCACAACTCGTTTGGGTCGGAAACTCTGACCGCCAAGGGCGACCAAGCATACCGATAGCCGTACATAGTGTACTTTTCACGGCTGAGCGGATGTCGGCACACAAGTGGCGTTTTCACAGTTTCAATGCCTTCACCGAAATCAAAGCCGTTCTTTTGATAACGGTTATAGGCATAGCGATAGGCTTGCTTCTGCTTGGCTTGAACATAGGTCATGAAAAGAACATTTTCGGTTTCCCAGGGGCCCAAGGGGAAGAGCTTTTCCTTCAGAGCACGGATGTCAACGTTGACCATAATGGGCTGAAGGTGCCGAGCTTTGAAATCGGACTTCTCGCTTGCAGGGTCTTTCTTGTCACCAGACAGCATATCCACGAATTCCTTGAGCATAAGCTTGTGGTCATACTCAATCAATTCCATAAAATACACTATGGCATCAAGATTGATTGCGCCATCGGGAAGTTGCCTCAGATACGCATTATAGCAGTAGTACAGCCAACCTGCGCCCCAGCCGATATTTTTCTCGCTGGAAATGATAGAGGCAAGAACTTTTTCTCGCATATCAAAGGCATCAAATTTTGTGCCCTGCTCTTTGAGCTTTGCACAGGTCTCCTCGAACTTGGGAAGGTCGTAGGGCATCAGGCACTGTCCGTTGATAAACAGTGCGAAGATGTGTGCATACTTTGCCATTTCCAACTTGGTCATAGTATGGCTGGCGGTGTAAGTCTTAGCGGCTACCAAATCAACCACATAATCCAAACTGCTGAAGTACAGGTCAAAGTATCCCCAGCGGTTAAGCAGATTTAGGTGGCTGTGAGGCTTGATGCCAGAGGTAGGCTTTTTTGCTTTGTGTTCTTCTGGAATAATCCCCCAAAACTTGCACAGCTCTTTGTACACGTCACGCTGTTCAGCAGCCATTTTGGCGAAGGCCTTTTCCATATCACCAATGCGAAACTTTTTGACTTGCATAATCGGGATATTGGTGGCCTTGACGATTGACCAAAAGAGCTGACTAACACGGTTCACATAGATTTTGTCCGTGTAATTGTCGGCGTCTTCAGCCAAGAGCGTGGGGTCGTTTTCCAGTTGCGCAGCACGGCTTACCATTGAAGCTATGCCGGGCTGGCAGAAGGGTGGTGCGGTAAGAACATTGCTCGGCGGCCGGAATTCCTCCGGTTTGCTGAGCAGCATAGGCTTTTTGCCTAGCTTGTTACTCATATCTTTCCTCATTCCTTTCAACTGTTTTTGGTTGAATTAACAACCTTGAGCTTATATTATATCACATATTTGCTCATTTGGCAAAGGTTACATAAAATTTATAATTAAAGTTTTGATTGAAAACAAGTTCTTTTTATGATATAAAGTAATTAGATTTATAGAAGAACAAAGGAGAAGATATATTATGAAAAATGAAAAAATTATGTGGAAGATTACACAAGGCATGTATGTGCTTACTACTAAAAATGGCGGTTGCATAGTGGACAGTGTATCACAAGTAAGTGGTGGAGAAAATCCTCTTATTGCTGTTGCAGTTATGAAAAAGAATTATACTAACGAATTATTAAAAAAGGACGATAAATTCGCAATTTCAGTATTAGGTATGGATGTAGATTCAGAAATTATTAAGACCTTTGGCTTTAATTCTGCAAGAGATATTAATAAATTTGAAAATATGAGTATAAGTGAAGTAGAAGGGGTTAACATTATTAATAATTCTTTAGGATATATGATATGCGAAATTGTAGATTCTATTGAAAATGATACACATACATTATTTATTGGTAAACTAATTGAAGCTGATATGTTTCAAAATGGTGAAGCAATGAGTTATGGATATTATCAAGAGCATAAGGAAGAGCTTTTAAAAGTTAAAACTGAGCAAGGGAAAACAGCTTGGATATGTACTATCTGTGGTTATATTTATTATGGAGAAGAAGTGCCAGAAGATTATCAATGTCCAGGTTGTGGAGTCGGAAAAGAGTTATTTAAGAAAAAAGAAAATTAGAAAAAGGCATTGACTTAGAGTTAACTCTAAGTGATATATATTAATAGAAGAAAGGAAATGTTTTTATGGAAAAATCAAAAGTTTATTTTACAAAGGAGATAACTCCTGAAAGTATTGTAAAAATGTATGAAACCTTAGGTGTATCTCTAACTGGAAATGTGGCTGTTAAATTACATTCTGGAGAAAAAGGAAATCAAAATTATATTAGACCAGAGATGGTAAAAGCAATAGTTGATAAGGTAAACGGAACAGTTGTTGAATGTAATACTGCTTATGAAGGAGAGAGAAACACAACTGAAAAACACATCAAGTTAATGGAAGAGCACGGCTGGTCAAAATATTTCAATGTTGACATTATGGATGGTGAAGGCAATGATATGGTTCTAGAAATTCCAAATGGTAAAGTTATTAAGAAAAACTATGTTGGTAAAAATCTTGCAAATTACGACTCAATGCTTGTACTATCACATTTTAAAGGACATCCAATGGGCGGATATGGTGGAGCATTAAAACAACTATCAATTGGCATTGCTTCTGGCTTTGGAAAAAGCTATATTCACTGTGTTGGAAATGAACACGGTACTTTTGAAGATATGTTTAAAGTAGACCAATTACAATTTTTAGAGGCAATGGCTGATAGTGCATCATCAGTAGTAAAATACTTTAAAGATAAAAACATGCCAGTTGTATATATAAATGTAATGTGCAATATGAGTGTTGACTGTGATTGCTGTGCTGTTGCAGAAGATCCTTGTATGAAAGATATAGGAATATTAGCTTCTCTTGACCCAATTGCAATTGATGAGGCTTGTATTGATTTAGTTAAGAACTCAAATGATGAAGGAAGAGACCATTTATTAGAAAGAATAAATTCAAAACACGGAACTCATACAATAGATGCAGCCTATGAGCTAGGCTTTGGAAGCAAAGAATATGAGTTAATAAATATTGATTAGGAGGAAATTTGCTATGTTAGAGAAAGTAAAAGATTTAAAAAAGGAAAATCGTTTAGTAGAGATTTTATCAAGTACAAAAGCAAAATATATCGTTGGAACAGTTTTACTTAGTGCAATCGGCGTTGCATTACCTAGAATATTCCATGTTTTAGCTGGTAGCAGTAGTGGAGCAACTTTCTTACCAATGCATATTGCAGTTTTGGTTGCTTCATTAACATTTGGAGCTTTATCAGGAAGTATTGTTGCCGGAAGTTCAATAATTTGCAGTTATCTGTTAACAGGAATGCCAGCTCTTGCAAGACTTCCATATATGCTAATTGAGCTTGTTATTTATGCAGTTTTATTAAGCACTTTGAATAAGAAATTTAATTCTTATGTTTCATTAATTGCAACAATTATTTTAGGTAGAGTTCTATATGCAGGAGTTTTATTTGTAGCAATAAATGTTTTAGGTTTCCAAACTTATGGAATATCAGTAATTGAAAGCATTAAAGTAGGGCTACCTGGAATTGTTATTCAATTAGCTAGCGTTCCTTTTATCGTAAAAGCTATAAAGAAAGGAATTAAACTAGATGCCTAGACTAGAAGATTTGAAAGAAATCTTACACGAAAAAAATGCTTCTTTAGTAGTTGGATATGCAAATGGAGAGGTAAAAGAATATTATAAAAATAGGATAAATGATATTAAAGATATTTTACACGAAGATGAAAGTGCACTTAAAGGTGCAATTATTGCAGATAAAGTAATAGGGAAGGTAGCAAGTAGTGTTTTAGTAGTAGCAGGTGTAAAAGAGATTTACACAGATGTTTTAAGCAGGTATGCAGTTCCAGTGCTTGAAGAAAACCATATAAAATATGAGTATGAAAAGCTAGTACCTTATGTTCAGAACAACGCTAAAGATGGCATGTGTCCAATGGAAAATAAATTTAGGGACGAAAAAGATATTCATATAGTATATAATGAAATGATAAATAAATAGAACAAATAAAAGGCAAGTGGTTATTGAAACTACTTGCTTTTTATGATATAAATTATTTAGAAATAACTTAAGAATAGAGGGAAAAATATGGAATTAATTAAAGTTGGAGAGAAGACCTATTATATAAAAAATCCTACTAATATAGGAATTTATAAAGTAGATGAGGAAAATGTTTATTTAATTGATAGTGGAAATGACAAAGATGCTGGAAAGAAGATTATAAAGATAGTAGAAGAGCAAGGTTGGAAAATAAAAGGAATAATAAACACACATTCTAATGCAGACCATATAGGCGGAAATAAAGTAATTCAAGATAGAACTGGCTGTGCTATTTATGCTTATAATATTGAGAAGTCTTTTACTGAAAATCCTATATTAGAGCCATCATTTTTGTATGGTGGATATCCTTTTAAAGATCTTAGAAATAAGTTTTTACTTGCCAAAGAGTCTACTGTAACAAACATAGAAAATAATCTTCCTGAAGGCTTAGAGTATATTTCTTTAAAAGGACATTTCTTTGATATGATAGGAATAAAAACTAGTGATGATGTGTACTTTTTGGCAGATTCTTTGTTTAGTGAAGAAACTATCATGAAATATCATTTGTTTTTCATATATGATGTAAGAGAATACCTGAATACTTTAGATTATTTAGATACTTTAAAAGGAAGTTTATTTATCCCTTCACATTGTGAAGCTAGTACAGATATAAAGCTTTTAACTAGTTTAAACAGAAATAAAATCCATGAAGTGCTAGAGGTTATTACTAAGTATTGCGAAAAAGAAGTTACTTTTGAAGAGATACTTAAATACATATTTGATAAATATTCTTTAGTTATGAACGCTAATCAATATGTATTAATAGGAAGCACAATAAGGTCTTACTTATCATATCTATATGACGAAGGCAAAATTACTTATGAATTTAAAGATAATAAGATGTTGTGGAAAAAGTTATAATATTTAATAAAATGTAGGAGAGAAGAAAATGAATTTTATTTATGAGAGAAAAGTCAATTATTATGAAACAGATAAAATGGGAGTTGTACATCATTCAAATTATATAAGATATATGGAAGAAGCTAGATGTACTTGGATGGAAGATTTTGGCTTACCATTTTCAGTTTTAGAAGAAAATGGCATTACAATTCCAGTTTTATCAGTTAATTGTAATTATAAATATCATGCTACTTTTGGAGATACAATTATTATAAGGACTTTTGCCAAAGAATACACAGGAGTCAAAATGATTATTGGATATGAAATAACAGATAAAAAAGGTGAAAAAGTATTTCTTACAGGCGAAACAAAACACTGTTTTACTAGTAAAGAGCTAAAACCTATAAACTTAAAGAAGAACTATCCTGAATTTCACGAGAAATTCCAGTCATTATTAGAAGAACCGGAGAGTTGATATGATAAAATAATAATGGCAGTAAATTGTAAATAAAATGTAATATGGAAAAGATAGACAAGTTCTTATTAGTAATGATATAATGATGACGAATATGTAAAATATGTATTCCATAAGGAGGAAACAGATGAAAAAGTTTTTAAAGATAGGCATAGTGCTATTAACAGTAGTACTTGTATGTACTTACGCATATGCAGAAATTAAGTGCAAGGTTGAATTAAAAAGTGATAAGAAAGAAGTTGCTAAAGAAACTGAATTTGTTGTAAAAGTAGATTTAGCAGATGTTGAAGCAGAAAAAGGAATTATTACACTTGGTGCAACTTTAGAGTATGATGATGCAAATTTAGAATTAGTTAAGTTAGAAGGAAAAAACGGTTGGGCAAACCCTTCTTACAATGAAGAAAATGGAAAATTTGTAATGGACAGAAATGAACCTACAACAGAGGGAGAAACAGCAATCGAGATTACATTTAAGTCAAAAGATACAGCTAAAAAAGATATTGAAGTTACTTTAAAAGAAGTTTCAGTTGCTAATGGAGATGATAAATCTGATTTAGAGGATGCTTCTACTAAAATAACTATTAAAGGTGATAGCAAAAAAGACAACACAACTGAAGAGAACAAAACTAGCGAAAATACTACTAAAGAAAATACAACACCAATATCAAAAACAAATACTAATATAACAAGAAACACAAATACAAATGTTGCTAAAAACACAACAAACACAGCAACAGTAGCAAGCACAGATATTCCAAAGGCTGGTGACACAAACATTGTTACAATGGTTTTTGCAATAGCAACAGCAGCTTTATGTGTACTTTATTTCGGAAAACTAAATGAAATTAAGAAAAAAGAACATGATATGAATATTGAAAAATAATTAATAAATCAGACTAGAAATAGTCTGATTTTTAATATATAATTACTTTTGAGAGGTGTACTTATGATAGAAATAAAGAATGTTAGTGAATCATATGTTGATGGAATAAAAGTAATCGATAATATGAATATAACAATGGATGATGGAATTGTGTTTGGTTTTATTGGACCAAATGGAGCAGGAAAAACTACTACAATTGAGATGATAACAGGTGTTCTAGGTATGGACGAAGGTGATATTTTAATTGATGGAAAAAGCATCAAAAAAGACCCAATTGAAGCTAAAAAGCAGTTTGGTTTTGTACCAGATACACCGGATGTTTTTGAGAAATTAACTGGTTTGGAATATTTGAATTTTGTTGGTGATGTCTATGAAGTTTCAGCTGATAAAAGATTAGAAATAGTTGAAAAATTGGCAAAGGAATTTAATATATATAATCACTTAAAAGATAGGATACAAAGCTATTCACATGGTATGAAGCAAAAACTTCTTATAATTAGTGTTCTTATGCATAATCCTAAAAATTGGATTTTGGACGAACCAATGACAGGTCTTGATCCAAAGGCATCATATACTTTAAAACAATTAATGAAAGAGCATAGTGAGCAAGGGAATACTGTGTTTTTCTCAACTCACGTATTAGAAGTTGCAGAGAAAATATGCGATAAAATTGCAGTGATTGATAAAGGCAAAATAATATTTGTTGGAACAGTTGAAGAGCTAAAAGAGAAGTCAAAAAATAACACTTCTTTGGAAGAGTCTTTCTTGAAAATAATAGAAGAATAGGAAGGAAGAGTGTTTATGAAAGCTTTAACTGAAGTAATCTCCAAGAATTCTAGAAGAAAAGAAGAGAAGCTAGGAGCAACTTTTAAAGAAAAGGCTTTGTCAGTATTTGCCTTTATTATTGTATTTTCATTTTTAGCAGTAATTATGGAAGTTGCAAGTATATATGTAACAAAGAAATTAAGTGAATTTAATCAGACTTATGCCTTTGTAAACTTATTGCTACTAATGAATTTTGTTATATTACTAACCAAAAGTATTTTTGAAAGTTTGAATGTACTTTATTTTTCGCGTGATTTAAGAATTTTATTAAGAATGCCTTTGAAATCAAAAGATATTTTACATGCAAAGCTTGTTAATATGATTATTTCAGAATATATGATGGAAATAATCATGCTAGCAATTCCGATAGTAGTTTATGGAATTTATACAAAAGTAGCACCACTTTTTTATGTATATATGATATGCGTTTTGTTAGTACTTCCAATAATTCCGATAATGCTAGTATCATTTATAATCGCTGTAATTATGCGATTTACAAATATGATAAAAAACAAGAGTAAAGTTCTATATATCACAATAATTGCTACTGTTTTGATAGTTAGCGCTTTAACAATTGCATTAAGTAGTTCTGACAATTCAAGTTTTGAAGAAGTCGTTCTTAACGCAAATGGCTTAGCCGAAAAGATTGCAAATTATTTTATATTAATTAAGCCAATTATGAATACTTTGTTAAACTATGATAATATTAATGGATTGTTTAATTTCCTTATATACCTAGCAGAAAGCGTGGTAATATATGTTGTACTTTTAGAGCTTATGTCAAAAATTTATCTAAAAGGTGCAATTGGAACTGTTATAAATAGCAATATTGAGAAAATTGATGACAAACCATTAGAACTTGCTGATTTCAAGAAAAAATCAAAATATAAATCATATGTCTATAAAGAATTAAAAACAATGATTAGAACTCATATATTTTGCATCCAATGTTTGATTATGCCACTTGCATACCCATTATTAGTGTTCTTTTGCATAGTGTTCTTTCTAAGTTTTGCAAATGAAGTTGGTGGAGATTCTTTAAACAGGTTTTATGAAGGCTTACGAAGAGCTTCAGGTTTAGCAATCTTTTTAAGCATTGGACAAACTTTATATATGATGAATTTTTCATCAATAATCGCATTTTCAAGAGAAAGCATAAATGCAATTATGGTTAAATATTTACCATTACCTTTGAAAAAGCAATTAAATTTAAAGATTAGTATAGGAATTTTGACAAATATGTTTTCTAGTTTTTTAGTAGCTATAACTTACTATCTTTGCTTAAAAAGTCCGTTAAATACGTTATTATTGTTTGCAGGATTAACACTATTAAATTTTATTGGAGAAAAGTATAAAGTATTAATAGATTTACGAAATCCGCAATTAAAATGGGATAGCGAATACACTATGATGAAGCAAAATACAAATGTTATGTATGTTTTATTTTATACCTTTATTGTAATAATGATTTTAGTTGCAACTAGTTTTATGGTACAAACTACATTGATGTATTTATTTGCAGTAGTAGCAGCAACATTGATAATAAATACAATTATAGACGAACATATTTATCAAAATCAAGATGAAATATTTAAGAAGTTGTTTTAATTACTTGAATATTGAATTGTTGCAAGGATTTAGACTTATGAGTTCTAATCTGACAGGATTAATGGAAATTTATTTATATTTGAAAAAAATATTGACATTTGTATATATCTTGTGCTATTATGAATATAATATATTAAGAACACAAGTTTTTAATAAATGTATTTGTCGCCACCTCTTTGGCGAGATATAAATGATAGAGTGAATAAATGTATTTGTCGCCACCTCTTTGGCGAGATATAAATGATAGAGTGAATAA
>CANDKR010000003.1 GCA_947385375.1 uncultured Clostridia bacterium
AAGAATAGTGCCAAGAAGAGGATTTATAGCAAAAAGAGATGTTTTACCAGATCCATTATATAATAGTAAAATAGTTACAAAACTTATTAATAATATAATGTTAGATGGTAAAAAATCAGTTGCTCAAAACATAGTTTATGGTGCTTTTGATATCATAAAAGAGAAAGAACAAAAAGATCCATTAGAAGTTTTTGAAGCAGCTTTAGAAAATATTATGCCAGTTTTAGAAGTTAAAGCTAGAAGAATTGGTGGTGCAACATATCAAGTACCATTAGAAATTAGACCAGAAAGAAGACAAACTTTAGGTCTAAGATGGCTAGTAACTTATGCTAGAAAAAGACATGAAAAAACTATGGCTGAAAAATTAGCTGGTGAAATTCTTGATGCAGTAAGCGGAAACGGTGGAGCATTTAAGAAAAAAGAAGATACACACAAAATGGCTGAAGCTAACAAAGCTTTTGCACATTACAAATTTTAGTAATAGGGGGATAAATTAAAATGGCTGATAAAAGAGCTTACCCATTAGAAAGAACAAGAAATATAGGAATAATGGCCCACATTGATGCTGGTAAAACAACAACAACTGAGAGAATATTATTCTACACAGGTAAAACTCATAAGATCGGTGAAGTTCACGACGGTGGAGCTACAATGGACTGGATGGCTCAAGAGCAAGAAAGAGGTATTACAATTACTTCTGCTTGTACAACTTGTTTCTGGAACAATAACAGAATCAACATTATTGATACTCCAGGTCACGTTGACTTTACAGTTGAAGTTCAAAGATCTTTAAAAGTACTTGACGGTGCTGTTACTGTTTTAGCTGCAAAAGGTGGTGTTCAACCACAAACAGAAACTGTTTGGAGACAAGCAGATAAATATAGTGTACCAAGAATGGTATACGTAAACAAAATGGATACAACTGGTGCAGACTTTATGCTTTGCGTAGAGCAAATGAAAAAAAGATTACGTGCAAATCCAGTTTGCGTTCAACTACCAGTAGGAGCTGAAGATAATTTCCAAGGTATCGTTGACCTAATCAAAATGAGAGCATTTATTCATAAAGATGATTTAGGAAAAGAAATCGAAGAAACTGATATCCCAGCTGATATGGTAGATATGGCTAACGAATATAGAACAAAAATGATTGAAGCCGCTGCTGAACAAGATGAAGAATTAATGATGAAATATTTAGAAGGTGAAGAGCTTTCTGAAGAAGAAATCAAAAAAGGTTTAAGAATGGGAACAATTGCTAATAACATAGTTCCTGTAACATGTGGTTCTTCATACAAAAACAAAGGTGTTCAAGAGTTATTGAACTGTATAGTAGATTTTATGCCATCACCATTAGATATACCACATATCAAAGGTGAAACATTAGATGGTGAAGAAACAGAAGCTAAAACTTCTGATACAGAACCATTTGCTGCTTTAGCATTTAAAATTGCTACTGACCCATTCGTAGGAAAATTATGTTTCTTTAGAGTTTACTCTGGAACATTAGAGTCAGGATCAACAGTTTTAAATTCAAGCAAAGATAAAAAAGAAAGAATTGGTAGAATTCTTCAAATGCACTCTAACAATAGAGAAGATATCAACGTAGTATATGCTGGAGATATCGCAGCAGCAGTAGGATTAAAAGATGTTACAACAGGAAACACATTATGTGATCCTGATCACCCAATAATCCTTGAATCAATGGAATTCCCTGAGCCAGTTATCGATATCGCTATTGAGCCTAAAGATAAAGCTGCTCAAGAAAAAATGGGAATTGCACTTTCAAAACTTGCTGAAGAAGACCCAACTTTCAAAACATATACAAACCAAGAAACAGGTCAAACTATTATCGCTGGTATGGGTGAATTACACTTAGATATCATCGTTGATAGATTAAAAAGAGAATTTAAAGTTGAATGTAATGTAGGTAAACCATCTGTTGCTTACAAAGAGACTATTAGAGAAAAAGTTAAAGTTGAAGGTAAATTCATTCGTCAATCTGGTGGTAGAGGACAATATGGTCACGTATGGTTAGAAATGGAACCATTAGAACCAGGTTCAGGTGTTCAATTTGAGAGCAAAATCGTTGGTGGTGTTGTTCCAAAAGAATACGTTAAACCAGTTGAAGAAGGAATTAGAGAAGCTTGTGAAGCTGGTGTACTTGCTGGATATCCAGTTATCGACTTCAAAGCTACTTTAGTAGATGGTTCTTACCACGAAGTTGACTCATCAGAAGCTGCATTCCATATTGCTGGATCTATGGCTTTCAAAGAAGGTTGTAGAAAAGGTCACGCAGTTATCTTAGAGCCAATTATGAAAGTTGAAATAACAGTTCCAGAAGAATACATGGGAGATGTTATTGGAGATGTAAACTCTAGACGTGGAAAAATGGAAGGTATGGATAGTAATGATGGAATGCAAGAAATTCATGCATTTATTCCACTTTCAGAAATGTTTGGATATGCAACAGACTTGCGTTCTAAAACACAAGGTAGAGGAACATACTCAATGGAACCTTCTCATTATGAAGAAGTTCCAAAATCAGTTCTTGAAACTATTGTTGCTTCAAGAGCTAAAAAAGAAGATTAATTTTAAAAGAAATACTTGCTTTTTTATGTAAAATAGTGTAAAATAGCAGTGATTAAAATGTCTTTAAATTTTTAAATTTAAATATATAATGTAGCTAGAGGTAGAAAGCGCTTCTGCCTTCATAGCTAAATTAAAAGGAGGAAAATTAAAAATGGCTAAAGCTAAATTCGAAAGAACAAAACCACACGTTAACATTGGTACAATCGGACACGTTGACCATGGTAAAACAACAACAACAGCAGCTATTACAAAATACCTAGGATTATTAGGAAAAGCTCAATTCACAGCTTACGATCAAATCGACGGAGCTCCTGAAGAAAAAGCTAGAGGTATTACAATCAATACTGCTCACGTTGAATATGAAACAGAAAACAGACACTATGCACACGTTGACTGCCCAGGACACGCTGACTATGTTAAAAACATGATTACTGGTGCTGCTCAAATGGACGGAGCTATATTAGTAGTTTCTGCAGCAGATGGTCCAATGCCTCAAACAAGAGAGCACATCTTACTTGCTAGACAAGTTGGTGTTAAATTTATCGTTGTTTACTTAAATAAATGCGATATGGTTGATGATCCAGAATTACTTGAATTAGTTGAAATGGAAGTTAGAGACTTATTATCAAGCTATGATTTCCCAGGAGACGAGATTCCAATTATCAAAGGATCTTCATTAAAAGTATTAGAGTCATCAGCTACAGATCCAAATGCAGCAGAATATGCTTGCATGAAAGAATTAATGGCAGCTGTTGATAGCTATATCCCAACTCCAGAAAGACCAGTTGATCAACCATTCTTAATGCCAGTTGAAGACGTATTCACAATCACAGGTCGTGGTACTGTTGCAACAGGTAGAGTAGAAAGAGGAACAGTTAAAGTTCAAGATAACGTTGAAATCGTTGGTTTATCAGCTGAAAGAACACAAACAGTTGTAACTGGTGTTGAAATGTTCAGAAAATTATTAGATCAAGCTGAAGCAGGAGATAACATTGGTGTTCTATTAAGAGGTATCGATAGAAAAGACATCGAAAGAGGTCAAGTTATCGCTAAACCAGGAACAATCAATCCACATACAAAATTCAAATCAGAAGTATACGTTTTAACTAAAGAAGAAGGTGGAAGACATACTCCATTCTTTAATGGATATAGACCACAATTCTACTTTAGAACAACAGACGTTACAGGTGTTATCGATTTACCAGCAGGTGTTGAAATGGTTATGCCAGGTGATAACGTTGCTATGACAATCGAATTAATCACACCAATCGCTATTGAAAAAGGACTAAGATTCGCTATCCGTGAAGGTGGTAGAACAGTAGGTTCTGGTGTAGTTTCTGATATTATTGAATAATCAAAAACTAAAAATAGTTTATATAGAGGAGTTTCCTAATGTAAATAGGAAACTCTTTTTTTACATTTTTTTCTAGTTTCCCACTTATTTCCCACTATAGTTTTACAATAACTATTGACTTTTTTATAACATTAAAGGTAAAATCAGTATATATGTCGAAAGGATATAACATATGGGGATTGGAAAAAAGAAAATGCCAGTAAGTTATGTAGGCAAGATGATTAAAACAGCTAGAGAAGAGCGTAACTTGAGCATAAATGAATTGGTAGATGAAATACGCAAACCTCAAATTACAGTTAAGTTATGGCAGAAATGGGAAAAAGGTAAGGAATTTCCAGACTTAGATTGCATATATATTTTAGCAGAGAAACTAGATTTAAATCCAAATGAAATGCTAGAAAACAGAACTAGAATTATAATGGAGTCCATACATGAAGTTGATTGGGCAAAACGCCGAGTTGGAGCTTACGCTTTCGATATTATACATACTTGGGTTTTTGTTGGTGTAAAATTAGTTGGATTAGTTCTTGGATTTTTGCTTTTATATTACTTTATAACAGCAATGCAATTAATGTTAGGCGATCAAGGTGGATACACAGAAAGACTGGTAGTTCAAGTTATAGATAATGCAGTAGAAGAATTTGTACCAAATGCCAATACCCAAACGATGTTTGAAAATACAGTTCAGACTACTGTTAATAATGAAGTTTAAAACAGTTAGAACCGAATTAGTGGTCAATTTTTTAAAAAACTATTGCTTTTTTTATAGAAAGCATTTAAAATATTAATGTCTAATATATATATTTAATAGACATAGTTTAAGGGGGAAAAAATTTGATAATATTATTAGATGCAATGGGTGGAGATAATGCTCCTGATGCTACAATAAAAGGTGCAGTTAAGGCTGCCAAAGAAGTAAAATCTCAAATTATACTTATTGGAAATGAAGAATTAATTAATAAGAAAGCCAAAGAGTTTTATGGAAAAAGCACAATAACAGAAGTTGCAAGTAATATTTCTATTAGAAATACTACTGAAACTATTGAAATGTGTGATATTCCAACACAAGCTATAAAAACTAAGAAAGATTCTTCAATGGTAGTTGGTTTTAAGATGTTAAAAGAGGGTGAAGGCGATGTATTTATATCTGCTGGAAACTCTGGAGCATTACTTACAGGTGCTACATTATTAGTAGGAAGAATAAGGGGAATAGATAGACCAGCTATCGCACCACTACTTCCAGCTTATGGAAAGAGTTTCTTACTTATGGACGCTGGTGCTAATACAAATTGTAAGCCAATTAATTTAGTTCAATTTGCACAGATGTCAACTATATATTTGAAAAATACTTTAGGTATTGAAAACCCAAAAGTTGGTCTATTAAATATAGGAACAGAAGAAACAAAAGGAAATGATTTAGTGAAAGAAACTTTCCAAATTTTAAATGAACATGCAGAAGAATATGGTGTTAATTTTGTTGGAAATGTTGAAGGTAGAGATTGTTTCTCAGGTGAAATTGACAGTGTTATTACTGATGGTTTTACTGGAAATGTTTTCTTAAAAACACTTGAAGGTGTAGGCAAAATGGTAAAAAGAAACTTGACAGAGAGTTTAAAAAGGAATATATTTACTATGATAGGTTCAATTCCTTGTATGCCAGCCATAAAAAGATTTGCGAAGACAATGGACTATAAAGAATATGGTGGAGCTTTGTTCTTAGGAGTTAAGAAACCAGTAGTAAAAGCTCATGGTAGCAGTGATGAGTATTTATTTTATTTCACTATCAAACAAGCAGAAAGATTTGTTGAAAGTAAAGCAGTAGATAAAATGATAGAAGAATTTGAAAAAAAATAAAGAAACACTTGACATTTTATGTTGTATATAATAAAAATAATTATATAGTAATATCTTTGAGAAGGAGGTAAACTAATATGAGTACTGAAGAAGTATTTGAAAAAGTAAAATCTATAATTGTAGAACAATTAGGTGTTGCAGATACATCTGTTGAAATGGATTCATCTTTTATTGATGATTTAGGAGCTGATTCATTAGATATAGTTGAATTAGTTATGGCTTTAGAAGAAGAATTCGATTTAGAAATTCCAGATGCTGATGCAGAAAAAGTAGTTACAGTTGGAGATGTAGTAGACTATATCAAAGAAAACGTGTAATATGACACTTACAATAAAATAAAATCGGGTGTATATGTTATTTATTTTTAAATAATATATATACCCGATTTTTATTGAAAAAATTTACCAAAAGAGATATAATAAGAAAAGGAGGTAAAAAAGCTTGAATTTAGAAGTGTTTGAAAAAGAAATAGGATATACATTTACTGATAAAAGTTTATTAAAAAAAGCGTTAACACATACATCTTATGCTTATGAGAAAAAAGTAGAGAGCTATGAGAGATTAGAATATCTTGGAGATAGTATATTAGAATTTATATCTAGTAAATATTTATATCAAAATTATAAGGGTTTATCAGAAGGAGAAATGACTAAAGTTAGGGCATATTCAGTATGCGAAGATAGTCTTTATACTGTGGCAGTTAAGCATAATTTTAGTGATTTCTTGTTTTTAGGAAAAAGTGAACAATTATCACATGGTACTAAAAAGGCTATACTTGCCGATACAGTCGAAGCTGTTATTGCAGCAATATATTTAGACTCTAATTTAGAAAATGCCGAGAAATTTATTTTAGACAATATTACAGAGCAAATAGAATATGCTTCAAAAAATGTTGGGATGAAAGATTATAAAACTACTTTGCAAGAAAAACTTCAAGTGCATGGAGATGTTTCAATTAAATATAATATTATTTCTGAAACAGGACCAGATCATAATAAGGAGTTCACAGCAGAGCTTGTAATTAATAATAAGAAAATGCAAACAGGAACTGGAAAGAGCAAAAAAGCAGCAGAAATGGAAGCAGCAAGAAAAACTTTAGAAGAATTAAAATAAGGAGCTATATATGAAGAAACAATACATTATTCCGATATTTGTACCACATCTAGGTTGTCCGAATGAATGCACTTTTTGCAATCAAAGAAAAATCAGTGGTCAGCAAAAAAATGTAACGGAAGAAGATGTAAGAAGCACAATTGAATATTATTTAGACAGTTTTAAAGAAAAAGATGCTAAAGTAGAAGTTGCTTTTTTTGGAGGTAGTTTCACAGCTATTGAAGCAGAACTTCAAGAACGACTTTTAAAAACTGCGTATGAATATATTGAAGCTAAAAAAGTAGATAGTATTAGAGTTTCTACTAGACCTGATTGTATCAATAAAGAAGTATTAAAGAGACTTAAAAAGTATAAAGTTAAAACAATAGAGCTTGGAGTACAATCAACAGATAATTACATATTAGATAAATGCAAAAGAGGACATACTTTTGAAGATGTAAAAAAAGCTTCAAGAATGATTAGATGGCATAGGTTTACTTTAGGGCATCAAATGATGGTAGGACTTCCTGAAAGTACAGCCTTAGATGAGCTTAATACTGCGAAAAATTTGGCAAAGTTAAAACCTAAGATAGTTAGAATTTATCCTGTTTTAGTAATACGTGGAACAGAACTTGAAAGAGAGTATTTAGATGGTGAATACGAGCCACTATCAGTTGACCAAGCTGTTGAAAGATGTAAAGATTTATGTTATTTCTTTAATAAGAAGAGAATTACAGTTATAAGAATTGGACTTCAAAATACTGATACAATTTGTAATCCACAAAAAGATGGTAGTGATGTAGTAGCAGGTCCATATCATGAAACTTTTAGGCAACTTGTTGAGTCTTCTATGTATTATGATACTATTGTTGACAAAATTAAGAAGTTCAACACTAAAGTAAAAGAAGTAGAAGTTAAGGTTAATCCACAAAATGTTAGCAATGTAGTAGGTTTTAAGAGACAAAATATTTCAAAATTAAAAGATACTTATGATGTTGATGTTTTGATTAAGATGGACGACAAATGCCCAGCAAGTAAGATAGAAGTAACTGTCACTAAGAAATATAAAGATTTTATTGATGAATAATTTTAAAAGAAGCACCTATACTAAGTTATAGGTGTTTTTTATGAGAGAAAAAATTAAAGATTTTATTTTAATAACAGTTGGTTGCGTTATTGCAGGAGTTGGTACTGCATTGTTTTTGCTACCTAATAAATTGTCAAGTGGTGGTTTTGCAGGTATTGGTACAATACTTTATTATTTTGCGAAAATACCAATGGGTTTATCAATAATAGTGATGAATATTCCACTTTTTATTATTAGTTATTTTAGATCTGGAAAAGGCTTTTTACTTAAAAGTATATATGCAACGATTTTGTATTCAGAAATGATAGATGTATTAAGTCAAATTGAGACTTTTACTACTGATAAGTTTCTAGATTGTATTTATGGTGGTATTTTAATTGGTATTGGACTAGGATTAGTTTTTAAAGCAAGAGCGTCAACAGGTGGCACAGACCTTATTGTACAAATAATAAAAAGTTATTCAAATAGAATAAGGACATCAAATACTTTAGCTCTTATGGATGGAATTATTGTGTTTTTAAATCTTATATTTTTTAGACAGATTGAAATAGGTTTATATTCAGCAATTGCGATTTTTATAATTGGTAAAATGATAGACTTAGTGTTTGAAGGTATAAACTTTAGTAAAATGCTATATATTGTGTCAGACAAGTATGAGGAGATTTCTGATATAATTAATGTAGAAATTGAAAGTGGTTCAACAGGACTTTATGGAAAAGGAATGTTTACTTCAAAAGAAAGAATGATACTTATGTGTGTTACTAAAAGAAGAAATGTGATGACTATTAAGAATTTAGCGTTGCAAATAGACCCTAATGCGTTTATTATAATAACAGATGCAAGAGAAGTATATGGGTTAGGTTTTAAAGAAGAATAAAATTTTAAATTTCCATTGATAAATAAATGTAAATATATTAAAATATAGTTGGAATAATAGAGGAGTTTTAATATGGAACAGACATATATTTTAAAAAATCCAGATAGTTTTAACTTAGTACACATTTTTGAGTGCGGACAGTGTTTTAGATGGAATATGTTAGTAGATGGAAGCTATACAGGTATAATAAAAGCTGGAGTTATAAATGTAAAACAAGACGGAACAGACTTTATTTTTACAGGTAATGTAGAAGGAAAGTTGGAAGATATTGTAAAGGATTATTTTGATTTAGAAACAGATTATGCTAAGATTAAAGAAAGACTAAGCAAAGTGGACGAGTATTTAAGAGAGAGTATTAAATTTGGTGATGGAATACGTATTTTAAATCAAGATTTATGGGAATGTATAATTTCATTTATAATATCAGCAAACAATAATATACCAAGAATTAAAAAGATAATAGATAAAATTTCAAAAACTTATGGTAAAAAAGTTGTTTTTAGAGAAGAGGAGTATTATCTGTTTCCAAGCATAGAAGAACTTTCAAAAGCTAGTGTAGAAAATTTAAGAGGTATGGGACTTGGCTTTAGAGATAAGAGAGTATATAATACTACAAAGATGATTAAAGAAGATAAAACATTACTTACAAATTTACAAAATGAGAAAAGCTTAGAAAAAGTTGAAGAAGAGCTTTTAAAACTTGACGGAGTTGGAGAAAAGGTTGCAAATTGCATAATGCTTTTTTCATTAAAACGATTTGATGTTTTCCCAATTGATGTTTGGGTTAGAAGAGTTATGAATGATTTATATATACATAATGAAGATGAAGAGAAAGTTAGCAAAAGAGAAATAAAGAAATTAGCAGAAGAAAAATTTTTTGAGCTACCACGGTCTTGCACAACAATACTTATTTTATTGGAAGAGAGAGCAAGGAAAAGGAGCATAGAATTGGAGGTTACAAATGGGCAAAAAAGATAATTTAGCAGCAGGGTTAATGACAGCTTTTATCATAATCATACTGTTACTTACAGCCTATTTTTGTGTAGATATTTTTGGTATTGTAGATATACCAAAAAGTATAAGTTTGACTAGATTTTTTGGCAATACAACAGAAGAAATTATATCACCAAGACCAGTAGACGAGTTTCAAGTTACACAGGACAATATTGATGAATGGATAAATGATAATAAAGATGACGAGGAAGAGCCATCAGAAGAAGAACCAGTTGAAGTTATTGAAAGAATTATGCCTGAAGAGGAAGAACAACCTGAAGAGCAACCACCACAAGAGGAAGAGCCAGCACCAGTAGTTACACCTGCGAAGAGAGATAATGCAACAAATAAAATGTATTATTATCAATTAGATATATATGGAAAGATGATTTATGACAGAGTTTATGATAATATAGAGAAATTAAAAACTGGTACATATGTAGTAAATTTTGATACATTATTTAATGATTTATTACACGAAGAGGGCGGAGATGCAGTTTTAGAAGAGGCTTTCCAATTTGGTATGAATGCACTTTTATTTGATCACCCAGAAATATTTTTCTTAGACATAACGAAAATGTATATGTCTACTGAAATTACAAGTTTTGGACCTTTAAAGACTTACAGAGTTTCAATTGGAAACTTAGAAGGTGAGACATATTTGTCAGAGACTTTCTTTAACGAACAATCTGTTAATATGGTGACAGAAATGTTAGAAACTATTAAGTCAAATGTTAGAGGTACTGTTATAGAAGGCAATACTTATGACATTGTAAGAACTGTTCATGATTATTTGATAGATACAATGGATTATGATAAATCTTTAGAAAAAGATAATATATACAATATTTATGGAGCTTTAATAAATAGAGAGGCAGTTTGTGAAGGATATGCAAAATCTTTAAAATATATTTTAGATGATTTTGGAATTCCTTGTGTAATAGTATGTGGAATTGGACAGAATTCAAATGGTGATACAGAAAGCCATGCTTGGAATTATGTTAGAATAGATGAGAACTGGTATGCAATTGATGCTACTTGGGACGACCCAGTTATTGTAGGTGACGGATATGTTTCACAAAATGTATATACTAAGTATTTCTTAAAAGGTTCAAGAGATTTCTTTGTAGACCACACAGAAGATGGAAGAATAGTTGATGATGCGCATTTTATATATCCAACATTAAGTGAGGATAATTATTAAGGAGAAATATGAAATTTAACTTAGTTTATGGCAAAAGCGGAAGCGGTAAGAGTAAAACTATATATGAAGATTTGAAAAATAAGATAGGTACTGGAAGTATCTATCTTATTGTGCCTGAGCAAAGTAATTTAACAGCAGAGCAAAACCTATTTAAAATAACAGGTGAGAGTACTCTTTTAAATGTAGAAGTACTTACTTTAAGTAGAATGGCAACAAGAGTTATGGGAGAAGTAGGAGGTAATTTATATACTAGACTTTCTAAAATAGGAAAGAGTATGTTAATATATGATATCTTGACAAAAGAGAAGAAAAATTTAAAATTTTTGGGCAAATCGGATAAGAATATTGACATAGTTGGTAATATGCTTACAGAGTTTAAGAAGCATGGTATTGATATTGAAAGTGTATTAAATACTGATTTTGATGACGAATATATGAGACTTAAACTAGAAGATGTTGGAATTATACATAAGGCTTATGAGCAAAAAATAAGCGAGAAGTTTATTGATGAAAATGACAGTATGAATATTTTAAGAGAAAACTTAAAATATACAGATATGTTTAAAGATAGCATTATATATATTGATGATTTTCTAGGTTTTACAGTTCAAGAATTTGGTGTTTTTGAAGAACTTTTGAAGGTGTGTAGAGAAGTAACTGTTACTGTTTGTACAGATAATTTTGATAAGCCTACCAAATTAGAAGAGGATATTTTTTATTTTAATAAAAAGTTTGCAAGAAAGCTTTTAGAAATTGCTGGAGAAAACAAAGCAGAGATAAATAAAATAGAACTTAAAGATTTACATAGGTTTAAGAACACAGAACTTGCTTTTTTAGAACAGAAATTGTCTTTAGGTGGAAGAGAAAAGTATAAAGATGAGGTAGAGAATATCGAGTTATTTTTAGCGAATAATTCATATTCTGAAATGGAATATGTAGCAGCAAAAATCTTAGAACTAGTAAAGCATGGAGAGCTTAGATATAATGAAATAGGTATTGTTACTAAAAATATAGATGATTACATAGAAGATGCAAAAGCAGTTTTTGACAAATATGAAATACCTTTGTTTATTGACAGCAAAAAAGAATTAAATCAAAATATTTTAATAAAATATATAATAGCATTGTTAGATATTTTTTCAAAGAATTGGTCTTATGACGCAGTTTTTGATTATTTGAAAATAGGTTTGCATGAGTTTGAAAATAAAGATATTTATGAGCTTGAAAATTATTGTAAGAAATGGGGAATAAAGGGGAGTAAATGGTATGCTCGAGAGTTTAATTATGAGCCTATTAATGATGTGCAAGAAAAATTAGAAGGCATCAGGAAACAAATTGTTACACCGATTTTAGATTTAAAGAAAAGTGTTTCAGAAAATAGGACGGTTTCTGAAGTGACTAAGAGCTTATATAATTTCTTAATTGATAATAAAGTTAATGAAATATTAGATAAGAAAATTAAGAAGTTTGATTTACCAGAAATAGCAGATGAATATAGTACGAGTTATAAGATTTTGATTACAGTATTTGATGAGCTTGTGCTATTATTTAAAGATGACAAAGTTACTTTTGAAAAATATAAAGAGCTTCTGCAAACTGGTATTAAGAATAGCGAACTTGGAGCTATCCCTGCAACACAAGATCAAGTAGTGCTTGGAGATACAGAACGTTCAAGAAGTAGAAAGACAAAAGTTTTATTTATTATTGGTATCAATGACGGAGTTTTTCCAGCGAAAGCTAAAGAAGAGGGATTTTTAAATGATAATGATAGAGAAAAGCTTTTGAGCAAAGGCTTTGAACTTGCGAAATCTTCAACAGAGCTTTTATATGAAGAACAGTTTAATATTTATAGAACTTTTACAACACCAGAAGAGAAATTGTTTTTATCTTATGCTTCAAGTGATAAGGCTGGAGCTCCACTTAGACCATCAATACTTGTCAAGAAGATGAAACTCATTTTTCCAAAATTAATAGAGAAAAGTGATATATTATCGGTAGAACATAAACTTAGTAATGAGAAAGCAAGTTTTGAAGAAGCACTTAAAGTATATAAAGAATTTCTAGAAGGAAATGAAATCACACAAGAGTGGGCAGATATTATAAGATATTTTTATCTTACTAAAAAAGATGAATTTTTAGCTTCAATTAGTGGTTTTGATTATAACAACTTACCAGAGAGAATATCAGAAGAAAATATTGACAAACTTTATGGCAAGAAGCTAAGAACTAGTGTATCAAGATTAGAAAGTTATAGAAAATGTCCGTTTTCTTTCCATTTAACTTATGGACTTAAACTTAAAGAAAATCCAGAACTTAAGATGGCGTCAGTAGATACAGGTTCTTTTATGCATGAGGTTATTGATGAGCTATTTAAGAGAATAGATGAGAAGAAGTTATCTATAACAAAAATGAGTGATGAAGAAATTGAAAAACTAACTTTGCAGATTATAGAGGAGATATTAGATTTTCCAAAATATTATACTTTTACAAGTACAGCAAAATTTAGAACGTTAACAAGAAGTTTAAAAAAAGTTGTACTAAAATCTGTACAGTATATTATATACTCAATTAAAAATAGTGATTTTGAAGTTTTAGGACACGAGATTGAATTTAGTAATATCAGTGAGTTCAAGCCAATACAGATGTCACTTTTTGAAGATAAAGCGCTTGAAATAACAGGAAAAATTGATAGAGTGGATTTAGGTAAGATTGGTGACAAACAATATGTTAGAGTTATTGACTATAAATCTTCTAATAGAGAGCTAGATGTAAAACAAGCAGAAGCAGGTTTGCAAATACAACTTGTAACTTACATAGATGCTTTGACAGAAGCAAGAGATTATGAGGCAAGTGGACTTTTATATTTAGGTTTAATCGATAACATATATAAAGCTCAAAAAAATATTGATGATGTAGAATTGATTGAAGCAGAAATCAGAAAAGCTTTTCAGATGAAAGGTTTGGTTTTAGCAGATATTAATGTTATAAAGGCTATGGATAAAAAAATAGAGCCTTCTAAGAAGTCTGATATAATTCCAGTTACTTTAAGTAAAGATGGAGAAATAAGTAGTCGTGGAAGTTCTACTCTTACAGCAGAAGAATTTAAAGAACTTCAAAAAAATGTTAAGAAGATTATAAAAGAACTATCTTCTGAAATTATGAGAGGAAATATCGACATCAAACCATATAATTACAAAGGAAAGACAGGTTGTGATTTTTGTTCATATCGCACTATATGTAATTTTAGTACTTCGCTAAAATGCAATAATTTTGATTATATAAGTTAAGGAGAAAACTGATGAGAAATGCTGTTTTAGAAGTTGATTTAAAAGCGTTTAAAGATAATTTGAAGAATATACAAGATTTTGTGGGTGAGGACATAATTTTAATGCCAGTTATAAAAGCAAGTGGTTATGGGACTTATATAAACACAAAATTAGAAGCATATAAAGATTTTAAAATTGTTGCTGTTGCTATGGCAGAAGAGGCAAATTTTATTAGAAATTTGGGATATAAAGGCGATATTCTTATTTTAAATCAGCCAGATATAAATGATATAGATGAAATTATAAAGCAAAATGTTACATCAGGTGTTAGTGAAATGTCTTTTTTAAAAAGGCTAGTAGAAACTAAACAAGAATGTAAAATTCATTTAGAACTTGAAACAGGAATGGGAAGAACTGGAATTAAATATGAAGATGTAGAAACATTTTGTTACACAATCAAACAAAATCCTTTTATAAAACTAGAAGGAGTATATACTCATTTTTCAGTTGCTGACAGTGATGAAAACTATACTAAAGAGCAAATAGAAAGATTTAATAAAGGTTTAGAAGTAATAGAAAAATATTTTGATGATATAAAATACATACATACGAGTGCTTCTAATGGAATATTAAATTTTGAAAATAATAAATGTAATACAGCAAGACCGGGAATAATAATGTATGGTTACGAATCTTTCAAAGGAGCTTATGGGAAATTAGACTTAAAGCCTACTTCCAAACTTAAGGCTAGAATAAATTTCGTAAAAACAATAGAAAAAGGCGACAGTGTAAGTTATGGTAGATTATTTATAGCAGATAAAACTACTAAAGTTGCAACAGTTCCACTTGGATATGCTGACGGTATTCGTAGAAGTATGACAGGCGCTAAAGTTTTTGTAAATGGGCATACAGCAAAGATTATTGGCAGGGTTTGTATGGATAGTTTTATGATTGATGTGACAGATATTCCAGAAGTGAAAGTTGGAGATGAAGTATATATTTGGGATAATGACCATATAACTTTAGACGAAGTTGCTGAAAAATGTGATACAATAAACTATGAGATATTATCTTGTATTTCAAATAGAGTTCCAAGAAAATTTATTTAAAGGAGAAGTTAAATGTTTAAAAGTGAAGAAATTGTATATGTAGAAAAAGAAGGAATACACTATATTCAATTTAAGAGATTACTTAAATATGGAATAAAACATGCATATACGTTAAAAAGTGAAGGAATAGATTTTGCATTTACTGATATGGAGAAAAATGCTATGAGTTATGACAAGTTATGTAAGGCGTTAGAGATTGATCCAAGTAAAGTAGTTCAACCAGTACAAACACATACAGATTGCATTAAAAATGTCGACAAGGTTTTATCCACAGGAGAACTACAAAATGTGGATGGATTAATCACAAATAAGCAGGAAATTGCACTTACAACTAAAAATGCAGATTGTATTTTATTTTTATTTTATGACCCAGTAAAAAAAGTAATTGCAAATATTCATTCTGGTTGGAGAGGTACTTTCAAAAAAATAGCAGAAAAAGCAGTTGTAAAGATGATAAATTCTTATGGTTGCAGACCAAGTGACATCTTATGTTTTATATGTCCAAGCATTAGAAAATGTCATTTTGAGGTTTCTTTAGATGTAAAAGAGCTTTGTGAAGAGATTTTTGCTTTTACTGGAAAAACAGAAAAGTTTATTGAACTTGGTGAGATAGTAGATGGAGATCAAAAATATAATATTGACACAGTTGAGATTAATAGGATATTATTATTAGAACTTGGAATAAGAGAAAAAAATATTATTGATTGTAACTTGTGTAGTGTATGCAATGGTGATAAAATTGAATCAGTTAGAGTAGATGGAGATAATTCAGGTAGAGGTACAGCAATTATAATGTTATAGGAGTAATTTATGTACGATAGTTTAGAAGAAATAGACGAAGAAGTAAAAAAGTGTGAGAAATGCAAGCTATGTAGAAATAGGACAAATACAGTTTTTGGTACTGGAAATCCTAATGCTAGAGTAATGTTTATCGGTGAAGGACCTCGGTGCAGACGAGGACGCACATGGGATTCCTTTTGTAGGAAAAGCAGGGAAATTGATGAATGAAGCTTTTAAAGGACTTGGTATAGAAAGAGATGACGTGTATATTGCCAATATCGTAAAATGCAGACCACCAGGCAATAGAAATCCAGAAAAAGATGAAGCAATAGCTTGTATGGATTATTTAAGAAATCAAGTGATGCTTGTAAAACCAGAAATAATAGTTTTGATGGGAAGTGTTGCACTTAAAAATGTTTTAGGTGAAGAATACGGAATTACTAAAGCAAGAGGAAATTGGATAATAAAAAAAGATATAAAATATATGCCTACTTTTCATCCCGCAGCCTTACTTAGAGATGAAGCTAAGAAAATTGATTTTTGGCAAGACTTACAATTAGTAATAAAAGAATTAGAAAAAACCTCTTGAAACAAGAGGTTTTTATTCTATGTTTTTCATTCGTACCTTCTCTTCGAAAAGTAATCTAAGTTTGGCAAATAATTTTTTAAAGAATTCAATACCGTAGGTGGGATTTTCGAAAAGCACTAAATCTTTATTTGATTCTTCGAAAAAGGTAAGTACACCAAATTTCTTTACCATCTCGCGCTTTTCATCAAGTCTGTTCATCATTTCACGATAGAACTCATTATAATAGTTGTAGCCTTCAGTGTCAATAAGCAAATCTTTAAAGTTATATAAGTGTGTTTGGAAAGCATTTAAGCTATCTTGATCTTTTATATAATCAAATTCTCTATTAAAGCAGTGATATATAATAGTGTTTTGAATTTCAAGAGTAAGTTTTAATATAATTGCTTTAAGAGCTTCAATCCTATTAGATAAATTTTTAATTTTGCTAAGTGGTGCATCTATTTCAGAACAAGTATCTAAATCATTCATTGAGATAACAAGTTCTTCCTGATATTGCATAACTAAATCTAAGTTTGATTCTATAATACCATAAGCTTTTGGACTAGATTTTGCAATAAAAGTATTTTTGAATACATCATTACTAAACAAAACACTATGGAAAAGTGGGTATGTACCAGTGAAATATGCAAGTTGTCTTATAATTGCTGTTTCTATTGGATAATAATCAGGACTTTCAGTAGTTAGATTCATACTATAATATCTAACTGTATCAGTTACAGCTCCATTTGCTTTAGAAGCCATATATTGTACAGCAGCTTCGTTTAATGCCATACCATGAGATTTTCCTTGCAAATCATATAATCCAAGTCTGATAGTTTTTCCACGTTTATCTTTTAAAGATTGTAAGAAATGTATACATTCATGAATTGCAAGAGTGTTTAAGTCGTCAAAATCCATATCTTGACTAAAATAAATTGAGTCGTTTTTATATAAATATTTTGCAGCAGCCATATCATTTGGCATTTTTGCTATGTACATATTTAATCTTGATATAGAAATAAATAAATCGCTTTGATTTAGGTTATGTTCAGGAAAAGAAGAACATAACTTCTCTGCAATTTTTGAAGCTATTTTATTAATTTCAAGTGTACTTAAAGGGTTGATAACTTCAATACCCTCTCGCTTTAGTGTAGAATTTATGTTCATAAAAACTCCTTAACTCTTTCGTATATAAATATTATACCGCAAAAAAGTGAAATATAAATATCAAGTCGATAAAAATTTTATTACATTTCAGTAACAAAAATGCAATAAAAACTTAATAGGAGTAAACTTGCAAGCTTATATAGTAAGTGCTATAATAGACTTGATACAATGAAATAATTATATGCAAATATATAAGAAGGAAGAGAGTAATTAATGAAGAAGTTTAAATTTGATAAACGAACAGTTAAAATGCTTTGCGCCGGTACTGCGTTGATAGGTGTTTTGTTTATGAATTCAATTAGCTTTGCTGTGGACGCTCCACAATTACAGACTTCACATACTGAACAGTTTGTAGAGTGGCAAAAGCTAAGTGATGAAGAAAAAGAAAATACAATAATTCCAAATTTATATGCAGGTACAGTTGATGAAGAAGCACTTGAGAATTATGAGAAAAAGGCAATTAGCTATAATTTAAAAGCTCTTACTAGAAACATTTCAGAGGACTGGTATGACGCACTTGTAGGAAATGCAAGTTATAATCAACCAAAGTATAATTTGAATACAGATGTAAATGTTAAAGTAAAAAACCAAGGTGGCACAAATGAGTGCTGGGCTTTTTCAACAGTAACAATGCTTGAAACAAATTTAGCTTTGCTTAAAGGTGCAGAAAAAACTTTTTCACCAAGACACATGGATTACTCTACTATAAGAACTTTTACAGATGGGCAAAACCCTTATGGATTTAATAGAGAAGCAGGAACAGGTGGACTTGCAATCTTTGGTTTAGCATATTTAACTAATGGAAAAGGTGCAGTACTTGAAGAACAAATGCCTTTTGAAGACAATGGTAATAGAATTTCTTTGAAAGATTTAGATAAGCCTGTTGATACAATAGCTACTGAAACTGTAGTTTTACCAATTTTGATGAAAGAATATGCAGGTGATGGAACAGTTACATATACAAATGGTGGAGTAGGAGATAATAAGCATATATATTCAGCTTCAGAAGTTACTGAAATTAGAAATATGATAAAAGACCATATAGTAAAATATGGTGCGGTTTCAGCAGTAACAGCTGGTAATCAAGCTCAATTTTACAGTAATAAATCAAATGCTTTCAAATCAAAAGCATATTTCTGTAATAGTAATTCTTATGTAAGAGATCACGCAGTTACAATAGTTGGTTGGGATGATTCTTATTCGAGAGATAATTTTACAGGAGCAGCAAAACCAAAGAATAATGGTGCATATATTTGCTTAAATACTTATGGAACAGAGAACTTTGACAAAGGATACATATATATTTCTTATGAAGATGCTTTAATAGAAAGTATGTTATATGGAATTGTTTCAACTTCAGATGTTGATTATGATAAATTATATCAATATAACTTAATGGGAGATAATACAGCAATAGGATTGGATTCATCAAATGAAGGATATATAGCATCAGTATATTCAAGAGATGCATCTAAGAAAGAAACTTTGAAATATATAGGAGTTTCAGTACCAGACAGTACAGCTCTAGAAATATATGTTAACCCAAAAGGAAATAGTACAATAATAAAAGGACTTACAAAAGTAGCTACTACTGATGTCCTTTCACCAGGATATCACAGAATTGATATCCCAGATATAGAACTTACTGAAAATAATTTTGCAATTGTAATAAAACAAAAATCAAATACAGGAAAATTTTATTTTTCAGTAGAAGCTTCAGTGCCTAACTCATTATATTCAACTATAAAAGGAAATCCTAATAGATGTATGTACTCATTAGATGGATATAACTGGTTTATGTTATCTGAGCAATCAGTTAGTGGTTTTGATATGAAAAATACAGATCTTTGTATAAAAGCATTTACAGATTTAGGTGCATCAAACCCAAGTAACCCAGATAACCCAAGTAATCCGGACAACCCAAGCAACCCAGACAATCCAAGCAATCCGGATAACCCAAGCAACCCAGATAATCCAAGTAATCCGGATAACCCAAGTAACCCAGACAATCCAAGTAATCCGGATAACCCAGATAATCCTAATCCGCCTAGTGAAAAAATCACTATAAGTAGTTCTGAATATGATATAAAATCAAGTAAGGATATTTATAAAATACAACCTAATAATACAAGAGTAAGTGATTTTAAATCAAAAATAAAAACAAATTCAAAGACGATAACTATAAAAAACACAAATGGAACAACAGCCTCAGATACAGATTTAGTTAAGACAGGAATGACAATGACTTTATCTGATGGTTCAGTTTATACCTTGATAGTAAGAGGTGATATAACTGGAGATGGTCGTCTGCAAATAATTGATTTTTCAAAATTTATTGCACATTATATGTATGGAAAAGAGTTCACGTTAAAAGGAAATCAGCTTAAAGCAATGGATATGAATTGCAATGGAAATGTAGATAGTATAGATTTATCACAAATAGTATATCTTTATATGAACACTTAGTTTACAAAATTGTAATTATTATTTAACATAAAAATGCTTGATTTTTAATATAAAAAGCGTTATACTATATAAAGAGAAGGAGATTTTTAAGATGAAAAAGAAATTAGCAATTATTTCGTTAATGTTAATATTGGTTGTAACATCATTAGTAACAACTGTTAGTGCATCAAGTTTTTCAGCTTCATTTTCAACACCGAAAACAACGGTAGCTGAATCAAATGAGTTTGTTGTAACAATTAAAATTTCAAACTTAGATGTTGGAACAAATGGTATTAATATTTTTGAAGGTGTTTTAACATATAGTCCACAAGTTTTTGAAACTTTAAGTGATGATAGTATTGATGGAAATAATGGTTGGCAACCATCATATAACAAAGAAAACGGAAAATTGATGTTATATAATCCAGGTTTTATAAAAGAAGATTCTGATGTTGTTCAAATTACATTTAAAACAAAAAGTGGTGTAACAGGAAAGAGCGGAGAGATTAAATTAAATGATATTAAAGCTACTAACACAGAAGAATCAATTTCAGCAGCTCCAATTTCTACAAAAATCACAATAGGAAATGCTCCTAGTGGAAATGAAATTGGAAATCAATCAGGACAACCAACAAATACAAATAGACCAGCAAATCAAATTGTACCAAGAAATAACACTGTAAAGAATAATACAAGTGGAAACATTGTAAGAAATAATACAGTTAATACAAATAAAACAAATACTAATACAACAAGTTATGAAGAAGATATTCCATATACAGGTGCATCAGATAATATAATGAGAGCAATATTTGTAGTACTTGTGATTGCGGGGATTTCCTACTTTAAGTATGAGAGTATTAAAGAAAAATAAAAATAGATAATTAAAAGCGGATAGAAAATATCCGCTTTTTTGTTGCGTTTTTTGTTGTAAATTATGGATTAATATTATATAATGAGTGAGAAGATTACGAGAAAAAAGGAAGGGACAAATGAAATTACTAATTACTGAGAAACCATCTGTCGCAACAGAATTTGCCAAAGTTTTAAAAGTAAATCCAGTTAAGAAGAACGGCTATTTAGAAGGAAATGGCTGGATTATAACTTGGTGTTATGGTCATTTAGTAACAATGAGTTATCCAGAAGTATATGATGAGAAACTAAAGTTTTGGCGATTAGAAACTTTGCCATTTTTACCTAAAGAGTGGAAGTATGAAGTTATTTCTGGTGGAATACAAGCAAAACAGTTTGAGATAATTAAATCACTTATGCAAAGAGAAGATATTGAAGAAATATATAATGCTCGGTGACTCTGGACGTGAGGGAGAATACATACAAAGATTAGTTTTTATGATGGCAAACCCTAATCCTAATGCAAAAATGAAAAGGGTTTGGATAGATTCGCAAACAGAGGAAGAAATACAAAGAGGTATTAAAGAAGCCAAAGATTTAAGTGAGTATGATAGTTTATCAGATTCCGCATATTTAAGAGCTAAAGAAGATTATCTTATAGGAATAAATTTTTCAAGACTTTTATCAATAATTTTTGGAAGAAGAATTGCAAAAGACTTAAATGAAGAGAAAGTATCTATTGCAGTTGGTAGAGTTATGACTTGTGTTTTAGGTATGGTAGTTTCAAGAGAAAGAGAGATAAGAAACTTTGTCAAGACTAAGTATTACAAAATAGTTGGTGAGTTTGGAAATGATACATCTTGTTTTAAAGCAGAATGGAAGGTTACAGAAAAATCAAAACTATTTGAGAGTAATTTATTATATAATGACAATGGATTTAAAAAAGAAGAAGACGCTAAAAAGTTTATACAGTATTTGTCTGACAAAAAGGCTGTTATTGAAGAAGTTAAGAAGAGTAAACAAAAAGAAAATGCGCCACTTTTGTTTAATTTAGCTGAGATACAAAACGAATGCTCAAAGAACTTTAAAATCAAACCTGATGAGACTTTAGAGGTGATACAAGATTTATATGAAAAGAAATTAGTTACATATCCAAGAACTGATGCTAGAGTTTTATCAACAGCTATTGCTAAAGAGATAGGCAAGAATTTGAATGGGTTATATAAAAATTTCAAAGATGAAGAAGTAAGTAAGTATATTTCAAAAATGATAGATGAGAAATACAGTACAAATCTTGTGAAAACAAAATATGTTAATGATAGTAAGATTACAGACCACTATGCGATAATTCCAACTGGTCAAGGTTTGGAAAATTATGATAAACTTGATGACTTAAAGAAAAATGTATATAAGATGATTGTAAAAAGATTTATTGCGATTTTTTATCCACCAGCAGAATATAGTAAGGTATCAGTAACAGTAAATGTAGAAAATGAAACTTTTACTGCAAATGGAAAAGTATGTTTAAATCCTCGGTTATTTAGAAGTATTAAAAAATAAAGCTAAAACAGATGGTGAGGACGAAGATATGTCAATATTGACAAGTCTAAAAAAAGGTATGAGTGTTGGAATAAACAATTTTGAGATTAAAGAAGGAGAGACGACACCACCTAATAGATATAATTCTGGTACCATTATTCTTGCAATGGAAAATGCAGGAAAACTTATTGAAGACGAAGAGTTAAGAGAGCAGATAAAAGGTGCTGGAATTGGCACTAGTGCTACTCGTGCGGGAATTATAGAAAAATTAGAAAGAATTAAGTACATTGATATCAACAAGAAAACCCAAATAATAACTCCAACTGGAAAGGGTGAAGCGATTTACGACATTGTTTCAAAATCTATTCCAGATATGCTAAACCCAGATCTTACAGCTAGTTGGGAAAAAGGCTTAGATTTAGTTGCTAAAAAGGAAATCGAGCCAGATATTTTTATGGGTAAACTTGAGAAATATATTAGAAGTAAGATAGATAAACTTGTTGTGAAATATTAAGTCACTATTTATGTCAATTTTACATATTATGTAGCATAGTAATTTATATGAGGTGATAAAAAATGAGTTGTTACATAATAAACGGAGGTAAAAGATTAGAAGGTGAGACGTATGTGTCTGGTTCTAAAAATGCCAGCTTACCAATCTTAGCTGGATCAATCTTAAGTGGTAAAACTACTAAACTATATAATGTTCCAAATATAGAAGATGTTAAAACTACTTTAAAGATTTTAGAAAATTTAGGTTGTAAAGTAAAAAAAGATAAAAATAAAATTATCATAAATTCTGAGAACTTAAATAAAAATACAATACCAGATGACCTTATGAGAAAACTAAGATCTTCTGTTATAATATCAGGTGCTATTCTTGGCAGGTGTAAGGAAGTAGCTTTTTCATATCCAGGTGGTTGTGAAATAGGAAGTAGACCTATTGATTTACATTTGAATAGTTTTAAAAAATTAGGCATAAAAATTGAAGAAAATAGTGGAAATATATACTGCAAGTGTGATAAAATAAAAGACGTACAAATACACTTAGATTTTCCGAGTGTAGGTGCAACAGAAAATATTATTTTAGCATCAGTTTTAGGTGAAGCAGAAGTCACTATCGAAAACGCTGCACTAGAGCCTGAAATTGTTGATTTAGCAGAATTTTTAAATCAGATGGGTGCTAAGATTTTTGGAATGCGGAACTAGCATTATAAAAATAAAAGGTGTAAAAGAACTAAAAGAAGTTTCATACAATGTAATGCCAGATAGAATAGAAGCAGGAACTATACTCATTGGAGTCGCTATGACCGGTGGAAAAGTGCATCTTAAAAAAGTTATTCCAGAGCATATAAGTCCGATACTACATAAGTTGGAGGAAATCGGATGTGAAATTAAGACAAACAAGAATAGTATAGTATTAGTTAGCCCTAAAAAACTTAAAAGTACAGAGTTTAAAACTATGCCGTATCCTGGCTTTCCAACAGATTTGCAATCGATTTTTGCTTGTATGTTAACAATTGCAAAAGGTACATCAATTGTTACTGAAAATATTTTTGAAAATAGATTTAAGATTTTTTCAGAGCTTAAAAGAATGGGAGCAAAGGCAAATATAGAAGGAAAAACTTTAGTTATAAAAGGTGTTAGGAAACTACATGGAGCAGAAGTTCAAAGTACAGATCTTAGAGGTGGAGCAGCTTTAGTACTTGCAGGACTTGTAGCTAAAGGAACAACCAAAGTTAACAATATTGAATATATATTAAGAGGCTATGAAAATTTAGATGAGAAATTAAATAGCTTAGGAGCCGATATTATTAGAGGGGGAGAATAGTAATCTATGAGTAATGATGATGAAATTATTATTGGACTGAATAGAGATAGTACTCCTAAAAAAAATAAAAAGCATAGAAGAAAAAAGAAAAGAGACAAAAGAAGAGAGCAGGAATTACAAAAAGCACAAATGAAAGAAAGACAGGTTGCAAATGATGCAACCTCTAGAAAAACTAAGGACAAGCCAAACAGAAAACCAAAAAAGTCAAGCAAATTTTTTAAAATGTTTTTGACTACATGGGTACTTGCTTTAGTCTTTTTTGTGCTTATGAACCTTGATATATGTAAAATACAAAATATTGAACTTGTAAATGCAGGAGTTGTTACATTAGAGCAAGTTAAAGAGCTTGCGGATTTTGAACAATATAATAATTTATTTTCACTAAATACTATTAAAATTGAGGAAGATATCAAGAAAAATGCGTATGTAGAAGATGTGAAAGTTTCTAGAAAGTTTCCAAATACAGTTAAGATTACAATTAAAGAGAGAACTCCTAGATATATGTTACAGGTGGCAGATAGTTATGTGTATATAAATAATCAAGGGTATATGTTAGACATATCAGTAAACAGGATAGAAGGAATACCAATTATATTAGGTTTTAAAACAGATTTAAGTAATGCACAACCTGGTAATAGACTTGACTTAGAAGATTTAAAACAAATGGATCAAATTATTAAAATAGTAGAAACAGCAAATATTAATGATATAGGCTCTTATATAACTAAAATAGATGTATCTGATGATAGAAACTATATTTTAGTTTTAGAAGGTGAACGAAAGACTGTATATTTAGGGGATTGCTCAAACTTAAATACAAGAATGTTATATTTAAGTGGAATTTTGACGCAGACAAAGAATTTAGCAGGAGAGATTTTCCTTAATATGGACTTAAATACAGAAGATGCATATTTTAGAGAACAAACATAAAAGAACTTGGAGGAAAAGATTATGCAAGAGAAAAAGATTGCAGCTTTATTAGGTATAATGTGTTTTATGCTTACAGTTGGAATTTGTGTTCAAATGCGAACAGTAACAAGCACGGCGTCTAGAATGGGGCGTACTTATGCCGAGAACGAATTAAGAGACAGTGTATTAAAATGGAAAGAAAAATATGATTTAGCCTATGACAATTTAGAAACAAAAGAAGCTAAACTTGATAAACTTCGTGAAACAGCGTCAACTTCTAGTGAAGCTTCTGAAAATGTGAAAGCAGGTTTAGAGCAAAATAATATGGCACTTGGTTTTACAGAAGTCATTGGAAGTGGAATTACTATAACTCTAAAAGATGCAGAAGTTGCAACTAATAAATTAGATTTATCTTCTTCACTAGTACATTATTCTGACTTAATAGAAGTTATAAATGCGCTTAAAAATGCTGGAGCAGAGGCTGTTTCAGTAAATGGAGAAAGAATAGTAAATGTAACTGCAATCACTTGTGCAGGAAATATTATTAAAATAAATAATGAAAAAGTAGGAGTTCCTTTTGTTATAAATGCAATTGGCTCATCTGAGAAACTATATGGAGCACTTACAATGCATGGTGGATATATTGACAAATTAAAAGAAGATGGTGTTACAGTGGAAATTGAGAAAAAAGATACAATAACAATACCAAAATATAATGGTGTATATAAGTTTGAATATGCCAAGGTTGTAGAATAGGAGGACGAAGATGAAGGGAAAATATACAATGATTATTTCCATAGGTCTTGCAACTCTTATTTTAACAACAGTAATGTTTACACAATTTAAGACAGTTGAGCAAACTGATATTACTGCAATTGAGACAATGAGAGAAACAGAATTAAGAACAGAGCTTGCAAATTGGAAAACAAAATATGAAGAAATGGAAATAAAACTTACAGAAACTGAAAGTAAAATAGCTGAGTATCAATCACAAGTTTCAAATTCAGCAGAGAGTGAAACAATTCTTGAAAAAGAATTGAATGAAACAGATATGTACTTAGGCTATAAAAAACTTCAAGGAGAAGGTATTGAAGTAGTTTTAAAAGATAATAGCAATACAGCAATTGACAGATGGGATTTATTAAGTATTGTAAATGAATTAAAACTTGCTGGAGCAGAGGCTATTTCAATAAACGGAGAAAGAATAGTATCAAATACAGAAATTGCGACTGTTGGAACACAATTTATTTTAATAAATGGAAATAGAATTCCAGCACCATTTACAGTAAAAGCAATTGGTGATAAGAAATACTTAGAAAGTGCCATTACTATAAAAGGTGGATATATAGACGAAATGAAACTTTATGAAAAGACAGTGGAATACGAAGTAAAAGATATAGTAGAAATTCCAGCATATTCAGGAAAAATTAAATTTGAATATGCAGAAGAAAACAAATAGGAGGAGCGAGTAATGATATATATTTCAATTATTATAGGTTGCATTTTAGGTGCTATTATAGGAATGAACACACCAGTAATTTCATATACATATTCTAGTTATTTGGCAATAGCAATTATTGCTGCATTAGATACAGTATTTGGTGGAATTACATCAGTAATAAAGAAGAATTTTGATTTGAAAATCTTTTTATCAGGATTTTTTGGAAATGCTATTTTATCTATTGCACTAACATATTTAGGTGAGAGATTAAATGTCGACATTTACCTTGCAGCAGTAGTAGTTTTCGTTGGAAGAATGTTCACAAACTTAGCTATTATTAGAAGATATTATGTAGATAAATGGACAAATAAGTTTGCAGAATTGTCAAGTAAAAATAAAAAATAAAATTTATTGTACGAAAGAAAAAGCTATATCCTAAAGGATATAGCTTTTATCTTGCAAAAAAATACAAAAATCTACAAATTATGACTTGAATTTTGGAGCAAAATGTTATATAGTAGGAAAGTAATTATTTTTAATTACAAAATCATTACATAAGTTACAAAAATATTTCAAATTCTCTTGACTTGTTTTATAAAATGTAATATTATAAACGCAAGTAGAATTTACACTAAAAAATGGAGGGTTGGCTTTGGCAATAGGAGATATAATCGTTGGTATCGATATTGGAACCTCTAAGGTCAGCACAGTTGTCGGAGAAGTAAATAATTTCAATCAAATTGAGATTATTTGCAGTACAAGTAGCAGATGTTCAGCTATAAAAAAGGGTAAAATAGTTAATAATGATGATTTAAGTACAGCTATTGCAAAGACAATAAAAGAAGCAGAAGATATTTCAAATTTAAAGATAAATTCTGCATATACTACAATACCGGGTAAGTACATAACGATTGTGCAAAACAGTATCGTAAAAGAAGCAAAAGACAAGCTTGCTGGAATATCTATCAAAGATGTTACTTCAGCAATAATACAGGTTAGAGACATAGAAGTTCCAGATGATAAAGTGCTAGTTGATGTAGTGCCAGACAAGTTCATATTAGAAGATGGCAAAGCAATAGATGACCCAGTCGGAAAATTTAGTGCAAGCTTTACTCTAACAGCACAAATTATTCTAGCTGAAAAAGAGTATGTAAAGCAAATTACATCTATATTTAAAAAGGCTGGAGTGGAGATAGATGGAACAATTCCAATTACACTTGCAGAGAGAAATTTAGTGCTTGACACAAATGAGCTAAATGATAATGTTATGCTATTAGATATAGGTGCTGGAAATACAGATATAGGTGTATTTAATGGTAACTCATTTATATACACAAACACAATAAACCTTGGTGGCGACAATATAACAAGTGATATTTCGTATGTACTTAATATTTCACCAGAGGAATCAGATAAGCTAAAAAGACAGTATGGATTAGCTTTAAAATCTTTTATTGATAATGATAATAATATAGTTTTAAATACTTGCAAAGATGTAGGGGATAAGAATAAGACAATTAAGAGTTCTGACTTAGTTGAGATTATAGAAGCAAGGATTGAAGAGATTTTTACATTAGTTAATAAAGATATTACTTCACACGGGATAAAATCAAATATTAATAATGTAGTTTTAACTGGAGAAGGGATAGTTAATATAAACAAAAGTGATATGGCAGGAAAGATTATATTAAATATTCCAGTTAAGATTTCTACTGGTAGATTGATTAGTACGATTAAATCAACATATAGAACAAGCTATGCTTTAGTTAGATATATAGCTGCAAGACCTTATGCCAAAACGGTTTCAAGTAGCATAGATGTTAAGACAGAAAATAATTTTTGGAAAACGGCTTTAGAAAAAGTAAAAGACTTTTTCTATACATAAAAAAGTTTTTAATTTTTAAATATTAATTATATTGTTTGAGGAGGAAATACCATATGATTATGGATAATGAGGAACTAAATTATATGATGGACGGAACAGCAACTATTAAAGTAATAGGAGTTGGTGGTGCCGGAAATAATGCAGTAAACAGAATGATTGAAGCAGGAATAAGAAATGTAGAGTTTATAGCAGTAAACACAGATAGACAAACTCTTAATACTTCAAGAGCAGGATCTAAAATCCAAATTGGTGAGAAAATCACAAGAGGTTTAGGAGCAGGAGCAAATCCAGATATAGGAGCTCAATCAGCAGAAGAGAGTAGAGCTGAAATTGCTGAAGTATTAAAAGGCGCAGATATGGTATTCGTAACAGCTGGTATGGGTGGTGGAACAGGTACAGGTGCTGCTCCAGTAGTTGCCGCTATTGCTAAAGAATTAGGGATTTTAACAATTGGTGTTGTAACTAAACCATTCACATTTGAAGGTAAGAAAAGATTAGCTCAAGCTGAACGTGGAATTGCTAGCTTAAAAGGTAAAGTAGATACTTTAGTTGTAATTCCAAATGATAAATTACTTCAAGTAATTGATAGAAAAACATCAATAGTTGAAGCTTTCAGAATGGCTGATGATGTTTTAAGACAAGGTGTACAAGGTATATCAGACTTAATTGCAGTTCCAGGTTTAATCAACCTAGATTTTGCAGATGTTAAAACAATAATGTTAAATCAAGGTATGGCACATATGGGTATTGGTACTGCTAGTGGTGAAAACAGAGCAGAAGATGCAGCTAAACAAGCTATCCAAAGTCCATTATTAGAAACTTCTATCGAAGGAGCAAAAGGTGTTATTATCAACATTACTGGTGGTACAGATATTGGATTATTAGAAGCAAATACTGCTGCTGAATTAGTTCAAAGAAGCGCAGATCCAGAAGCAAATATAATCTTTGGTACAGTTACAGACGAGTCAATGGGAGAAGAAATTCAAATTACTGTTATTGCAACAGGATTTGAGAAAGATGAAGAAAGAAGAGCAGCACCAGGATATGAGTCAATTGTTAGAGAGGCTTATGGAAATAGAGCTAGTAGAGCAAGTGCAGCTGCTACATCTTCAATTACAGCTGTTGACACAAATTCTTCAAATGACTTAGATATACCAGCATTCCTTAGAAAAAATAAAGGTTTAGGTGGAAAATAATATTTAGATACATATAAGAACTTCACCCACCATACACAGCTAAAGCTGTGGGTGGGTACCCGAGAACCTTGTTGTTTCACAATAAAAAATGTAAAGAAATAATCTATTTTGTAGATTATTTCTTTTTTTATGCTTTAAAAACTGACAAGTTTTTTAGTACATAAATAGTACAATAAAGAAAAGTAAAATTCAAAGTGGAGAAAGATATGACGATTTATTTGGATATAGTGTTTTTTGAAAATATCGCTATGAATTATCTGATACTACTTGCAACTGCAATACTAGCAAAAGTGAAAATAAAGCCAGCAAGAATACTCTTAAGCAGTGCTTTTGGTGGATTGTATTCGATAGTAAGTTATCTAATACCAATAAGTAATTTCCAAAATGTATTACTTAAAGTACTGGTGTCAGTTGTGATAATAAAAATAGCTTTTTGTCCACCCAAATTGAAGTTCTTAGTTAAGCAGATTATGTTATTTTATTTGGTATCCTTTACATTTGGTGGAGCTGCATTTATGCTGTTATATTTTGTAAATCCAAAAGACATTATAAGCGAAAATGGAATTTTAGTTGGTACATATCCACTGAAAGCTACTCTTATTGGTGGTGTGATAGGAAGCTTGGTAATAGTATCTGTGGCAATTATTATAAAAGACAGGATTAGTAAAAAAGCAATGCTGTGTGAAATTGAAATTTTCTACAATGGTAAGGCAGAAAAAATAAAGTCAATGATAGATACAGGGAATTTATTGCAAGAGCCAATTACTAAAGAAGACGTAATTATAGTTGAGAAGAGTAGTTTAAGAAAACTGGTGGATAATGATATTTTGGATAATATTGAAAACATAGTGTCAGGTAAATGGCTAGATAGTACAGATATTTATAGTTATAAGTTTAAGATTATACCATTTTCTTCACTAGGAAATCAAAATGGAATTTTACTTGGATTTAAACCAGATTATGTTCGAGTGATTGATGAGAACGAAACTATTAGAAATGATACTATTATTGGTATTTATGATGGCAAGCTTTCGAAATCAAATTTGTATAGTAGTCTAGTTGGAATAAATATTTTAAAGGAGGAAAAGAAGGATGGCAAATTACTTAAAAAAACTTAAAAGTTTTGTGTGGAAAGTATTTAGGAAATATATGAAAAGGTCAGAACTTGACACTTTTCCTGTATTTTATATAAATGGTAGCCAAACACTGCCACCACCTTTAAATAGTGAAGAAGAAGAGAAATTGCTAGAAAGGCTTAAGTCTAACGATTTTGAAGCAAAACAAATTTTAGTAGAAAGAAATTTAAGACTTGTAGTTTATATTGCTAAGAAATTTGAAAATACAGGTATGGATTTAGAAGATCTTATTTCAATAGGAACAATAGGACTTATGAAATCAATAAATACCTTTAATGTAGATAAGAATATAAAGCTTGCAACTTATGCGTCAAGATGTATTGAAAATGAGATTTTAATGCAACTTAGAAGAACTACAAAACTAAAATCAGAGGTTTCTATTGATGAGCCTTTGAATAAAGATAGTGATGGAAATGAGCTTTTGCTTTCTGATATTTTAGGTACAGATAATGATGTTACTTCAAAAGAAATTGAGGACGAAGTTGATAAGAAGCTACTTAAAATAGCTATAAATAAGCTTAATAAAAGAGAAAAAGAAATAATGTATTTACGTTTTGGAATAGACAGAGATGGAGAGGAAAAAACACAAAAAGAAGTGGCTGATATGCTAGGAATTTCACAAAGTTACATCTCTAGATTAGAGAAAAAGATTATTAAGAAAATGAAGAAAGATATAATGAGCAAAACAGGATAAAAGTCGAATAATGTGGTTCGGTTTTTGAATACAATAAACCTTCTTTGGAAATAATGTTATTAACATTATTTTAAAGGGGGTTTTTATTTTGATAAATAAAGTTGAAATAGCAAATACTAACACCTCTAAACTAAAAGTACTAACAAATAAAGAAAATAAAGAATTGTTTTTACAAATGAAAGCAGGGGATCCTACTGCTCGTGAGAAATTAATAGAAGGCAATTTAAGACTTGTGCTAAGTGTTATACAACGTTTTGGAGGAAGAGGAGAAAATGCTGATGATTTATTTCAAATAGGTTGTGTGGGGCTTATTAAAGCAATAGATAATTTTGATGTGAGTTTAGATATACAGCTTAGTACGTACGGAGTTCCAATGATTATTGGAGAAATTAGAAGATACTTAAGAGATAACAATATGATTAGAGTTAGCAGGTCAGTAAGAGATTTAGCATATAAGGTATTGCAGTCAAAAGAAAAGTTAACTAAGGAAAAGGGCAAAGAACCAACCGTTGATGAGATAGCAAAAGACTTAGATGTAGACAGAGAAGAAGTGGTCATGAGTCTAGATGCGATACAAGATCCTGTATCGCTACAAGAGCCTGTATATAATGACGGTGGAGACAGTATTTATATACTTGACCAAATTAAAGATAAGAAAAATACAGATGAGATGTGGACTGAGAACTTGACTATTTCAGAAGCTATGAAAAAGCTTTCAGATAAAGAAAAAATGATAATTGACAAACGTTTCTTCTTAGGAAGAACACAAATAGAAGTTGCAGATGAAATTGGTATTTCCCAAGCACAAGTTTCAAGAATAGAAAAAGGTGCTTTAGAGCATATACGTAGGTTATATAAATAACCTAAATATCTACAAGTATAATTTCATCACTTATACATTTTATTGATTCCCAAGGAATTGAGATACCCTCGTTTCCAAGAAAAAGTCCAAAACCTTTTGAATTACCAGGTACAATTATTGAAGTAATTGTACCTGTTTTTAAATCAGCAGTAACATCTTGCACATAGCCTAAACGTGTACCATCTTTTATATTTATAACTTCTTTTTTTCTAAAATCTAATCCTTTTGAATTCATATAAAATCCCTCCGATAAAGCTTATGATTTTTAAAATAAAATATGTATAGAGATGTTAAATTATGGCAAAAATATATATGAATTTATTGTTAGGGAGTTTGTTATGAGTAAAATGAAAAATATGGTTATTGTTAAAAATGTTAATTCAAATTTGGTAGAAGAGGCTATTGTTGTTTTCAAAGAGAATGTGAAAATAAAAGAGGAAAATTTTATTAAATATACTAACTTAGGTGGCGATCAAAAAGCCTTAAAAAACGATTTGTGTGTGAAAGAGGCAGAGGTAATTGTAAATGATTATATTACTCAAATAGAAAATAGGACAAAAGAGGAAAGATTAACAAAAAAATGTAAATACTTAAAAGTTATTAATATTGCGCTAGTTATTGTGGCAATATTTTTTGCACTTGTATAAAAAAGGAATATTTGTAAACCTATTATAATATATTTTAGAAAGTTCTAAAAGAAAGGAATAGGAAAAGTGGAAAGAGTTTTAAATGGTGACGATAAAATTCGTAGGGCAGAAGAAATATATTATAGAAGAAAGATGGGATTGCCAGCTAGTGCGAGAAATTTTGAGCCTGAAAAGAAGAGTTATTTAGGAAGCAAGATTTTTTTAGAGATTTTAATAATTTTGAATATATCTATAATTGTAGTAGCAATTCAAAATAAAGAGTTTATTTTTACAAAAGAGTTTTTAGGTCTTATGTCAGAATATAATATGAATTTGACAGAGAGTATAAAAGGAATGATAAGTGAAGATAATAACCTGAAACAAAATGTTACAAGCGAAAATTCAGTAGACAATAACGAAGTACAACAAGAAGTAAAAGAACAACCAGTAGAGCCAGAACCACAAGTGCAAGAAGGGGTGGTACCAAATGAAGATAGTGTCAGTTCCTTAAGTCAAATGGATTTAGATATTGAAGAGATAAATAGAAGTTACAGTTTTCAAAAACCACTGGATATAGAGGGAACTGTAACTTCTCCATTTGGAAGCCGTGAGTCTGTTTATCAAAATGTTACTGGTTATCATACAGGAATAGATATAGGAGCAGATAAAGGAACAAGTATAAAAGCTGCACATGAGGGGTATGTAATATTAACTTCAAGTAAAGGCGATTATGGAAAACATATAAAAATAGAAAATGGATATTTACAAACTTTATATGCTCATTGTTCTAAAATTCTTGTAAAAGAGGGAGAGTATGTAAATGTTGGACAAGAAATCGCAAAAGTTGGTAGTACAGGAAATTCCACTGGACCACATTTACATTTCGAAATGCGTTATAGTGAGCGATTTGTAGACCCTGCACGAATTATATCATTTTAGGAGTTGCTTATGAAAATTGAGATAGATTTGAAGATTATTTTACTTATATTACTTTTCGTTTTTACGTCACAAATAGAGATTTATGGGATTTTTATTCTATTTATTTTCTTACACGAACTAGCACATATTGTAGTAGGGCTTTGCTTCGGGTTAAAGGTATCTAGTATAAATATGAATCTTTTCGGGTTTTCGACAGAGTTATATACTTATAAAAATAGGAAAAGCTACATAAAGATAATTACATATTTAGCAGGACCGATTTTTAATTTGATATGTGCATTATTTTTCTATTATAGCAATGTTCAAGGTGAAATGGGAACTAATATAATATATACTAATTTTTTGCTTTGCATTTTTAATTTGTTACCAGTTTTGCCATTAGATGGTGGGAAAATTTTGAAAGAGGTTTTAAAAAATTACTTAGGTAATAAAAATGCAAGTATAGTAATGAATATTGTGACAAAAGTATTCTTGATTGCAATAAGTGCAGTATATTCAGTTGCAATTTTGAAACTTAAAAATTTTGCAATATTATTTTTGATTATATATATGTGGTATTTGTACAGTATTGAAGCCAAAAAGCTTGCGACCTTAAAACGTGTATATGAAATTATTGAAAGAAGTTAATTTAAAAAATGTATTGAAATAAAATAATTTTAATAGTAAAATAATCTTAAGATTATTTGAAAGGCTATATAGTTATGAATTTGAAAAATCAAAAAGGTATAACAATGGTTGCAGAAGTACTAACAATGGTTATTTTTGTGCTTCTAATTGGTACAATTACATATAGTTCGATGTCAAGTTTTGATGTTAGAGATTTAAATAATATGTATGCTGATATTTTAACAATACAAGAAAAAGCAACGAATTATTATTTGAAATATGGTGAAGCTCCAATTGATACTTCAAAAAATGTTGCGATAAATCTACTTCCAGGAGATTTTATTGCAAATCCAAACGATGCTGAAAATGAGTATTATGTTGTGGATTTTACAAAATTACTTAATGTTTCTTTAAATAGAGAAGTAACAGATCCAGAACTTATAGATCTTTCAGGCGAAAGCGGGCTTATAGGATTAAATAAAGAAGGAAAAGAACAAGAATTTTACTTTATAAATGCGAAAACACTTACTGTTTATAATAGTGTAGGTGTTGAGATTGATGGTTTGATAAATAGAGAATTAGATGATGAAGGAAATACAGTTTATACTGACGAAACTCAAATTCATTATACTTTACCATCAAATTATTCAAACATAAATAAAATACAAGTTGAAAATTATAGATAGAGCTTAAGCTCTATCTTTTTTATAATTTTGGAAAACTTTTTTTATTTTGAATTGTATTATAGTATGAAAATATAATACAATGGGCAGATTGCTATAAAATAAAAGGAGAAATAAGTATGGAATTAGAGGAAGATAAAATTTTATATAAAGAGTTTCTTGCTGGAAATAATTTAGCTTTTGATACATTAATGGGAAAATATAGGACAAATTTAGTTTATTTCATTTTTAAGTATGTGAGAAGTCTAGATGTAGCAGAAGATATTTTTCAAGATGTTATGTTATATGTGCTAGAAAAGAAAGAGCAATATAATTTTGATTATTCATTTAAAGCGTATTTATATATGATAGCAAAATCTCGTGCTATTAATTATGTAAAAGAGCATCAGAAGAGAAATATAGTGGGAATTAATGAAAGCACTTTCGTTGAAGAGAAATTGCTAGAAGATATCGTTGAAAATAAGGAAAGAAAAAATACACTTAGTATTATTATAAATGGATTAAGCCCTGAATATAAAATGGTTGTATATTTATGTATGATAGAAGAATTATCTTACGAAGAAGCAGGAGCTATAATGGGCAAGACTGTGGGTCAAATAAAAAATTTAGTACATAGGGCAAGAGTTAAGTTAAGGAAAAAGCTGTTAGAAGAAAAACTTGTAGAAATAAGAAATAATAAAACAATTAAATTATTTGTTTCTATTTTAATTTTAATATTTATTACAGCTAGTGTCGTATATGCAATAACGAATTATATGAATAATAAAAAACGAGCAACTCTAACTCCTAGCTTTATTGGTGAAGTAAGTAATATGGACTTTAATACTTTATGGATAGGAAGTTTTCAACTAGCGTGGAACGAATTGAAAGATATTGAAGGACAAGATATAGAATTTGAAGAAGATAATACGAAATTATTAGAAGCTTTGAATAAATCTACTTTTTCAAAAGATATGATATCAGAAGATAGCTATTATGTAAAAGTGGGAAAGACTACAGAAAATTTAAAAAATGAAATAGAAAATGATTTGCTAAAAAGAAATTTTAATAATGATTTATTAGATAGAGTGGATTTTTCAGAGGATTTTAATAGTTATACTATTTATTCTATAATAAATAAAGAGTTTGAGTTTTTGCAACCATTTGACAGACTTCCTGATAATTATTTTGGGGATAATAGAGAACAAAAGGTGAAATATTTTGGAGTAAATACAGATAGTGATACTAAGTTATTAGAAAATTTTGAAATTATATTTCATGATAATAATGAAAGTTTTGCTGTTAAGTTATTGACAAAAACTAATGAAGAATTGCTATTATTGAAAACAGAGCAGACAGGAAGCTTTAGTCAATTATATGCATATTTAGAAGAACACACAAAAAAGTATGATGGAAGGAAAGAATTACAAGAAGGAGATACTTTATATGTTCCATATATAGAAATTGATACAATTATAAACTATGATGAGTTATGTGGCAAATTTATAAAAGGTACTAAAGGTGCATATATACAAAGTGCTTTACAAAATGCAAAGTTTTACTTAAATGAAAAAGGTGGAAAGTTATCAAGTGAAGCTTCTGTTGTTGAAGCTACATTACTTGCTTATATGTATCCATTAGATTTTGATTTTAATTCGACTTTTTATATTTTTATGAAAGAAAAAGATAAAGTAGAGCCATATATGGCTTTAAAAGTTGATAATATTGATATATTAGTGGAAGAAGGATAGAGTTTAGGCTCTATCTTTTTATTTGGAAAAGTATTGCAATTATTGGAAAGTCGTGGTATAATGTTTAAGCATAAAAATAGTTTATAGAAGCTATTTTCCTTACCTGCACTATTAGGGGTGTGGGTTATAATCCAGAAGGAGGTGAAAATAATGAATAAATACGAAACATTATTCATTGTTAATCCAAGTGTTGAAGACGCAGGAATTAAAGATTTAATTCAAAAATTTTCAGACTTAATTAATAGTGATGGTAAAGTAGAAAGCGCTGAAGTTGTTGGTAAGAAAAAACTTGCTTACCCAGTAAAAAAATGCGCTGAAGGTATTTATGTTTTAATTAACTTTGAGTCAGAAGGAACAATTATTACTGAGCTTGAAAGAAATTTCAGAATAACAGACGAAGTTATTAAATTCATAGTTATCAGAAAAGACGAAAAATAAAATCTATCTGAAAGGCGGAGCAAAGGATGAACAAAGTAATTTTAATGGGAAGATTAACAAGAGATCCTGAAGTAAGATATACTCAAACTAATAATACATTAGTTGCTTCTTTCAGTTTGGCTGTAAATAGAAGATTTGCAAGACAAGGTGAAGAAAGACAAGCAGACTTTATTAATATAGTTGCTTGGAACAAAACTGGAGAATTTTGTAGCAAATACTTCAAAAAAGGTCAACAAGTTGGAGTTATCGGAAGAATTCAAACTCGTAACTGGGATGATGACCAAGGTCAAAAACATTATGTAACAGAAGTTATTGCAGAAGAAGTATATTTTGCAGATAGCAGAAGAGATGGTGATGCACCAGCTGCTCCAGCAGGATTTGAGAACTCTTTTGGAAGTACAGTTGCACAAAGTGCAGATTTCCAAGTAGATGCTTCAGATGATGATTTACCATTCTAAGATTTAAAAAGATTGGAGGTTTTTGAAAAATGGCAGATAAAAAACAAGGAAATAGAAGAAACAGAAATAATCAAGATGATGATTTTAATCCAAAGTTCAGAAAAATAAGAAAAAAAGTATGTCCATTATGTGGAGATAAAAACTTTGAATTAGATTATAAAAATGCAGAGCAACTTAAAAAATTCATTAATGAAAAAGGTAAAATATTACCTAGAAGAGCAACAGGTGCTTGTGCAAGACATCAAAGAACTATAACAACTGCTGTTAAAAGAGGAAGACATATTGCAATTATTCCTTATGCACAAGACTAATTGAAAATGGTGTAACAAAAATTACAATGGAAAAGAAAAAGATTGAAGTTTACGCGACAAACTCCAATCTCTAAACCCATAGCTGAGAGCAAACTGCTCTTGGCTTTTTTTATCTCTATAATTATTATATCCTATTTGTATAGTTTTTGTCAATAAATTTAAGAAATAGAAATTTTGTATAAAAACGCGCAAGTTGCCTATAATATTTTTAAGAGGTGTTTTGTAGATGAAGTTAGGATTGGCACTAGCTGGCGGAGGAATGAGAGGAATAGCTCATGCAGGTTTCTTGAAGGCTTTAGAAGAAAATAATATAAAAATAGATATGGTTGGCGGAACAAGTTCTGGTAGCCATATTGCTTTTTTAATGAGTATACGGATATAATTCTAGTGAGATATTTAAGCTTTTTGAAGAGGAGTCAGATAATTTAATAGGGAAAAATTCTAATTCAATTATTCTCAATACATTTTTATTTAATAAAAAACTGAAATTAGATGGACTGAGGAGCGGCAAACCCATTGAGAATTTATATGATAGAATTGCAAAAGAAAAGGGAATAAAGTATATAAAAGATATAAAGTTTCCAATGTTAGTTACTGCAACTAATGTAGTAGATGAGAAAGAATACATTTTTACATCACAAAAATCAGAAGAAAGTACAAAATATATAGATGACATTGAGATAGGAAAAGCTATAAGAGCAAGTTCGAGTTTTTCAGTAGTATTTGATCCTTGCACATATAAAGATAAAATATTTTTAGATGGCGGAATATTAGACAATGTGCCAGTTGATGAAGTTAAAAAGATGGGCGCAGATAAAGTAATTGCTGTCAAGTTTAATAGCGACAAGATAGACAAGTTTAGTAATGTAATGGACATTGCTATGAAAACAGTTGATATGATGGGTAACAAGATTTCTGAACTCAATTTATTAAATAGTGATTTAGTAGTAACTATTGATACTGATGGAACAGGTCTTTTAGATATCGAAAATTCTGAATATTGTTTCAATTCAGGTTATATTGCGGGTATGAACAATATGGATAAAATTAAAGAATTATTAAAATAAAAATTGCTTGCAAAATGATAAGTAAGAATATATAATAAAGAAAATGAACTAAGAAGGAGATAATAAAATGGAAAAGAAACGTGGATTTGAAGTAGCAAAAGGATTTGAAAATTCAGGAATAAATTTACCTGTAAGAAAAACAAAATATTCTGCTGGATATGATATCGAAGCAGCAGAAGATTGTGTGATACCAGCTTATGTAGCAGGAAGCAAGCCTACACTTGTAAAAACAGGTTTAAAAGCATATATGGAAGATGATGAAATGTTATTATTATATAATAGAAGCTCTAATCCTGGTAAAAAAGGTTTAGTTTTAGCAAATGGTGTAGGAGTTGTTGACAAAGATTATTATGGAAATCCAGATAATGATGGAGCAATAATGTTTGCATTTTTCAATATGAAACCAGAAGATGTTGAGATAAAAAAAGGAGATGCAATAGGACAAGCTATTTTCCAAAAATATTTAGTTACTGATGATGATATTGCAAGCGGAGAAAGAGTTGGAGGATTTGGCTCAACAAGCAAATAGTAGTACTTATTTTACGATTCAAAAAATGCAGCTATATTACAGCTGCATTTTTGTTATTTTATCAAATCATATATTTCTGGTGGAACAAGTTTTGATACGTCTTTTCCAAAGTTCATAAATTGAACTACCATACTAGAACTGACTGCTCCCCATTTACCAGATCTAACATATATTGTATCAAGTCCTGAAAGCTCTTCATTGATTAGAGCAATATTCTCTTCGTAATCGTAGTCAATACCATTTCTAATACCTCTAATCAAGAAAGTTGAATCAAATTCTTTGGCTTTATCAATTGAAAGATTTGAATATGCAATGACTGAGACATTGTTTATTCCTTCACGTGCTAAGACTTTTTCAATTGCATTTTTCATTATTTCTGAGTCAAACTTTCGAGTTTTATTAGAATTAATACCGATTCCTACAATAACTTTATCAAATAATTCGCTTGACTTTTTCACAACGTGCAAATGCCCATTTGTAAAGGGGTCAAAGCTACCTGCATAAAAACCTGTTTTCATAAAATTCACCTCACTTTCTTAGTATAGCACAATATTACATAAAGCGCAAACAAAACTTGACATAAAAATGTAACAAATTTGTAATAATTACGTGACATATAGTGCTTTTTGTGATATAATAATAAAGCTAGAAAATAAAAGAGAGGAAGTTGTTAATGGAAAAGCGTGGTATTGACAATAATCAAAAAATAATAAGACTAAAAGTTATAGGTGTAGGTGGTGCAGGAAATAATGCGATTAACAGAATGGTAGAAGACGACGTTAAAAATGTTGAGTTTATTTCTATAAATACTGAAACTAGAATTTTGAAATTATCAGAAGCTGATAGAGTTATTCAAATAGGTAGACAAACTACTGGTGGACTAAGTACTGGTGGTATTGTAGAAGTTGGAGAAAAATCAGCAAGAGAGAATATTGAAGATATAGAAAAAGCTTTATATAATACAGACATGTTGTTTATTGCAGCAGGAATGGGTGGCGGAACTGGTACTGGTGCAGCTCCAGTAGTTGCAGAAGTAGCTAAGAAAATGGGCATTTTAACTATTGGTGTTGTTACAAAACCATTTATTTTTGAAGGCATAAGAAAAATGAATCAAGCAAAAAAAGGTATAGCAGAGCTTAAGAAAAATGTTGATGCTCTTATAGTTATTTCTAATGACAAACTTCTTAAAAATATAGAGAAAAATAGTACAATAATTGAAGCTTTTAAACTTGCTGATAATACACTAAAACAAGGTGTTATAGGTATTACAAATTTATTAAATTCAACAGGTCTTGTAAATGTTGACTTTAATGATGTAAGAACAGTTATGAGCAATACTGGAATGGCACATTTAGGTATGTGTGAAGCAACTGGAGAGAATGCTATAAAAGATTCTGTAAAAGGTGCTGTTGAAAATTCACTTTCTGAAACAAAAATAAATGGGGCAAAAGGTGTAATTGTAAATATTGCAGGTGCTGATGAGATTTCACTTATCGATATAAATTCTGCTTTAATAACGATTGGAGATAGCATTGATGAGAATGCAACAGTAATATTTGGTACAATAATTGATCCAAAACTAAAAAATAAAATTGTTACTACTGTTATTGCAACAGGTGTTGAAGATATAGAATAGTTGTGATAAAATATACAAATGAAGAGGAGTAATAGATATGATAATTCCAGCAAAATTGCAAAAAGGTGATACAGTATTAGTTGTATCAGTTAGTAATTCAATATTAGAAAAAGATAAAGAATATATTGATAAATCTACAAAAATGCTTGAAAACTTAGGTTTAAAGTTGGATTTTTCAAAGAATTCTTTTTCTAATTTTACGGGGTATGGAGCAACTGTTTTTGAAAAAGCAGAAGATATAAATGAAGGCTTTAGAAACCCAAAATACAAAATGATTTTTATAGCAAAGGGTGGAGGAAATTCAAATTCACTTTTTGATTATTTAGATTATGAAGTGATTAAGAATAATCCTAAGATTATATGCGGTTTTAGTGATTCTACTTCAATCACGAATATGATTACAGAAAAAACGGGACTTATAACTTTCAATGGTCCGACTTTCAAATCCCTTTCTTCTTGGGAGACAGATTACGCATATAGATGGTTTGAAGAAAGATTTATGAAAGATAATTTAAGCTTAGCAGATAAAGATGATGAGTTTTATATTGTTAAAGAGGGCTGTGCAGAAGGTGAGCTTATAGGTGGGAACTTAAGCCTTACTACTAAAATGGTTTCTGGTAAATACAATCTAAACTTTGACAATAAAATTTTATTTATTGAAGAACTTGGATACGAAGCAGAACCAGCAATTTGTAGTGGAAATTTATACTATATGAAGCAAAATGGAGTATTTGACAAGATAAAAGGTATATGGGTAGGCTTTTATGAGAATGAAGAAATAAAAGTTGAACTCGAAAAAATTTTAATTGATGTTTTAGGAGATGATTACAATATTCCTATCATAAAATCAAATAATTTTGGGCATACCGAAAAGAAAATGATTATACCGATAGGAACGAAAGTAAAAATAGATACAAATTCACAAAATATGATAACACTATTAGAAAAATGTGTTAAATAGAAAAGGAGGGAATCAGTATGAGTGAAGAAAATTTAGAAGTAGAGAAAGAAAAAATATTAAACTTTATTGAAAACAAGAAGTTTAATGATTTAAGAAAATATTTAGAAGATGTTAATCCAGCTGATTTCCCGAGTATGTTTGAAGAATTAGAGGAAGAAGAACAAGTTTTGCTAATATATAGATTGCTTTCAAAAGAGCAGGCGGCAGAGGTATTTGCAGAACTTGATTCAGATGTGCAAGAAAATCTAATAAATGCGTTTACAGATAAAGAGCTTAAAAACATCGTAGATGAGCTTTTTATGGACGATACAGTAGATTTGATTGAGGAAATGCCATCAAATGTTGTAAAACGTATTTTGAATAATATCAATAAAACAGACAGAAAGGTCATAAATGAACTTTTGAATTATCCAGAAGATAGTGCTGGAAGTATTATGACTACTGAGTTCATAGACTTAAAAGAAAATATGACTGTTGAAGAAGCCTTTAACAAAATAAAAAAAATAGGGCTTCAAAAAGAAACAGTATATAATTGCTATGTTTTAAGTGTTGACAGGAAAATTAAAGGTGTAATTGATATTAAAGAACTTCTAATTGCGGAACGTGAAAGTAAATTAAAAGATATAATGGATACTAATGTCCTTACAGTTTCAACTTTAGAGGATCAAGAGGAAGTAGCAAAAATGTTTGATAAGTATAATATGTATGCACTTCCAGTAGTAGACCAAGAAAATCGTTTAGTTGGTATTGTTACTATTGATGACGCTATTGATGTTATGCAAGAAGAGACTTCTGAAGACTTTGAGTTAATGGCTGCTATGACACCAACAGAAGAGACTTATTTTAAAACAGGAGTATTTAAACATGCTAAAAACAGAATAGTATGGCTTTTAGTACTTATGCTTTCTTCAATGGTTACAGGTTCAATAATAACACATTATGAAGAAGCGTTTGCGGCAGTACCAGTACTTGTTGCATTTATACCAATGCTTATGGGGACAGGTGGTAATTGTGGCTCACAAAGTTCAACACTTATTATACGTGGATTAGCAATGGACGAGATTAGATTAAAAGATTATTTCAAAGCTTTATGGAAAGAATTTAGGGTTTCAATTGTTGTTGGTATAATCTTAGCAATTGCAAATGGAATTAGAATTTGTATGCAATATCAAGACCCAAAACTTGCATTAGTAGTAGGACTTACTATTATTGGTGTTGTTATGCTTTCAAAGGCGTTAGGTTGCAGTTTGCCAATGCTTGCTAAAAAATTAAAACTTGATCCTGCAATTATGGCAGCACCACTTATTACTACAATAGTTGATACTTGTTCAGTACTACTATTCTTCCAAATCGCAGTTGCCATACTACATATTTAAAATAAACGTCGCCTAACTGCGTTATCGGATATAAAAACGCAGTTACATACACTCCGTATGCGCCTTTGCCTTTTTATATCCTGCTGCCTTGTTATGCTCGTTTCTTTTAAATATGTTGGTTTAATTAAAAATTTAATACTTTTTTAATGTATATAATATAAAATACTTAAAAAGGAGAAGCCTATGAGAGTATTAATTGTAGAAGACGATAAGATTTTGGCTAGAACAATAGAGCAATGTTTATCAGATAAGTATGATATTGATAAAGCTTATGATGGTGAAGAAGGTGTTATGTATGCAGAACAAGCTATTTATGATGTTATTATTTTAGATGTAATGATGCCTATTATGAATGGTTATGAGGTGCTACAAACCTTAAGAAAAAATAAAATATTTACACCAGTTTTAATGCTTACTGCAAAGGGTACAGTTTCAGATAAAGTACAAGGTTTAAAAAGCGGTGCAGATGATTATTTAGTAAAACCTTTTAATAGAGAAGAATTGCTTGCTAGGATTGAAGCAATACTTAGAAGAGCCACAGGTAATTATGGAAATAATACGGTCGAATATAAAGATATGGTGATTGACTTAAATAGTAGAACAATTAATATAAATGGAGAAGAAATTTTTTTACAAGGAAAACAGTTTGATATGCTGGAATATCTAGTAAATTCAAAAAATACGATTGTAACTAAAGACCAAATTTTTGATAAAATTTGGGGGTTCGATTCAGAAACTACAACAAATGTTATTGAAGTATATGCAAGTGGAATTAGAAAAGAATTAAAGAAAAGTGGCTATGACAAATATCTTAAGACAATAAGAGGAGCTGGATATATCTGGTCTGAATAGAGAGGGATAGCAATGACCTTAAAAAAGCAATTAGTAATACATATGGTATATAATTTAATAGCTTTTGCAATAATATTTTCAATTTTTGGACTTATTGTTGCAAGTATGTTTAAGTTTATAACATATAGTTCATTAGACAAAGAGCTTTTAGATACTGCAAATGTATTTATAAATGACGGTAAAAAAATGGAGGCAATTTCGGAATATTTTTTAGAAGACAAGTATGCAGATTTTGAAATTTTCGAAAAAGAGTTAAGAGATATTAGAGATTATAACTTAGCAAGAAAAGTTACAAACCCTAAGTATACAGTTATAATAAGAAATAATGAATTACAAATCATAAATAATGATGATTTAGGTAGATTTTATGAAGAGTATAATGAATTAGTAGATTTTGACAATGAAAATCTAGAAAAAGTATATAACCTGAATTTGAATAATGGTGTATATTATAGGGCTATCAATGTCAAATTAGATAGCAGTAATCCAGAGGATATAAGATATGTACAGATTTTGCTTAATTCAGAAAGTGAGAGATTATTAATTGATAGTTTTGGAAGTCTTATTGCTTCTAGTGTAGTAGTTGGTATTACTCTTTCAATTATTGCAAGTTATATATTATCAATAAAGACTTTGAAACCTATTGAAATTGCTTTCGAAAAACAAGCGGAATTTGTTCAAAATGCTTCACATGAGCTTAGAACACCGCTTACTATTATTCAAGCTAAACAAGAGTTGTTACTTACAGAGCCTAATAGTAAGATAGTAGACAAATCAGAAGAAATAGCGCTTACCTTAAGTGAAACAAAGAGATTATCTAACCTCACAAAAGACCTTATGACACTTGCTTCTTCAAATAAGATGATACTAAATAAAGAAGAGGTTGATATAGATGAACTGATTAAAAATACTGTAAATCCATACATTGAATTTGCAAATTTATCAGAAAAAGAGATAAAATTAGATTTGAAATATGGAAAAAATATAGATATTGATGTAAATAAAATTCAGCAATTACTTATAATTCTTTTAGATAATGCACTTAAATACACTGAAAATGGCGATAACATTGAAATTGCAAGTTCCTTAAAAGATGGAAAATGTAATATTGAAGTTAGAGATACTGGTATTGGTATAAGTGATGAAGGACTAAAAGAAGTATTTACAAGATTTTATAGAGAAGACAGTGCAAGAAGCAGAGAAACAGGAGGAAGTGGACTTCGGACTTTCTATTGCAGATACAATAGTAAAAGCACATAATGGAAGTATAAAGGCTATGCACAATACTCCAAAAGGAACTATTTTTACAGTTAGATTATCAAGATAATTACTGGAAAAAATAAAAAAACTATTGTAAAAAAAATTGCTATTTGATACAATACTTAGGTAAAATATATCAAAAGAGGAAAAATATGGAGTTACTTATTATAATAAGTTTAAGTGTTCTATTGGCAGTATTATTTATCTTATACGAAGCAAAAGAGGGGAAATATAAGCTAATAACAAACGAAGAAAATATCATAGAAAAAGCTAAGTTAGAAGAATTTCAAAAAGATTTTCCTGAAAAAGATATTGAGGCTTTAAAGATAGAGATTGAGAAAATATCTGATATGTTACTTGATAATCAAGAGTCAAATAGATATACTTACAAAATTCAAGAAAAAGCTAAAAATGATTATAAATTAGAAGAGTTCCGAAATGAAATTGCGGATGGTGTTGAGATACTTGATTATGATAATGGAAAACTTACAGCACAAGTAAGCTATATTTCAGGCAGGATTGAATATATTTTGATTATGTATTTGGATATAGTAAAAAGAGGAAGAGTATTTTTAAAGAAATATAAATCAATGAAAAGAGTACTAGATTAGTACTCTTTTTTGAATATTTTTACCAAAATATGGGTAAGCTTAAATGAAGATAATTTTAAGGAGATTTATTATGACATATAAGTTTACCAAAAGTAGTGAAAATGTACTTAAAATCGCAAATGACCTTGCAGAAGATATGGGACATAGTTATATAGGAACTGAACATATCTTGTATGGTTTAATAGCAGAAGGTAGTGGCGTTGCAAGTAAGGTTTTAGAAAATCAAAATGTTACAGCAGAGGATATACTTGAGAAAATTGACAGTTTGATAGGTGGTACAGACCTTATTAAAAATGCAGTTTTAGGTTTTACTCCTAGAACTAAGAAGATACTAGAAAATGCTTTTATGGAAGCAAAAAAATTAGGTTCAGACTATATAGGAACCGAACATATTTTGATTGGAATTATGAAAGAAGGAGACAGTATTGCAGTAAGGATTATGCTAGATTTAGGCATAAGAATAGAAGAAGTATATAATGAGATAGTTAGAGTTTTAAATGATTATGAAAGTATTAGTAATGGTAATTTGAAAAGCACTAAAAGTAGTTATAGCAATACTCAAACTTTAAATCAGTTTGGAACAGACCTAAGTTTACAAGCAATGGAAGGAAAATTAGACCCTGTAATTCGGAAGAAATAGCGAGACAGAAAGAGTCATAGAAATTTTATCTAGAAGGACTAAAAACAATCCTTGTTTATTAGGAGAACCCGGAGTTGGTAAGACAGCAGTAATAGAAGGGTTGGCTCAAAAGATTGTAAGTGGAAATGTTCCAGAAAGTTTGAAAAACAAGCGAGTTGTTACTTTAGATGTTAGTAGTATGGTAGCAGGTGCAAAATATAGAGGAGACTTTGAGGAGCGAATAAAAAAGGCTTTAGGAGAAGTAAAAAAAGTAAAAGATGTAATATTGTTTATTGATGAAATACACACTATTGTAGGCGCTGGAGCAGCAGATGGTGCGATTGACGCAGCAAATATTTTAAAACCAATGCTTGCAAGACGTGAGATACAACTTATAGGTGCGACTACTACAAAGGAATATAGAAAATATATTGAAAGAGATACTGCATTAGAACGTAGATTTCAGCCAGTTCAAATTGAAGAGCCAACGTCAGAAGAAGCAGAAGAAATACTAAAGGGAATTAGAGATAAATACGAGGCACATCATAATGTAAAAATAACAGATGAAGCGATAAAGGCAGCTGTGGAGTTTTCTAGCAGGTATATTAATGATAGATATTTGCCAGATAAAGCGATTGATTTAATTGATGAGGCGTCTGTTAAAGCAAGACTGAAAACTTATGTAGAACCAGACAATATAAAGAAACTAGAAGAAAAACTTGAAAAAACAATAAAGGAAAAAGAAGATGCGATTAATGTGCAAGACTTTGAAAAGGCTGCAAAACTTAGAGATAAAGAAAAAGAGGTTTCAAAAAAATTAGAAACTGAGAATATTAAATGGAGAGATAGTAGAACAAATAAAGTTGTAGATATAGAAAAGGAAGATATTGCAACAATTGTAGCTAACTGGACAGGAATACCAGTTTCTAAGATTAGTGAGAGTGAAAATGAGAAACTAAGGAATTTGGAAGAAGAACTTCATAGAAGAGTTATAGGTCAAGATGAGGCTGTAAGTGCTGTTGCAAAGGCTATAAGAAGAAGTAGAGTGGGACTAAAAGACCCCAATAGACCAATAGGTTCATTTCTGTTTTTAGGACCAACAGGTGTTGGTAAAACAGAACTTACCAAAAGTTTAGCTGAAAGCTTATTTGGCACTGAAAACTCAATGATAAGAGTAGATATGTCAGAATTTATGGAGCAACATTCTGTATCAAAACTTATAGGCTCTCCACCTCGGATATGTTGGCTATGAAGAGGCAGGTGGATTAACTGAAAAGGTAAGAGAAAAACCATATTCAGTTATTTTATTTGATGAGATAGAAAAAGCACACCCTGATGTTATGAACTTGCTTTTGCAGATTTTAGACGACGGGAGATTAACTGATGGTCAAGGTAGAGTAGTGAATTTCAAGAATACTGTTATTATTATGACTTCAAATATTGGAGCAAGGAACATTACAGATAAGAAAACTTTAGGCTTTGGAGATTTCAAAGGAGAAGAGGAATATGAGAATATAAAAAAAGAGGTTATGCAAGAAGTAAAACAAATTCTAAAACCAGAGTTTATAAATAGAATTGATGAAATTATAGTATTCCATAAGTTAACTAAAGAAAATATAAGAGATATTATAGATATAATGCTAGAGAGAGTAGCAGAAAAAATGGTTAAGCAAAATGTATATATAGAAATAGATAATTCAGCTAAGAATTTTATTGAAAAGCAAGGCTTTGATAATAATTTTGGGGCAAGACCTTTAAGACGTACAATACAAAATTTTATTGAAGATAAGCTTGCAGAAAGTATTTTAGGCGGGATTACGGAAAATTCTAATAAAATTATAATATCTGAAAGAAATGATGAAATTGTGATAAATGCAATTATAAGTTAAGGAAAGAAAGCTTGCAGTAAAATGCAGGCTTTTATTGTACATAAATATAAGATAGAAAGAATATTTATTTAAAAGGACTTGAAAGAAAAGCAAAAAATAAATATAATAAGAATGCTTATTAAAATAAGAAAGAGGGAAGAGAAGATTGAAAAAAGCTAAAAAGGAAAGTTTTATACAAGGTGTACTTGCCTTGATGTTTTCTCAGGTAATTATTAAAATACTAGGCTTAATATACAGTATGTATCTTACTAACAGAGAAGGTTTCGGAGACGCTGGAAATGCTGTATATATGGGCGGATATCAAATATATGCTTTGTTATTGACATTATCTTCAATAGGCGTGCCAAATGCAATTTCAAAACTTATTTCAGAAAGACTTGCTAGAGGAGATAAGAAGGGAGCAGATAGAGTTTTCAAAATTGCTTTTATGACTTTTGCAGTTATTGGTTTTATTGGAACTTTGATATTGTTCTTAGGAGCAAGAGCAATTTCTAATTATTGGCTTGCAATTCCAGAATGTGAATACACTCTAGTTGCTTTGTCTCCAGCGATTTTCTTCGTTTCAATTTCTTCTGTTATAAGAGGATATTTTAATGGAGTTCAAAAAATCTCAAATACTGCGAGATCTCAAACTTTAGAACAAGTTTTTAAAACTACTCTTACTATATTGTTTGTAGAAATTGTTGCGATGATGACAACTACAAATACTACACTTATGGCGGCAGGTGCAAACCTTGCAACTACTTTTGCGACATTCTTAAGTTTTACATATATATTTGCACTTTGCCAAAGAAATAGAAAGATAGATAGAAAAGAAGTCACAGAAAGTGAATATGTTGGGGAAAAAGAAAGTGCAAAATCTATTGTAAAGAAGATTTTAGCAGTATCAATTCCAATGTCAATTAGTTCATTACTTTCTTCTATAAATAAGAATATAGATTCAGCAACAGTTGTTAGAATTTTAAAACCTTTAGTTGGAGAAGCTTCAGCAAAGGCTAGATATGGCATTTTAAGTTCTAAGATAGATATATTAACTTCTATGCCACTTGCCTTTAATATAGCTTTTGCCACAGCATTAGTACCAGCAATTTCTGCTGCAAGGGTAAAAGGTGATGAAAAGACTATTAATAAAAGATTATCTTTTTCATTATTAGTAACAATCTTAATAGGCTTACCTTGTACAATAGGTATGTTTATGTATGCAAATCAAATTTTAGCGTTATTGTTCCCTAAAGCAAGTAAAGGTGGAACACTTCTTGCAATATCAGCTTTTACTATTATATTTACAGTTCTTGCACAAACTATAAATGGAGCTTTGCAAGGTCTTGGAAAAGTAAAAGTACCAGCAATAGCTTTAGGTTGTGGTGTTATAGTAAAACTTCTTACAAATGTTTTACTTATTCCGATTGAGGGAATTTATGAAAATGGTGCAGCAATAGGCTCAGTTTTATGTCATATAATTTCTTTTACTATTGTATATAATGTGCTTAAACATACTGTAAAATTAGAATTTAGCATATTAAAAATGATGATAAAACCACTTGTAGCGACTTTAATTATGGCTGGAGTTTCTTATGTTTGTTATTTATCAGTAATAAATTTAGGAATTGCTGAGATGATTTCAACTATAATTGGAATAGGAGTTGCAGTTGTAGTTTATGCTATTATGGTTATAATTTTAAAAATTTTATCAAAAGAAGACATTTTATCTCTACCAAAAGGAGAAAAAATTTATAAAATTCTACAAAAAATGAAAATTTATGCATAAATTTAAAATCGAGGAAGTGCTTGAAAAACAAGCACTTTTTGATTGCTAAAAATATATAAGTACCGAAAATTAAGGTTTTTTAAAAATTTTTTCAAAAAAAAGAAGGATTTTTGAAGGCTTTGGCGAATAATCTTATTGTAGATGTAAAAATACTACTACATAAAACTTTTAGGAGGTAATAAAATGAACAAAGCTGAATTAATCGCAGCAATCGCTGCAAAAACAGGAGAAACAAAAAAAAGTGCAGAAGAAACAGTTAACGCATTTGTTAGTGTTGTTACAGATGCATTACAAAAAGGTGAAAAAGTTCAATTAGTTGGATTTGGATCTTTCGAAGTAAGAAAAAGAGCTGCTAGAAAAGGAAGAAATCCACAAACTAAAGAAGAAATCAAAATACCTGCATCAAAAGCTCCAGTATTCAAAGCTGGTAAAGCATTAAAAGATTTAGTTAACAAAAAATAAGAATTATATAAATTCATATTTGATAAAAGAAATAGTCTAACTATTTCTTTTATTTTTTTATGTAAAATACCTTGCTTTTATATTTCATTAATAATATAATAATATTGTATAATATTCTGTACTTAAGAAAAGGTGAGAAAATGGAAGAATTTGATGTAATCTTTTTAGATGATGATAAAAGAACAGTTTTAGCTAATATAAAAGTTGAGTTCGGAGAAAGTGCTGTTTATCCAGGTAAAACTCCAACAAAAGAGCCAGTTGCAGGTGTTAAATTCACTTTTGCTGGTTGGATTGGAGAAGAAAAATTATCTGTTATTACTGGGAATACAGTTGTTGTTGCAAAATATGAAGCAGAAACTGCTACTGTTACTAATGGAGATGCTTTATATAATGCTTCACTTGCAAACGCTGAAGCTACTAACTATAATGTTGTAGTAGAAGCTGGTCAAAAGGCTGTTTCACAACAAAAAGCTATTGAAAAAGATCCAAGAACAGCGGAGCAGATTGTTAGTGATATTATGGAAAATGGAAAAACAGAAGTCGGACAAGAAATGAATAAAGATATGGAACTATAAATTTACTAAAGAAAATTGGAGGATTACAAATGAGCGGAGTTGTAATTACTAGAGATGATATTATTGCTTATGCAGAAGTTGATTATATAATACATCACATGAATGAAAAATACGTTGAAAAAATCCCTTCTAAATTATTGCAATTTTTTGCGACTATCAAGGACCCAAAGCACGAAGTTTATGTTGACCCACGTGTCCCATTACAAAACCAAAATTTGAAAAAATATACTTTGGAACTTATCGCATTATTACATTTAAAATATTGGTGTGAAGATGAAGAAAGAAGAAAAGAACTTTACAATAAGATGATTGAGAATCAAAGAAAACTTGATGATCAAATGCGTTCAAAATATAATGTAGATAATTTATTTGAGTTAAATTCAGCAAAAGTTGTAAATTCTGAAGAAGATTTAAAAAATGAAGATGTTGATTATTCAAAACCAAAGAATATAACAAAATATGATACAGCAGCTGAGACAAATCCTGATATACAAGATTTTACTGATGTTCAAGATGATAAGTTATCAAGTTATTTAGGACAGGGTACAAGTCAAATAGAAGATATGGAAAAAAAGGAAGTTGCAATAACTTCAAAAGTAAGTTTTATGGCTTCATTATTTAAGAAAATAAAAGGCATATTTGCAAAACAGAAATAAATAAAAGACGAAACTAAAAGTTTCGTCTTTTTTGTATATCATTCTTGAATTTTTAAAAGTGGTAAATTTATGTTTTTAGTTTCTAAAACTTTTCCATCAAAAATGCTTTCTTTTGAATTTTGTAGTGGTATTTCTAAACTTACATTAGTAGAGTATTTTTCTTTTTCGAAATTAGAAATTGTTATGTTAAAGTTAAGTGAAGCTTTTAAATCCTTTTCTTTTAATGGCGTTTTAGAAAGTAAGTTTCCATCAAAAATTAGTTTTTCAGTGTTTTCTATTGAGTAGTTTTTATATAAAAGGTTAGTAAATTTTAGTGTTACTGGGTTAGATAAGTCTGAAAAAAACACAGGGGTATTGTACATTATAGAATTGTCTTTGTTGTCAAAATTAAGTACAGTAAATTCTAAATTATCTTTTATTTTATATTCAGATAAAATACTTCCAGTTCCAAAATTGTTTGCGTCTAAATAGTAAAGTGCGGGTGTGAATTTATCAGAAGCAACTTGCAGATTAACATTTGAAATACTTAGTGCTTCTGCGGTATTAAAAGAATTCAATTCTTTTGGCTTATTAAAATAAATTGCAATATCTGTATATTGTAAAATGTCTAATACCCAATGTGTTTGCTGAAAATTTGAGTTTCTATTTATACCTGAAGCACTGGAATATAGCATAATTTTGTTTATTACAAAGTTACTATTTGAAAGTTCTTTTGCTAAGGCAATGTCATATTTTTCTAAAACTGCTTTATTCCTGAAACGTGCAAATACGTAGTTAGATAGCAGATATACATTTACAATTAATAATATAAAAACAATGATAGTAAGTATAATTTTCTTTTTCATTTTAAGCACCTCGAAAATAATATATTATAAGCACAAAAAAATATCAAGAGTATTGGTAAAATTTGAAATTGACAAAACAAATTATTAAGATTAAAATTAATGTGGAGGCTTAAGGAAAATGGATAAACAAGAAAAAAATGTTAAACCAATTGCACTAATAAGTGGCAGTATTTTAATGATTGGAATTACTGCTTTATTTTCGAGCAAAATGCTACTTTCCGAAGCCAAAACGACTAATGCAAAAGCTGGAAAATATGTGTTTGAAAAAAATGAAAATCCGATAGATATAAATAAAATTTTAAAGGAAAATACAAGTGAGCAAATTGAGCAGGAGATGGTGCTAGAAGAAATTTGCTTGGAATATACAACAGAATATAGAAATAATAGTGAACTTCCTACTGGTACAATTCAGGTTTTACAAGAAGGAAGAGATGGAAAGCAAAATGCGATTATTATAAAAAAATATATGGATGGCGAGCTGATTTCAGAAGAATTAGTTGTTGAAACATTAACAAAGGCTTCTATAAATAAGATTGTTGAAATTGGAACAGGAGCAGGAGTAAATAATTATGAGCCAAAAGCAGGTGATACTGTATATGTTACTTCAAATCTTCTTGCCGTAAGACTTGAACCAAATTCTGAAAGCGAAAAACTTGCGACACTAACTAAAAATACAGAAGTGAAAATTGTAGAGGTAGGAGAGAATTTTTTATACATAACTTCAAAAGAACAAGAAGGTTTTATTGCAATTGATTGCATAACAAATATAAATCCTAATAAACCAGAAATGGCAAATGATGGAACGCAAAAGAGTAAATCGGCACTACTTGCAAACTTAAATTTCAGTATGGATTTAAACAAACCAAGTGGATTTAGTTTAGCACAATTTAAGAAAGTTTTACAAGGACAAGCAGGAGACAAAAATGGAATATTTGCAGAAAATGCTGAGTACTTTTACTATGCAGAAAAACAATATAATATAAATGGAATTTTCCTTGCAGCCGTAGGAATACACGAAAGTGGTTTTGGAACTTCTACTATTTCTTTAAATAAGAAAAACTTATTTGGTTATGGAGCAGTTGATAGCAATCCTTATGGTGGTGCTTATGATTTTGCAACTTATGCAGAAGGAATTGACCTTTTAGCCCGTGTTTTCAAGAAATATTATATAAACCCAGCAGGTACAAGTATATACAGTGGAGATGTTGCAAATGGTAAATTTTATAATGGAAATACTTTGTCTAGTATTAATATAAAATATGCTAGCGATAAAAATTGGGCAAATGGAGTTTTTAAATGGATGACCCATTTATATAACAGTCTATAAAAAGGTTACGGAAATAAGGAAAAAAACTTGATAAATTTGACAATTTAGGTTGATATTTTTTAAATAATATTGTATTATATAATATATGTAGATTTATATTATGATATCTAGCCTAAAGGAGGTTTTTTATAAATATGCTAAAAAAAGTAATAGTTTTAATAATGATTGTACTAATGATTACAGGAATATCTACAGTTTACGCAACAACAGGAGATGAAGTTTTGAATTCTGACCAAGCTGCTGAAATTGTAAATATGAAAGAATCTTCAAAAGCACGAGTTCAAGACTATATTGAAAAATATGGCTCAACACCTTATGGAGTTGTAGCTTATGTATTAAATGCACTTAGAATTTATAGTATACCTTGTTGTTTTATTGGTATTGCTATTGGTTCAATTTATCAATATGTTATTGGTATAAGAAAGTTAGACGTAAGAGATAAAGGTTTTGCATTAATAGTTACCTTTGTTACTATACTATTGATTTGCCAAGTATTACCACTAATATTTGCGATTGTAGTTAATTTCTGGAGGGGGTAAAATAACTAATGAAAGTATTATTTGCAGTAAGTAGTGAAAGTATTTCTGAAGCTATAATTAAAAGATATCAGAAAGAGTATAAAGAGATTTTATCTTATAAAAACGTTTATTACTTCAACGCAATATTAAAAGAGATACAAAAAGATAAAACTTATGACAGAATTGTTATAAGCGAAGATTTAGAACCATTTTCAAATAACAATTACGATACAATAGATAAATTTATCTTTGAGAAACTTGATAGTATTAGCGACGAAGCACACGATAATCAAGGGAAAGAAGCCTCTATAATATTAATTTGTACAGATAGAAGAGTTAAAGGTAGTTCTATACTTGTAAAATTATTTGGCATAGGGGTTTATAATGCGCTTCTTGGAAATGATAGAAGTATGGACGAAGTTTGTAAATTAATCAACAGACCTCGTAACAAAAAAGAAGCCAAAATTTATTATAGAATTGATTCAGAGGACGTTAACTATAAAGCAGAAAACGAAAATGAAGTTAGCGAAGTTGAGATTCAAAACATATTAACACACTTTAAAAAATTAGGAAGAAATACAGCAAAATATTCAGAGAGTTTTAATAATATATCAGCTCAATACACAGATGAGCAATTAAGAATTATTGTAAATTGTTTGCCAATAAATGTTAAAGCTGTTCTTGAAGCTGAATGTAGTAGATATCAAGAACTTATGGCAGTTACTGGTAAAATTCCTAGCGTAAAAGGAGTGTCAAGTTCTGCAAGCATTGAAGGAGTTGCAAAGAATGAAGTTAGAGCACAAAGTATAGGACACGCTGGAAATATAGGTAAACCTATTGTTATTCCATCAGCAGTTAGAAATGCAAAAGGTGGAATGAAAAAAATAGCACCAGTAGCACCTAAAGTTACACCACAAGTAAAACCAGCATCTCAGGCTACACCAAAGGTAGAAGAAGTGCAAGCAAAACCTGCGCAAAGACCTGTGGTAAGACAAGCAAGTCAAACTCAAAGTAATGTAGCAAAACCAGTAGCAAGTGCTGAAACACAAGCTACAACTGCAACTAGACCTACTGTAACAGCAAGACCAGTAGCAAATACTGGAGTACAAAGTGCTAGAACAATGAAGCCTGCTGCTAGAAGACAAGATGTACCAGCTCCAAAAGCTCCAGTAATAGAGGAAGAAGATATATTAGATGATGATATATTACCAGGTTTAGACGATTTTGAAGATACAGTAAAACCAACTAAGGCACCGGTAGCAGAAGTAGCAGATGACGATTTAGACTTGGGATTAGATATTTTACCTGGTTTTGAAGAGGAAGCCCAAGAAGTAGAAGACACTTTGCCAGGATTTGATGACGATTTAGGCTTAGACGATGATTTAGGATTAGAAGATGCAAAAGCTACTTTACCAGGACTAGATGATTTTGGTGAAGATGAAGAAACTGTGGAAGACAGTTTACCAGGCTTAGATGATGATTTAGGAATTGATGATGACTTAGGTTTAGAAGATTTAGGAGCAGGAGACTTAAGTGCAGAAGATTTAGGATTAGAAGATGATTTAGAAAATGACTTAGGAATAGAGGAGCCAGTAGAAGAGCAACCAAGACGTGGTAGAGGTAGACCAAGAAAAACTCCAATAGGTGGAGCGCAAGTGCTTAAACCAAAAGGAAAACGTGGTAGACCAAGAAAAGTTGTAGAAGAACCAGAGGAAGAAGTTTTAGATACATTACCTGGTTTAGAAGACTTTGAAGAGCTTGGAATAGAAGCCCCAGCAGAAACTACTGTGGCTACTCTAGAAGTAGAAGAAGATGATTTAGATTTAGGATTAGATACATTACCAAGATTTGATGATGTAGAAGATCTTGGCGTTGATGACGATTTAGGACTAGATGATGAAGTTTTACCAGGCTTTGAAGATGAAGCCGAAGAAGAAGTAGAAGACATCTTACCTGGATTCGAAGATGGAGCTGAAGAAGCAGAAGATATCTTACCGGGATTTGATGATGGAGATGAAGAAGTAGAGGACACATTGCCAGGATTTGATGACGATTTAGAAGCAGAGGATGATTTAGATTTAGGCTTAGAAGATGACTTTGGCGCAGAAGAAACATTTGAAGATGATTTAGGCTCAGACGACGACTTAGGTTTAGAGGATTTCGGAGCAGACGATGATTTAGGACTAGAAGACGATTTAGGAACAGCTGATGAGTTACCACTTGAAGAAGATTTTGGTGATGACTTAGGGGCTGAAGATGATATAGACTTAGGAGACGACTTACTAGGTGGAGAAGAAGTAGAAGAAGACGACTTAGGAGTTTCAGATGATTTAGGTTTAGATGATGACTTAGGCTTGGAAGATTTTGGAGCAGAAGACGACCTAGGAGCAGGTGATTTAAGTGCAGACGACTTAGGTATAGAAGATGATTTGGGTAATGATTTAGGTCAAGAAGAGTATGTAGATGATGGACTTACAGACGAAGATTATACAGACGAAGTTGCACTTCCAGGTTTAGATGATTTAGATGCAGATTTTGCTGATGATGAATTACTTGAAGGCGAAGAAGTTATTGATGATGATTTAGGCTTAGAAGATGACTTAGGACTTGAAGATGATTTAGGAGCAGACGATTTAGGATTAACTGACGACTTAGGCGTAGATAATGATTTGGGTGGCCTAGGAGATGATCTTGGAGGCGACTTTGAAGATGATGGCGATAGTTTATTATCAGACTTAGGTGATCCATTAGATGATGAGGAAACTTTACTTCCAGGTATGGGCTTCCAAGACGAAGAAGAGCCAGTTGTACCACAAAGACGTCCAGTTCGTGGTCCAATGAATAATAATGATGAGTCTTTAGAAAGTATTAAACCAAGAGTTGATTATTCAATGTCTAGTTTAAATAGTTTAATAACTAAAGATAAGAAAATAGTTACATTTATAGGAACAAGTAAAAACGGAAATTCATTCTTAGTAAATAATTTAGCAGCATTATTCTCATCTTTAGGAATAAATACTGCAATATTAGATATGACTAAAAATAAGAATTCATATTTCATTTTTACAAAGAATGAGGAAGAATTAAGAAACATTGCATATAACTCAATTGAGAAATTACAAAATGGATATGCAGAAGGCGTTAGAGTTGATAAAAACTTAACTGTATATACAGATGTACCAGCTTCAGGAAGAGATTATTCAAATGCAGAACCTATTTTATCAACATTAGTTCAAAATCACTCATTGATTTTAATAGATTGCGATTATGATACAGATTATACATATTTCGCAAGTTGCCAAGAAATGTATTTGGTACAATCAATGGATATACTTACTATCCAACCACTTACAGCTTTCTTAAGAGAATTAAAAACAAGAGGAATTTTAGAGCCAGAGAAAATAAGAGTTGTCATAAATAAAGAAATGAAGATTCATAAAAAAGTTGGAGATAAAGATATTATAGGTGGTTTAGCTTATTATAATGATCCAGCAATGTCATTTATGACAGAGTTATTCAATAAAGATACTGTAAAAGCAATTTCAATACCATTTGATATGAATGCTTATGCGAGATATCTTGGTGGAATAGTTGATTGTGAACTTTCATTAAATGGATATTCAAAACAATTCTTATCAAAACTTAAATTACTTGGAGATATGGTATATCCGCTTACAAGCAAACAATCATATAGTAATAAACCAGAAACAACATACAATCCAAATGCTTTTTCAAATAGTATGAATGATACTTTAAGTAAAATGCGTAAAAAATATTAAAATTCGAAATATAGAGGTGAATAACTTGGTAATATTAGTAATAGCGATATTAATACTAGCAATAGCAGTTCTTATTGCCTACAATTTTCATATACAGAAAAAGATTGCTGCATATAATAACATAAATGACAGAATCAACAATCTTAGTGTTTTACAGGACTTTATGAAAATTGCAGGACAAGAAGAATCTGTTGATCAAAAATTAAAAATGATTAACGAAATCATAATAGAAAAATATAATATAAAGTATTCTACAATCGTTGTTTTTAATGGAGCAGAATATGTAGTTAAAGCTTCTAATGTTGATGAAAAACATCACGAAGTTTTATCAAACTTACATACTGAAGAAATATTCCAAGATAGCGTAGCAACGGCAACACCAAAGTATGTCACAATTGATAGTGATAATGAAAAATTACCATACCAAAAAACAGAAATGGGCAGAGCAAAATCAGCAATGTTTTTCCCTCTATATATTGAAAATATATATATAGGATACTGGATAATGGAAAGTGGTCAAATGCATGCATTTGATAAAACAGACACAACTATTATCGATGTTGTAAAAGACAATATTATATCAGTGCTTCAAACAACAGCATATCAAGATACAATTGAGAACATTGATAGAATTGATAAATTTACAGGATTACATTCAGCAGAATATTTATACGGAGCAGCAAAAAGAACAATTGACCAATATCCTACATCAGCGATTGCTATGTTTAGGATACAAAATATTGAAGAAATAAATGATACTATAAGTAGACAAATGGGAAATGATATTATTACAGAGATAAGCAACATAGTAAAGGCAAGAATGAATTCACAATATATTTTTGTTAGATATATGGGACCTAAATTTGTTATAGCGTTTTCTGGTGTTGAAGAAGATTCACTTGAGGAATTCTTAACAGATGTAAAAACAGAAATGGAAGAATTAGTTATCATTGATGAAGAAGAAATTGTTGAGAAAATACGTGAAGTTAAAGGAAAACGTGTTAGAGTTAAAGAGGTAAAACCTCAAAAAGAGGCTTCACCAAAAATCAATTTTGTAGTATCAACTTATTACAAAGGAACAGGAATTGAACTTCTTACTCAAAAGTTAGAGGAGTACCTAGATACAGCTGAGAAAGAAGAAAATCAAATAAATTATATTTAAGAAGAAAGTGGGAGGGATTATTAAATGGCTATTGACAAAACAATGAGTTTTAAAGTAGAGAAAGACAAGAGCATTAGAGCTAAGGAAATACTAAAGGAAGTTTATCAAGCTTTAGTAGAAAAGGGGTATAACCCTATTAATCAAATTGTTGGATATATATTATCTGGTGATCCAACTTATATAACTAGCCATAATGATGCAAGAAATCTTATTAGGTTGATTGAAAGAGATGAACTCCTAGAAAAAATGGTTAAGTATTATATAGGATTGGAAGATTAATTTATGCGAATTTTAGGAATAGATTATGGAGATAGCAGAGTGGGGCTTGCAATTACAGACCCACTTGGCTTTACTGCGCAAGGATTAGAAACTATTTCACATAATGGAAATGATAAAATTATATTAAGAAGGCTGGACGAAATAATGGAACAATATGAAATTGATACCATTGTTGTCGGAATGCCTTTTAATATGGACGGAACCAAAACTATAAGAGCAGAAGTTACAGAGAAGTTTTTGCATAAGTTGAAATGTAAGTATAATAAAATTAAAATTGAGACAATGGACGAGAGACTTACTACTGTGGCAGCCCATAAAACTATGAATTTTCTAGATATTAACAAACATAAAAAACGTGGAATTGTAGACACTATATCTGCGGTATACATATTAGAAACATATATGAATAAGACAAAATAATTTATTTACAAAAATTAGCAAAAAATGTAAAAAATGTATTGAAAAAACTTTTTGTATAGTATATGATGTTTGTAGTTAAAAAACTTATTTTTAATTATTGAAAGGAGAAACTAAAAAAGATGGATGATGAAAATATTGTAGATTCAGATTATATTGATGACGAGAGCAATATTGTTGTTCTAAATGATGAAAATGGAAATGAAATAAGATTTGAATTTTTAGATTTAATAGAATATGAATCAGAAGAATATGTTGTATTATTACCAATTGATGAAGAAGGCGAAAATGATGACGGAGAAGTAGTAATACTAAAATTAGAAGATTCAGATACAGATGAAGAATCATATGTAAGTGTTGATGACGAGACAGTGTTAAATGCTGTATTTGAAATTTTCAAAGATAAATTCAAAGATGAATTTAATTTCACAGACGGTGAATAATTTTGCTAAAAGGCAGGCTTAAAGTCTGCCTTTTTATTGTGTATTTTTTCTATTGAAAAGAAAATTTTTATATGATAAAATTATTATGTTTGGAGGGATATACAGATGACAACATTATTTAGTTATTTATTAACATTTTTAGGAATTATTTTTTGGATTTTTAGAGCAATAGTCGCAATTTGTTATCAAATGGAGAAAGATTTTTTTGCTCAACCACTTAATGAAACAATGGAAATCGTAGTACTTTTTGCTACATTACCTTGTATTTTATTAGTTATTAAAAGAAATTTAATAGGAGCAGCAGCATATTTTGGAATTTATGGTGCATATTTTGGAACATCATTATATGAAGCTTTTATGAATATTCAAGAGGTTGGATATACTGTTGTAAATTCAGCTGATCTTATTTGTTTAATGATAGGCGTTATAATTCCATTACTTACTTTCTTAGATGTTTTATTAAATAAACATAGAGGAAATTTTGGAGCAGATAAGCAAACAAGATGGTTCTATACTAATGAGAAATACGATAGAGAATTTGACGAGAGAGCAGATAGAAACCAATATCGATTATAATAAGGAGATTTATATGTCAAAAAGTGTAGCTATTTTTGGTTCAACAGGTTCAATAGGTGATAGTACTTTAAATGTAGTAAGAGAAAATCCTGAATTATTTAATGTAGTAACATTAGTAGCCGGAAAGAATATAAAGAAATTATTAGAACAAATAGATGAATTTAAGCCCCAAAATGTATATATAATAGATAAAGAAAATGCAGATATTATAAAAGAAAAATATAGTAATCTTAATATATACTATGGCGATGAAGGAATGGAAGAAATATCTAATTTAGTAGATTTTGATATTTCAGTTTCTGCTTTAGTTGGTATTGCTGGTTTGAAGCCAACATATAATATGATAAAACATGGTAAGACTGTGGCACTTGCAAATAAAGAGGTTTTGGTTGCAGGTGGAGAGCTTATTATGCAAGAAGCTAAGAGAAGTGGTTCTAAACTTCTTACAGTTGACAGCGAGCATAGTGCAATAATGCAATGTTTAAATGGTGAAAGTAGTAATCCAATAGATAAGATACTATTAACAGCATCAGGTGGACCATTTTTTGATAAAGAAATAACAGATAAAATCACAGTTGCAGATGCTTTAAATCACCCAACTTGGAATATGGGTAAAAAAGTTACAATTGATTCTTCAACAATGATGAATAAAGGTTTTGAAGTTATAGAAGCAAAGTGGCTATTTGACGTAGAGCCTAGTCAAATAGAAGTAGTAGTTCACAGAAAGAGTTTGGTTCATTCTATGGTACAATACAAAGATGGAACTATAATGGCAAATATTGGACCAAAATCAATGCAAATTCCAATTGCTTATGCACTTAACTTTCCAAATAGATTGGCTAATAATATTGAAAATCTAGATTTATTTGAAGTAGTGGATTTAAAATTTGAGAAGCCAGATTTAGAGAAATTCAAATGCTTGAAACTTGCATATAAGGCAATAGAAAAAGGACATCCTTATCAAGTTATTTTAAATGCAGCAGATGAGGTCTTAGTTGACGCATTTCTTGAAGGAAAAATAAAGTATACAGACATTCCTTTAGGCATTGAAAAAATGATGGATATGTATGAGTATAAAGAGCTTAAGACAGTAGACGAAATTTTGGAATTTGATAAAGAGATAAAAGAAAAGACAAGGAAACTTGTAGAAAATATGTAAAAAAGTTAAATAGAAAAAAGATTTTAATAAAAGTTTAAATCTTTTTTCTATTTTTTTAGGTTATAATGAAAAACGTCGACTTTTTTATTGTTTTACTTTATTAAAAGCTAGATATGTGATATAATATAACGGATTACAAAAAGGAAGCGGTATAAAATGGGTGATTTAAATAGAAAAAAATTAGAAAATTCTCAAAATATGCAATTTGCACGAGAGTATTTGTCAAAAACAAAGTTTTCAAAGAAAATTGCAACACATCCAAGATTTGATTCAATTTTGTGGAAGATTAGTAGTTTGATGAGAAAAGCTGGAGTCAAAGCTTTTTCAGAGGAAGGACTTTCTTTCTTGAATTCAATTTTGGTAGTAGCAAAAGATGGAAGCTTGGTTATGCTTGAAAATAAAGATCAAAACGATTTTGTAACTAGTATCAAATACTATTTTGATGAAAACGATATGACTCTTAAAAGAATTGTATGTGATAAAAATCGTGATGATTCGGAAACAACCACAATTAGTACATATGATGATGACGGTATAGAAGTAAGTTCAATGTTAGAGCAAAGAATAATAGATGGTAGTAAATTTTATAGTAATTCTACTAGAGTGCCTAGTAGGATAAATATGATTAATATACAAAGAATTTCAGAGCGTGACGGCGAAAGACATGTGTTAGCAGATGTTATGCAGATTAGAGCTATGGCTGTTGCTTATGAAGATTTAGTTCCGACCGCAGATGAAATTGACCCACTTGATGTAGTACATTTATTTTCTTTTGGAGTGCCACCACTATATAGGGATTTAGACAAAGAAGAGTTAGCTATAATAAAAGAATGTGATGGTGAGGTATTTCCATTAGATGAAGAACATAATGTGGAATTATTAATGGATTACATAGAGAGAAATAAGTTTTACGGAAGAAGTAGAAGATTTGAAGGTGCTCTTGCAAGATACTTAGACATAGAAGATAGAATTCAAGACGGCGAGCAGTTGTAATAATAAATAAACGATTAGAAAGGTAATAGTATGCTTGCAAATTATCATTTGACTGAAAATAAATTTTTGCCTAATATTTTGAGTGTTGGGCTAATTCCGCAGCAAGGGAAAAGAAGTAATTTAATAGGAGACCACAAAAAAGCAATATTTTATTCTAAAGGTTATGAAGGCGTAATTGCTATGTTTTTTATGATGATTGAAAGGTTTGTTGAATATAGAGGAGATTATGGAGATATACATATTGATGCATATAAAGCATTTATGGAAATGGCTAGAAAAAGACAAGAGCAGGGATTGGTAATAAATCAAACATTGGAAAATGCTATCAATCGTGAAAAAAGAATTATTGATGTTATTAATGCAGTTAGAAGTAGTGAAGACTGGAGGAGCTTTTTAGGAGAAGGAGTTTGTTTGAGACTTGATAATGTGCAAGAAGAAAATGTTGAGGCTTCTGAATTTACTTTTTATAATTCTTGGACTACTTTAAGTGTTCCACCAAAAGATATTAGTGTAGTGGTTTTAAGAAATAGAGAAACAGGTGCACAATTGACTTCTAAATATAATATAATTGATTATTTTGTTAGTAAAACGCCTTTGGATAGTATGAGAAAACTTTTATATGATACTGATGCCAAAGAAAGTAAAAGAGAATCACATTTATTATGGCAAATAATGTCTAGGTATTATTCTGACAATGAAGATAGTATTAGAACATTTTATAGAAATTATGATATTGGAGAAGTGCCTCTTGCAATGTACTTGAATATAGAAAATGGTAGATTAAGAGGTAGAAATGAAGGAGGACTAAATAGATAGGAGAAATATTAAATGAAAAAATAATTAATAAGAAGTGAGGTGAAATGGACTGAAAAATAAAATTATTGAAGTTCAAAATATAAATATAAATGTAACAAATATAAATGAAAAAGATTATATTTGTATTTCTGATATTGCAAAAGCTAAAAGTGATAAGTCTCGTGCTGCTGATGTTATAAGAAATTGGTTGCGTAATAGAAGTACATTAGATTTTTTAACTGCTTGGGAAGAATTGTACAATCCAAATTTTAAAGTGTTCGAATCTGAACACTTTAGAAAGCAAGTAGGTTTATTAACTTTTACACCAAGTGTTACAGAATGGTGTGAAAGAACAAATGCTATAGGTATGTATTCTAAAATGGGTAAATATGGTGGAACATATGCACATAAAGATATTGCATTTGAATTTGCATCAGCAATTAGCCCTGTTTTTAAATTGTATTTAATAAAAGAATTTGAACGATTAAAAGAGCTAGAGAATCAAAATCGAGAGTGGGATGTAAAGAGAATCTTAACAAAGAATAATTATTTAATACATACAGATGCAATTAAAAATTACATATTGCCAGATAATGATTACTATAAGAATAAAGAGTGGTTAAAATATGCAGAAGAAGCGGATATTTTAAATGTTGCTATTTTTAATACAACTGCTAAAAGATGGAGAGAGCTTAATCCTGATTTAGCAAAAACTTGTAATGTTAGAGATTATGCAACAATTAATGAATTAACGGTATTATCTAATTTAGAGTCGCATAATGCAGAGTTGATTAAAGAAGGAAAAAGTAAAGAAGCAAGATTTGAAATGTTAAGTAAAATTGCAAAATATCAATTAGATATACTTAACAATGCTGAAAAAATAAAATTATTAGGAAGTGAGAATGATGGAAAATAAACTAAATATCAATTTTTATCCTGGGCATATGGCGAAGGCTAGACGTCAGATAATTGAGGATTTGAAGTTAATAGATGTTGTTATTGAGCTATTAGATAGCAGGATACCAGTTGCTAGTAGAAATCCTGATATTGCAGAGATAACAAAGAATAAGAAGAGGATAATATTACTTAATAAAAGTGATTTGTCTGACGATAAAGTAAATCAAAAGTGGCTGGATAAGCTTTCTAAAGAAGCGCCAACATTACTTACAGATTCTAATTCAGGAAAAGGAATAGATAAAGTAGTTAAGAAGATAGACGAAATTATGGAAGAGGAGAAGCAAAGACAAGCAGCACGTGGTAGAGTTAATAAGACAATTAGAGTTATGATATTAGGTATTCCTAATGTTGGTAAGTCATCTTTCATAAATAGAATTTCTAAGAAAACAACTATGGAAGTTGGTAATAGACCAGGAGTTACTAAACAAAAACAATGGATAAGGATTAGTAAAACTCAGGAACTATTAGACACACCAGGTGTTTTATGGCCAAAATTTGAGAGCCAAGAGATAGCTTTAAATTTAGCTTTTACAGGTACAATAAAAGATGATTTAATTGAAAGAGTAGAAGTTGCCTTTGAGCTTTTAAAAATATTGGAAAACGATTATTTGAGTAACTTGAAAGAAAGATATAAAATATCTGATGATGAATATGAAACTTTAAAAGATACTGCAAATCCAACTTATGAACTTATGAGATTGATAGGTAAGAAAAGAGGAGCTTTAGTTTCAGGTGGAAATGTAGATGATGAAAAAACAGCTAGAATTATATTAGATGATTTTAGAAATTGTAAAATAGGTAAGATTAGTTTAGAAAAACCATAGGAGATAACAGTGGAATTTATTAAAAGAAGTAAAAAAATAGAAGAAGTAAATATGCTTTCGCCTTTAGTGTGGGCATATGTTGGAGATAGTGTTTATGAGATGTTTGTTAGAACAAATTTAGTAAATTTTTCAAATGCGAAGCCACATAAGCTACATTTAGAATCAATAAAATATGTTAAGGCAAAGGCACAGGCAGAGACTTTGCAAAAAATATATGATAACTTAACAGATAAAGAAAAAGAAATTGTGAGACGTGGAAGAAATACAGAAAATCATCATGTAGCCAAAAATGCAAATGTGGCAGATTACGCTAAATCAACAGCGTTTGAAGCTTTGATTGGATATTTGTATTTGACTTATCAAGATGAACGATTAGCAGAAGTTTTGGAAATGTGTAAGTAAAAATAAAAAGACACAAGTTTTTCTTGTATCTTTATTGTGGTGACCCCTACGGGAATCGAACCCATGATTCCACCTTGAGAGGGTGGCGTCTTAACCGCTTGACCAAGGGGCCAGTTAACTATTTATTTATACCATATTTTCTAAGATTAGTCAAGGATTTATATGTATTTTATAATTTTAAATAAAGTTTTTTATAAGAAGAGGAGAAGATTATGAAAATATTATACGCAACTAGTAATAAAAGAAAGCTTGCAGAGCTTAATAAAATTATTAGACTAGAAGGCTTAGAAGCAGAGGTTATTACTTTACAAGATATTAATTTTAATGAAGAGATAGTAGAAGATGGTGAGACATTTGAAGAAAATTCAGAAATAAAAGCAAGAGCTATCAAAGAGTTTTGTGATAAAAACAATATTGATTATGAAATTATTATTGCAGATGATGGTGGTATGTGTGTTGATTGTTTAAATGGCAGACCTGGTGTATATTCTGCAAGATTTGCAGGAGAGCATGCTACACAAGAACAAATTTTAAATAAGCTTTTAGAGGAAATGAAAGCTTTTCCAAATGAAGAGGAGAGAACTTCTACTTTTGTATGTGTACTTTTTGGAATTCTAAAAGACGGAAGAACAATAGTAAAAAGAGGAGAGACACATGGTCGTATAACAGACAAGATTTCAAAATTAGGTGGTCTTACTTATAATCCTGTATTTGTTCCAGATGGTTTTGATAAAACAGTTGTAGAAATGTCTGACGAAGAATTTAAAAATGTACATAATCATAGAATGGCAGCTTTAGAAGGAATATTTGCAGAACTAAAAAAGATGTAAGAAAAATAGCTTTGTAATTTGGTAAGGTTACAAAGCTATTTTTATATGGTAAAATTTCAGTTAAACATTTTTATGCTGAACGAAGTTCTCTTGCATGCTCAAGTGCCGCATTTGTAAGTGTTCCGCTTGCAATACGAGCGATTTCCTTTATAGTTTCTTCTTCGTTCAAAGTTTTTATAGATGTTTTTGTTTTATTGTTTTCGGTATTTTTACTAATAAAGTAATTGTAATCTCCTTTTGCTGCAATAGGAGCTAAGTGAGTTACGCAGATAACTTGGTGATTTTTAGAAATAGCTTTCATTTTTTCACCTACTTTATTTGCTGCTAAGCCACTAATACCAGTATCTATTTCGTCAAATATCATAACAGGGATTTTATCTACATTTGCAAGTACAGTTTTTATAGCTAGCATAATACGTGACATTTCACCACCAGAAGCTATTTTTATAAGTGGTTTTGCAGTTTCTCCAAGATTAGTAGAAATCATAAATTCTACTTTATCTAAACCAGTTTTGAAGAAAGTATTTTCTTCTAAGTTTACTGATATAGAGAATTTTGCATTTGGCATTTCTAGGTCTTTAAGTTCTACATTTATTTTATTTGAAAGTTCTTCTGCCTGCTTAGTTCTGATTTCATGAACTTTCTTTCCTATATCAAGCATTTGTCCTTCAACAACTTTAAGTTTTGATTTTAAAGAAGTTATATATTCGTCAAGGTTCTCAATTTCTTCAATTTCTTGTTTTATAGTTTTTCCATATTCTATAATTTCTGAAACATTGTTTCCATACTTTCTTTTTAAAGAGTAGATAAGGTCTAATCTTTCTTCAATATCACTTTGTTCGCTTTCATCAAAACAAGCATCGTTTGCAAAGCTTGAAACATCTCTTGAAAGTTCTTGTAAATCATAATATGAACTTTTTAGTCTTTCTAGTGCTTCACTATATGAATTATCAAAACTCTCGATTTTTTCTAAAGAGTGAATAGCAGTAGAAATACCATCTATAACTGTGTTTGAAAGTTCATTGTCAGCGGTAATTAAGTTTTTTGAAATCTTTTCAGAATTTAATATAACTTGTCTACGAGCTTCTAATTCCTCTTCTTCATTTTCTTTAAGTTTTGCTTCAGAGATTTCATTTGATTGGTAATGTAATAAGTCAAGTTTGCGCATTTTTTCTTTATCGTCACCATAATTTTTACTAAGTTCCAATTTGATATTTACATATTCTTCATATTGTTTAGAATAGTCAGCTAGTAGGTTAGAAAGTTCATTATTAGAATAACTGTCTAATAACTCAATATGAGAACTAACATCTAAAATAGACTGATTATCATTTTGACCATGAATATCAATAACATTTTTCATAAACTCTTTAAGTTCATTTACAGTAACCATTCTGCCATTAATTTTACAAAGGTTTCTACCATTAATATGTACTTCACGAGAGATAACAACATTTTCTTCTTCACAGAAATCATTATCAGGTAAGAAAAGTGAAAGTTCTACAAAAGAATAGTTTTCTCCATTTCTAATAATTTCTTTTGAAAATCTGCCACCACTTAATATTTGAAGTGAGTCTATAATAAGTGTTTTACCTGCACCAGTTTCACCTGTAAGTACATTAAAACCATTGTTTAAATCTATACTTAAATCATCAATAATTCCTATATTTTTGATATGTAAATTACAAATCATAATAAACACCTCCGAAAAACTGTTTGTACAATTATTATACAACTAATTTTCTATTTGTCAATACATTTGTTCGTAAAATATAAAAATTTTTTTAGGTCAGGCACAATAAAAAAATACGCACATATAATTAAAGGTATGGAGGTGCGTATGGTACTTTTATCTATTGAAGGTTTTATAAATTTTTTGATAAATGCAGTGCTTGGAGTGGGATATATAGGAAGTAGCAATTTATTTCCAGAGCCACTATCTAGTGAAGAAGAGAAAATGTATTTAGAAAAGATGATGGAGGGAGACCTTGAGGCTAGGAATATATTGATAGAGAGAAATTTAAGATTAGTTGCACATATTGCTAAAAAATATTCTTGGTCTAATTTAGAACAAGATGACCTCATATCTATTGGTACAATAGGTCTTATTAAAGGCATAAATAGCTTTAAAATAAATAAAAATATAAAGCTAGCTACATATACTGCTCGCTGTATTGAAAACGAAATTTTAATGATTTTGCGTTCGAGCAAGAAAACAAATGCAGAAGTATTTTTAAACGAACCAATAGGAAAAGACAAAGACGACAATATTGTTACTTTGCAAGAAATATTAGAGAACAATGAGCGAAATATAGAAGACGAGGTAGACTTAAAATTAAAAATTAAGAAACTTTATGAGAAAATCAAGACAGTTCTTAAAAATAAAGAAAAATTTATAATAGAGCTTAGGTTTGGATTAGATGGTAATAAGCCTAAAACACAAAAGGAAATAGCTGAAATGCTTAATATTAGCCGCTCTTATGTATCTCGAATAGAAACCAAAGCAATTGGAAAACTTGCTAAAGAGATAAAAGAGTAAATTTGAATATTTAGTCAAAAGGTGGTATAATTAAAGGTGAAATACTCTCTTAAGAGAGATTAATTGGAGGTTAACGACTATGACGTATGGCGATATGCTACTGCGAGACATCAAAGAGCTGAAAGCTCGGAAAGAAGTACAAAGCCTTGATAAAATAAGCAAAAAGATTGTTGACTATTTGCTATCAGAGGTGAAAGAGGCAGTAATTGCCAATCGTATGCCCATTAAGAAGAAAGTTACCAAACATTATTCAGTTCACCTGTTCAATTTACGCTTTGCTGCGTATGGTGGTCTGTATATTTCGACGTTTCATAAGTTCGGCGCTGCGCACATTTCGTGTATCAAAGATTGCAAAGCGGAGAACATTGAGGCGGTGATAACGGCAATTGCCACTGTTTGTGAAATTCTGCACTGGGACATCGAAGGCGGGACTACAAATGTAAAATCAAGTGACAGAGAGGTGGATATTTTCGCTAAAATTCCAGAAGAAGCGACCCCGTGAGGGGTCGCTCCTTTTTATAAAGAAAAACAGGCTGATATTATATATATCAGTCCGTTTTAGTATTATTTTACTTCAAATTTTAAGTTATCATTTTCCATATAAACATAAACTGTTTGAGTGCTCTTAACTTCTTCTTTTAAGATAAGCTCAGCAATTTCATCTTCTATATGTTTTTGAATAGCTCTTCTTAAAGGTCTTGCACCATATTTTAAGTCAGTGCCTTTAGATAAAATATATTTTTTAGCATCTAATGCAACATCTAACTTGATTTCTCTATTTGCTAGAGCATCACTAGTTTTGTTAAGTAGCAAGTCGACTATTTGTAATAATTCATTTTCAGTTAGGCTGTCAAATGGAATTATTTCATCAACTCTGTTTAAAAACTCTGGTCTAAATAAATCTTTAAGTGCTGAAATCATTTTATTGTTATCAATTGTTCCAGCTGTTCCAAAACCAATTGAATTATTATTTAAGTTTGAACCAGCATTTGAAGTCATTATTATAATCGTATTTTCAAAATTAACTGTATTTCCTTGTGAGTCTGTAAGCTTTCCATCATCTAATACTTGTAATAAAATATTAAATACATCTGGGTGCGCTTTTTCAATCTCGTCTAAAAGGATAATAGAATAAGGTCTACGTTTAACTTTTTCAGTTAAACCGCCAGCATCATCATAACCAACATATCCAGGAGGTGCACCAATTAATTTAGATGTAGAGTGGCTTTCCATATATTCTGACATATCTATTCTAATAATATTTTCTTCTGAACCAAACATTTCATAAGCTAAACTTTTTGCAAGCTCTGTTTTACCAACACCAGTAGGTCCAACGAATATAAAAGAAGGTGGACGCTTTGTACTTTGAAGTCCTGCACGGTTTCTTCTTATTGCTTTTGAAACAGCTTCAACAGCAACATTTTGACCTATAATATGTTTGTGAAGATTTGCTTCTAAGTTTAGTAATTTTTGAGTTTCAGCTTCTGTTATTTTAGTAACTGGAATTTTTGTCCAACGTTCGATAACTTCTGCAATATCTTGAACTGATAGAACAGCTGGTACTAAAGAATCTTCTAAGTTTTGTAATTTTTCTGTCAAGCTACATTCTTTAGTTTTAAGGTCAGCTGCTTTTTGGTAATCTTCAATTGAGTCAGAAGAAACAGCTTCGTCTTTTTCTTCAGCAATTTTTGCAAGTTCATTTTTTATAATTTCAATTTCATATAAAGCATGGTTGTTTAGATTTATCTTTGAACAAGCTTCATCAATTAAATCGATTGCTTTATCTGGTAAAAATCTGTCATGAATATATTTTTCAGACATTTTTACAGTTTTTTCAATAACATCATTAGAAATTACAACTTTGTGGTAGTCTTCATAATAGCTTTTGATTCCTTTTATAATTCCAATTGTGTCATCAATAGAAGGTTCTTCAACAAGTACTGGTTGAAATCTTCTTTCTAAAGCAGAATCTTTTTCAATGTACTTTCTATATTCTTTCAAGGTTGTAGTTCCAATAAGTTGTATTTCACCATTTGAAAGTGCAGGTTTTAAAATATTTGCTGCATTCATTGAATGTTCTGCATCACCAGCACCAATTATATTATGAATTTCATCAATAACTAGTATGATATTTCCATAAGTTCTACATTCGTCAATTAAAGATTTCATTCTAGCTTCAAATTGACCTCTGAACTGAGTTCCAGCAATAATTGCCGTCATATCAATTAAATAAACTTCTTTGTTTAGTAATTTTGCAGGTACTTGTTTTTCAGCAATACGAATTGCCAAACCTTGTGCAATAGCTGTTTTACCAACGCCCGGCTCACCAATTAAACAAGGATTGTTTTTTGAACGTCTATTTAAAATTTGAGTAACCCTTTGAATTTCTTGCTCTCTGCCAATTACAGCATCTAACTTATGCTCTTTAGCTTTTTGAGTAAGATTTGTACCAAAAGTGTCTAAAAACTTTTTCTTGTTATTTTTTTGTTTTTTCTCAACTTTAACTTTTCTTGTATTTTTTTCGCCCATAGGTTCTGGTGCAGGTTCGCCATTTTCGTTTGGATTTGCAGCAGATTTAAAGATACCTAAAATACCGCCTAAAGGACCATTTTCACTATCTAGATTATCTATATTTGGATCAGTCAATTCATCAATATTCATATTATCAGTGAAGTCTTTGAATATCGTATCCAATTGTGCTGTCATATTTGCAATATCTTCTTCAGATAAATTTGCATTTTTAGATATAACGTCCATTGGATTTATACCTTTTTCCTTAGCACAAGAATAGCAAAGACCTTCAGTAGTTGTTTTACCATTTTCTATTTTATTGATGAAAATAACTGCTGTATTTTTATTACATACTGAACATATCATAAAGCATTCTCTCCTTTTTAAACATTTGTATATGTAAGTATTATAATACATTATTTTTGCGATATAGTCAAGCTAAAATCCTTAATTTTAATATACAAAATATGTCAAAAAAACATTGAAAAATGGGCAAAAATTATGTATAATACTTTAGAGAAAATAATAGAGGAGAAGAAAATGAAATTACATATAGTTTTAGTAGAGCCAGAAATACCTCAAAATACTGGAAACATTGCTCGTACTTGTGCGGCACTTGGCGCAAAATTGCATCTAGTCTATCCTTTAGGTTTTTCAATATCAGAAAAACAAGTAAAAAGAGCAGGACTAGATTATTGGGATAAATTGGATATTGAAGAACATACAAATTTTAAAGAGTTTTTAGAAAAATATAAACCAGAAGATCATAATATGTTTTTTGTCACAACTAAGGGAAAAAATGTGTATAACAATCCAGATTATTCTAAAATGGAAGAAGTTTTTGCTTTGTTTGGAAAAGAAACTAAAGGACTTCCAGAAGATGTACTTAAAAAATATATTGACAAAACTGTTAGAATTCCTATGAGAGAGGGCTTACGTTCTTTAAATTTATCTAATTCAGTAGCAATTGTAGCTTATGATATTTACAGGCAAGCAGGTTTTGATAATTTAGAAGAAATTAGTGGATATTTTGATTAAAAACTCTTTCCTTTTTGAAAAAAATAGTATAAGATAGAGGTATATTTTAATAAGGAGTAACAGATGAGAAAAGTAGTTTTAGTTTTTATCATAGTAGCAATTTTGTCAATAGGTATGTTTACTTTAACAGGTTGTTCTTTTACTGTTGAGACAGATGAGAATAGTATTTCGGCATCAGTAGACGAAGACACACAAAATACTTTTGAAAGAATTATTGATTGGATAGTAGAAAGACTTGACAGAATTTTTGTTACTGAAGACAAAAATAATACGGATGGAGGAGTAGCATAAAGTGAAGAATTTAAAAATGTGGTTAGGGATAGGGATAGTATTAATTATAATGCTAGTAGTGCTTACAGGTTGTGCAAATAAAAAGAATGAAAACACAACTGGCACAAATAATACAAGTGAGGTAAATAAAGTGAGTGAGAATAGTACAAATTCAGAAAGAGTAGTTGATACAGTTGACTACAAAGCAGCTGCTGAAAAACAAATGGCAATGCCAGAGGTAGGAGAGACAGTAGCGATTTTACACATAAAAAATTATGGAGACGTTAAGGTAAAATTTTTCCCAGAAGTTGCACCAAAAGCAGTTGAAAATTTTACAACACATGCAAAAGAAGGATATTATGATGGACTTACTTTCCATAGAGTTATAAATGAATTTATGATTCAAGGTGGAGATCCAGAAGGTACAGGAATGGGAGGAGAAAGTATCTGGGGAGAAGGATTTGGAACAGAGCTTGATTATGAACTTGTACCATATAGAGGTTCATTATGTATGGCTATGTCAAGTCTTCCAAACAGTATAGGAAGCCAATTCTTTATAACACAAGCACATTATGATGAGTCACAAGCAAGTTATTTAAAACAAGGCGGATATCCAGAAAAATTAATTGAAGAATATAAAACTCAAGGTGGTTATTTATCATTATACTTACAATATACAGTATTTGGACAAGTATATGAAGGTATAGAGATAGTTGATAAGATAGCAGCAGTTGAGAAAGATGGTAATGATAAACCATTAGAAGATGTTATTATAGAAAGTATTGAAGTTACAGAATATAAGTAAGGTAAGTGGACATAAATGTGCAGATTGTTTTTCAATCGCACGAGCAGAGGTAACTTAACCTTGTTACTTCGAAAATGCACGCTAAAAGCGTGTATTTTTCTACGTAATAATAATAGGAGGAAGTATTATGTATGAAGAAATTGGAATAAGTGAAAAAGTAGTAGAGATGTCAAAAGAAGTTGAAAAAGAATTAGTAGACATTTTTGCAAAACTTGATGAGAATTGTATGAAAGCAAGTAGTAAAGTTTTAAAAGCTTTTCAAGATAATAAAGTTTCAACTACTGATTTTATAGAAGTTACAGGCTATGGCTATTATGATGGTGGAAGAGAGAAACTAGAAAGAGTATATAGTCAGATTTTTGGAGCAGAAGATGCACTTGTTAGACCTCAGATAATGTCAGGTACACATGCTTTAAGTCTTACATTATTTGGACTTTTAAAATATGGAGATACAATGGTAAGCATATCTGGTGAACCTTATGATACTTTAAAAAGTGTAATCGGTTTAGCAGGAGATAGTGAAAATTCTTTGATAAAACACGGAATTAAATATGAAGAAATTGATTTAATTGATAGTGATTTTGATTATGAGAAAATTGCTGAAAGGGTAAGACAGGGAAGCGTTAAGTTAATAGAAATTCAACGTTCAAGAGGATATGCACAAAGAAAAAGCTTGACAATGGATAAAATAGAAAAAGTTATAAAAATAATAAAAGATATTAATTCAGAAGTAATTGTTATGGTTGACAATTGCTATGGTGAATTTGTAGAAGAAAAAGAGCCAACAGAAGTTGGGGCAGATATTTGTGTAAGTTCTCTTATGAAAAACTTAGGTGGAGGAATTGCAACATCTGGTGGTTATGTAGTAGGAAAGAGAAACTTAGTAAACTCAGTTGCAGAATGCCTTACATCACCTTGTATTGGTAAAGATTTAGGAGCAAACTTTAATCAATTATTATCATATTATAAAGGTTTGTTTATGGCACCATCTGTTGTAAAATCAACACTAAAATCAATGATTTTTGCAAGTAGAATGCTAGAGAAATTCGGATTTGATAGGATTAGTCCAAAATATGATGAACCAAGAACTGATATAATTCAAACAATGGATTTACTATCAGAAGATAAACTTGTAAAATTCTGTCAAGGTGTGCAAAAAGGCTCTCCAATTGAAAGCTATGTAGTACCAGTACCAGATGATATGCCAGGATATCAATATAAAGAAATTATGGCAGGCGGAAGTTTCACACCAGGAGCTACAATTGAGCTTAGCTGTGATGGACCTTTATGTGAGCCATATACAGCATATATGCAAGGCGGATTGACTTATGAATATGGCAAGCTTGGAATAATGATGGCAATAGAAAATATGATTAAATAAATAAGATAAGAGAAGCAGTTATTTCTCAATAACTGCTTCTTTTTCATATTCTTCTTTAAATTTATTCATTCTTTGTGAAGTAAGTGTATTAAATACGTCACTTCCAATTTCAATTGCTTCTCTAGTAGTTGTTTCTTTAGGATTGTGGCTTCCACCTTGTGATGGAATAAAGAATAAAATTCTCTTTCCAGATTTATTATCTGGATCTAAAATACAAGCTAAATCGTGACCTGGCCAAGAATGCATAATTTGACAAGGATAATTTTTCTTATCACAGATGTCTTTAACATTTCCTAAAAGTTCAGAAGAAGTTTTGACAGGTTCTCCTTCTGAAGTAACTCTAAAACTTATACTATTTGCATCATTAGAATGTTTATTTTGAATGTTTTGAAAAATATCAAATACCTTTGATTTGGTAGTTTCTGGAGTTACAGGATATTGTTGCCTAATATCTACAAATAATTCAGAAGTAAGGTCAGCTGGTACAACAGTTTTTGTAATTGGTAACATATCAAAATGTACATTATTTTCTTCACCTAAATCCTCGCTGAAAGCTTTTACAATAGGATTATAAGTTTCAGGTTCAACTTTTATAATTAAGTAAGTTCTGTCTTGAATTTGGTTAGCTCCCCATTTTGGAGTAACTGTTCCAAGAAAATCAATCTTTATATCTGGATTTTGTTTTTGTAAATCATCTAATCCTAAAACTAATCTTGAAAGACCTAGAACACTATCAGATCTTTCGTCCATTGGAGTTGCACCAGAGTGATTATTTTCTCCACTTGAAGAGACTAAGAACATATTTCCAGTAACTGGTTTCTGATTTTCCTTGTCATCTAGAGTATTAAATTTTGGGACTGTAATTCTAACAGCTTCTTCACCAGTTTTAGATTTAGATTCTTTAGCAAATGTAGTTAAATCGTCTACAATTCTTGCAGAAGTTACAATAGAATTTTGACCGTGAACAGTAATATTTCCACGTACAGGTTTTCCAATTGAATCAATAATTCCGATACTCTTTCCACTATTTGATAAAATTTCAGATTGTTCGATATGTGCTTCTAAAGCTTCTGAAATTTCGTCTGGTGTAATAACTTTATCAACTAATTTAATATTATTTAAATCAATACCATATTCAGTTAGGTGTGAGAAAATATAAGCTTTATATTCACTAACAGCATCATTAAAAGATATACCATTTTTATCTGTTAGTGTAGACAAATATTCTTCTGAAAAATTGCCATTTAAGTAGTAGCTTCCTATACAAGCTGTACTAAAACGTGTAGATTCTTCACAAGCATATATTATTGTTTTTAAATTTCCATATTGTTTGCTATGTGATTTCTTAAAATCTTCGGCAGCTTTTAAAGCCATATATACACCAACAGGTCCGTCAAACTGACCACCATTTGTAACCGAGTCGGTATGTGAACCCATAACTAAATTTTTATCTTTTGAGTAATTTGCAGGGAATTCTCCAACGATATTTCCTGCATTGTCAATTAAGATTTTCATACCTAAGTCTTGCATTGCTTTCATACACATTAATTTGTATTTAGCATCTTCTTCTGAATATGCAATTCTGTTTACTGGGGTATGATTATCAAAATCAAAAAAATTTTCTATGTTTATAACTGACATAAATAACTCCTTCATTTAAAAGATAATCACTATTATATCACAAAATTGTAACAAAAACAAGTAAATAAAATTTTCAAAAGTACTTGCAAAAATATTTTTTTATGATAAAATGTAACAAAAAGATGTTCGTTAAAGGAGACAAAAATGTTTGCATATATAAAAGGAAATTTTGAAGAAAAAGGAAATAACTATGTAGTTATAGATGTTGGAGGAGTAGGGTATAAGATATTTATGTCTAACATAGGTATTGCAGGACTTGGAGAGACGGGAAATATAGTAAAAGTACATACATATTATCATGTTAGAGAAGATAATATTAGTTTGTATGGATTTGTTACTAAAGAAGAACTTAAATTATTTGAACTTTTGATTTCTGTAAGTGGTGTAGGTGCAAAATCTGCTATATCAATGTTATCTGCTATTAGCCCATCAGATTTTGCTATGGCTATAATTTCAGAAGATGTTGCTTCAATAAAAAAAGTTCCAGGTGTTGGAGCGAAAACAGCTCAAAGAATTATTTTAGAGTTAAAAGATAAATTAAAAAAAGAAGAGATTGCAGACGGTGAAGAAAGTGATACAACAGTTTTTGTATCTAGTTCAGATGAGACTAATGAGGCTATTGCAGCACTTCAAATTTTAGGATATACTAAGAGAGATATAGAGAAGGTTTTTGCTAAAATAGATTTAAAAGGAAAAACTACGCAAGATATAATTAAAATAGGATTACAATATTTATCAAATAATTAATAGGAGTATTTATGGACACAAGTAAGCCTTTAGCCTATCGTGTACGACCTAAGACATTAGAGGATTTTGTAGGTCAAGAACACATTGTAGGAAAAGATAAGTTATTATATAGAACAATAAAAGCGGATAGATTGTCTAGTATTATTTTGTGGGGACCTCCACGGGTGTGGAAAAACTTCGCTTGCGAAAGTTATAAGTGAGACTACGAAATATAAATTTACTAAAATTAATGCTGTAACTTCAGGTGTTGGAGATATAAAAAAGGCAGTAGAAGAGGCAGATAACCCACTTTTAAATCCAAGTGGAAAATGTATTTTATTTATAGACGAGATACATCGTTTTAATAAACTACAACAAGATGCACTACTTCCTTATGTAGAAGATGGTACTGTCATTTTAATAGGTGCAACAACTGAAAATCCTTATTTTGAAGTAAATAAGGCTCTTATATCAAGATCAATGGTTATAAGATTAGAACCACTTCAAAAAGAGGATATTGTAAGAATAGTAAAGAATGCTATTACAAGTAAAGATGGACTTGGAGATTATAATATAAAGATTTCTGATGAGACAATTGAAACAATTGCTGATTTATCAAATGGAGATGTAAGAACAGCTTTAAATGGAATTGAAGTTGCTGTACTTACTACTAAAATGAATGCAGATGGAGTAATTGAGATAACTAATGAAATTGCTGCTCAGTCTTTAAATAAGAGAAAGGCTATGTTCGATAAATCAGGTGATAGCCATTATGATAATATTAGTGCTTTTATAAAATCAATGAGAGGTAGTGACCCAGATGCGTCATTGTTTTATTTAGCAAGAGCTTTAAATGCAGGTGAAGATCCAGTGTTTTTAGCAAGACGTATTGTTATTTCAGCTGCTGAGGATGTAGGTATGGCAAATCCACATGCTTTGGTAGTTGCAACTTCTGCAATGCAAGCAGTAACAATGGTTGGTATGCCAGAGGCAAAGCTTATACTTGCTGAGGCTGCTGTATATAATGCAACATCTAAGAAGTCAAATGCTACATATTTAGGTATAAATAGGGCTTTAGAAGATGTAGTAAATAAAAATACAGGAAGCATACCAATGCATATTAGAAATGCGCCAGCAGAAGGTATGGAGCAATTTGGATACGGAGAAGGATATAAATATCCACATGATTATCCAGGTCACTATGTTGAGCAACAATATTTACCAGACGAAATGCTTGGTACAAAATACTATATTAAAGACGATACAGTTGATTAAACAAAAGAAAAAGGGGGATAAAATGAAGAAATTAAGATTAGTTTGTATCTTATTTGTAATTGCTATTTTATTTAGTTTGCCAAGTTTTGCAACCTTTGAAATAGACAATTTTACAATTGACGCAATGGTGCTTACAAATGGAGATATGGAAGTAAGAGAGACAATTAATTATTATACTGATGAAACAGTAAATGGCTTAACAAGAGATATTGAAATAAAAAATCAATATAATACAACTAATTCAGCAGATAGTATAACTTTACAAGGAGTTTATGTTGATGGAGAGGCTTATGAAAAAGTAGATTATGCTGAAAAAGGAGAAAGTGGAGTATATACTTATTATAATTCTTCTGAAGGCGGAAATATAACTTTATATAGTCCTTTTGTAAGTGAATATAAAACAGTAGAATATGAATATACTTTAAGCAATGTTGCAGTAAAGTATGCTGACACAGCAGAGTTATTTTGGAACTTTATCGGTTCAGAGTGGGATTGCACAATAAAAAATTTAACAATAAATATTGATTTGCCTGGAATAGCAGCAGACGATACCATATGGGTATATGGACATGGCTCAGATAATGGAAGCTTCATAAAAGCAGATAATCATATTTCTTTAATGGTTAGCAATATCTATGCATATCAAGCAGTAGATGCTAGAATTTTGTTTTCAAGAAATGCAATTTCAGAAAGTACTAAAGAATATTCCAAAAGTGTACTTAATGACTACATAAATAAAGAAGAAGGAATGTCAAAAGAACTAGAAGCTAAGAAAGTTTTATTTGGTTTATCTGTACGAGAGGTAAGCTTTTACTTATCAGGGATAATACTTGTAATTGGAATATTTATATACATTTTCTTTGATAAAGAAGAACGTGTTGAAAAAGTACAATATTATAGAGAACTTCCTTATGGACTAGAGCCAGAACTTTTACAATATATTTATTATGGAAAAGTAAAATCAAATGGTTTTTATGTTGGTATTTTAAATTTAATAAAACTTGGCGTTTATAAATTGGAGAATACTGTAAATAAAGTAGGTAAGGAAACACAAAAGATAATATACAATCCAAATCATAATGCTAATTTAAAACAGTATCAGAAAAGAATGGTTACAAGTGTAAATGGATTTTTGGAAAGCGAACCAAATGGCGAAAAAAGTATAGATTTACTTAAACTTTCAACAAAAATGGAAAAATCATCAGGTTCAGGTTACAGAGCTTTTGTAAGAGATATGGAGTCAGAAAAAGAAGGCTTGCTTGGTAAACCATCTAAAGCACCTAAAAAAATTGTGTTTTTTGCAGCAATAGCACTTATAGCAATGATAGCTTTCATTACATTAATGGGAATAGCAGTAGGAGGAGATGAGGCTTTTGCGATACCAATTTTTATGGGATTTATAAGTCTTTTCTATTCAATTTTCTTTGCAGCAGTTGGAAATTCTCTACCTGTTATAGGATTTTTGATTTTCCATATGGGATGTTTTCATGGTGGTATAATAGCTCTGCTAGCATCAATGGGAATTGGCTGGTTATATATACCATATTTATTAACATTTATTTTAATACAGTATATAGTAAGAATAAAGAAATATCCTAAAGAGGAAAGACAAATAGTAGCATATATTAAAGGATTGAAACGATATATCAGCCATTATTCAATGCTTGACGAAAAAGATGGAGTTATGGAAAGTTTAGCTTTATGGGAAGATTATTTTATAATGGCAGTTGCACTTGGACTAAATACAAAGACTGTAAATTATTTCTATGAATATGGTAAAGCACAACATTCTAACTTAGGAAATTCTATGAGATGTGTAGTTTCATATAGAGATTTTAGTTATGGTATGAGTACACCTTTCCATAACTATTCAAGAGGTTATGTAGTAAGTTCAGGCGGTGGTAGTTCACATTCAGGTGGAAGTAGCCATTCAGGCTCAAGTGGTGGATTTTCAGGTGGTTCATCTTCTGGCGGTGGTGGAGGCCGGAGGAGGCGGTGGTGGACGTTTCTAAAATTTATTAATTAAAAATATATAAGCGATAATATTTTCTTAGAGATTTACTTAAGTAGAAAATATTATCGCTTATTTTTATTGCATAAAAAATGTTCTAAAGTACACAATAAAACTATGAAAAAAGAGAATATTAAAGTAATTGTTATAAGTCTTTTTGCAGGAATGATTAGCGGATTTTTCAGTAGTGGTGGTGGAATGCTTCTTGTTCCATTTTTTACACATATAGTAAAGCTAGATGAAGTAAAGGCAAGAGGTACGTCAGTTTTTTGTATAGTATTTTTTGTAGTAACTAGTAGTATTTTCTATATAGGTAAAAATTATGTGGATTATGGAATAGGACTAAAATGTGCTATTGGTGGAATAATTCGGAGCTTTTTTCGGAACGAAATTACTTATGAAAATTGATAAAAAGATTTTAAAAATTTTATTTATTATTTTTTTATTATATTCAGGAATTAGGATTTTATGAAAGAGATTATTTTTGGTGTAATTAGTGGAGTTGTAGCATCAATGGGAATGGGCGGTGGAGTAATTTTGGTATTGCTTTTTTCGCTTTTTTCAGATGTTTCACAACATATTGTACAAGGAATTAATTTGATATTTTTTATTCCAACTTCTATTGTAGCAATATATATGAATATAAAAAACAAGAACATAGACTATAAAGTGGCAAAAAAGGTAATTATTAGTGGAATTATAGGAGCTTGTATTGGGAGTTTGCTAGCAATAAAGATTAATTCAGATTCTTTGAAAAAATATTTTGGAATGTTTCTAATAGGAATAGCAATTTTTGAGATTTATTCATTTTTTAGGCAGTATATATTAAAACCAAAAAGATAATACTAAAGGAAACAAAACATAAGGAGGAACGAAAAATGAAATTTGCAAAAGGTATAGCTATGGGAGCTTTAATAACTACAGGAGTACTTATGATGACTTCTGACGACACAAAAAGAAAAGCGATGAAAAAAGGCAAACAAATAATGAAAAAAATGAAAATTACTATGTAAGCAAAAAGCGATACCTTAGTGTATCGCTTTTTATATAAAGTATTAGTTATCTATTACTACATTGTTTATTTCAATATTTATGTCTGAATCACATTCACAATCCTCTGGTTTTGCATCACATTTATCGTGACAGTCTAAATGAACACCTTTTAAGCATTTTCCAGAATGATGTGAGATTTCACAGAATTTAACGTGTTCTACTTTGTTAGCCCAAATTTGAACTTCATATTTCTTTTTAGGACAAAGTGGACCGAAAACAAATTCTCCTTCTTTATCAGTAAAAGTGTGACTTACAGGAAGTCTTTCTTCTTTTCCACATTCTTTTGATACTTCAATTAATTTTACAACTGCGTCTCTTATAGGGTCTCCATAAGAATCTTTTACTATTCCAAATATAGCTGCTCTGTTATCTTCTATAATTTTTGCCTCTAAGTCGTATTGTACACCACTAGACACAAATCCATCAACTTCAATTTTTTCTTTTTTTTCGAAATCCATAAAAAAATCAAATCCTTTCTATAAACTTTATATATTAAATTTTATGTAAAAAAGTATATTAAAGTGAATGTTTTTGTAAATAATATACTTAAACTTTACAAAATCACAAAATTAGTATATGATAAGTATACTATTGTATGAAAGAGAGTGAAAAAATGGATTTTGTTTCATTAAGAAGTACATACAAAAAATTTATATATAGAGATTATAAGATAATAGAGCAAAGCGATAAAATAATTATAAAATACTATTTTGAAATTCCAAGCTTAACTAGTTTTGAGCCAAGTGTTGAGATATTAAAAAAAGATTTTAAAATAGAAAACTTGCATACAAAATTTACAGAGAACTTAGTTTTTAATCTTGGAATGGTTGAAGCAATTAGCTATTTTAAGGCTACTTGTTCTAAAGATTTTGTTGTAGAGTGCGGAAATTTAGATGAAAAACAGCAAAGATGGTTTAGAAAACTATTCTATTTAGGACTTGGAGAATTTCGATATAGGAATGAAATAAAGGTAACTGAGGAAGATTTTGTAACCTTTACTTCTTTAAAAGAAAAAGAAGCTATAATTCCAATTTCAAGAGAATTAGATGGGGTTATAATACCAATTGGTGGAGGAAAAGATTCAAATGTTACTTTGGATTTGTTAAAAGATTATAAAAATAAAAGTTATGCTTTTAGAATTGGAGTAAGAGAAGTTCCACTAAAAGCAGCAGAAATAGCTGGATTTTCAAGAGATAATATTATTGAAGTAAAACGAAACATAGATAAAAATATATTAGACCTAAATAGCAGAGGATTTTTAAATGGTCATACACCATTTTCAGCTATGGTAGCTTTTTTAACATATCTAATTGCATTTTTAACAGGTAAAAAATATGTAGCACTTTCAAATGAAGATAGTGCAAATGAAAGTAATGTTGATGGAGAAAAAATTAATCATCAATACTCAAAATCTTTAGAATTTGAAAATGATTTTAGATGGTATGCTGAGAACTATTTAAAAGCAGGAGTAGAGTATTTTAGCATGTTAAGACCAATTAGTGAATTACAAATAGCAATGTTATTTTCTAAACTTGAAGAATATCACCCTATTTTTAATAGTTGTAATGTTGGCAGCAAATCAGAACCTTGGAGATGGTGTTGTAATTGTCCAAAATGCTTATTTGTTTATACAATACTTAGTCCGTTTTTATATAAAGAAAAGTTAGTAAAAATCTTTGGAGAAGATTTATTTGAAAAAGAGGAGTTATTACAAACTTTTATAGAATTATGCGGATATGGCGAAACTAAGCCGTTTGAATGCGTTGGGACTTATGAAGAAATAAAATATGCTATAACGCAAACTATTAACAAAACCGAAGGTAAATTACCTATTTTATTGGAGTATTACAATAAAAACTTTGAAAAATCAAATGCAAATTTATTAGATTATTATAACGAAAATAATAATGTACCAGAAGAATTTGCAAAAATACTTAAAGGGAAGATTTTGAAATGGTAGAAAAATTAGTCGAATTTTTAAGAGATAAAAAAATAATAATACTTGGTTTCGGTATGGAAGGTGAAACTACTTATGATTTTATAAGAAATCATTTACCAAACCAACATCTTACTATTGCTGACATGAATGAGGTTATAATAGAGGATTATCCTTATTTACAGCAAGATGAGAATTTAGAGCTTGTACTAGGAAAGAAATACTTAGAGGGCTTAGAGGAATACGATATTATCATCAAAACTCCGGGATTATCACTTAAGGATGTTGATATATCAAAATATGAGCATAAGATAACTAATCAACTTGAATTAGTTATGAAATATTTAGATGTATTTGCAATAGGTATTACAGGTACTAAGGGTAAAAGTACAACAAGTACTTTAATGTATAAAGTGCTTGCAGATCAAAGAGATAATGTAATGCTACTTGGAAACATAGGAGAGCCAGTTTTTCATAGAATAGATGAGATGACAAAAGACACAATTTTAGTTCTAGAGATGTCTTCACATGCTTTAGAATTTGTAAAACACTCACCAAATATATCAATTTACTTAAATGCTTATGAAGAGCACTTAGATCATTATGTATCTTTAGAGAAATATGTTGAGGCTAAGTTCAATATAGCAAAATATCAAAATGGAAAAGATGTATTTATATATAATTATGATAATGGGTTAATGAGAGAACAAGGCTATAAATGTAGAGAAAATGACTATGCAGTTTCAATAGTAGCTGAGCCAGAAACAAAAAATAGAACATATTTAAAAGACGGGTTCATATATATAAATGATAATAAATTAACTAGTCAGAATTTGAATATGAATTTAAAAGGTATGCACAATTTAAATAATATAATGTTTATATTAACTGCTGCAAACATATTGAATTTAGATTTAGAAAAAACATTAGAAACTATTTCAAAATTTGAGCCATTAGAGCATAGAATGGAATTTGTAGAAACTATAAATGGTGTTAGTTATTATAATGACTCTATTGCTACTATTCCAGAAGCAACTATAAATGGAGTTAATGCTATTGGTAATATAAATACTTTAATTGTGGGTGGAAAAGATAGAGGAGTAAACCTTGAAAGTCTTATAGAATTTTTAGCAGAATCAGATATTGAAAACATAATATGTCTTCATACAACAGGTGAATATATTTATACGAAATTAGAGAAAACAGATAAAAATTTATTCCAAGTAAATAACATGGAAAGCGCTGTAAAAATAGCTAAAAAAGTTAGCAAACCAGGTACAAATTGCTTGATGTCACCAGCAGCTGCAAGTTACGGATTCTTTAAAAATTTCAAGGAGCGTGGTGAGATTTTTAAGAAGTGCGTAAGGGAAGATGGATAAGATAACATAATATTTAAAAGGTTTACGAACAACAATTTTAAACTTTAAAACTTCAAAAAGTATCAAATCAAAGGAATATATGAAATAAAAATTGCACATTTTTTGGAAAATAATTCAAAAATGTGCAATTTTATGTAGACAAAACGCTAAAAGTATGCTATAATATACTTGTTGTAGAGTAAAAAACATGAAGAAAAACATTACATATTATATAAGATACTTTAGATGAATTAAAGGAGGAACTAATTTTGAGTATGAATTATTCAGAAAATAACAACCTAGTATTAGCAGGAAAGGTTGTTAGTGAAAAAAATTATAGCCACGAAATCTATGGCGAAAAATTTTATGTATTTAGTCTAGAAGTTGTTAGATTAAGTCAAGCTACTGACATTATTCCAATTACAATATCAGAAAGATTATTAACAGATGTAGATATTTCAATTGGAAGAGAAATTAAAGTAGAAGGACAATTCAGATCTTATAATAGTTATGAAAATGAAAGAAATAGACTAATTTTAACAGTATTTGCAAAAGAAATTTCAGAGGTAGAACATTCTGAAGAAGAGAAAGAAGAAATTACAAACACAGTTGAATTAGTTGGTTATATTTGTAAAAAACCAATTTACAGACAAACACCATTTGGAAGAGAAATTGCAGACATTTTACTTGCAGTAAACAGAGCATATAATAAATCAGATTATATTCCTTGTATTGCTTGGGGAAGAAATGCAAGATTCTGCCAAAATATGGAAGTTGGAGCAGAAGTAAAAATTACAGGTAGAGTTCAATCTAGAAGTTATGATAAAAAACATGAAGATGGAACTGTTGAAACAAGAGTAGCTTATGAAGTTTCAATTGCTAGTATGGAAATACCAGAAAAAGAAACTGATGAAACAAGTGAAAATAGTGAAGAAGTAGTATAAATTTTAGCAAATTATATAAAAAGTTCGTATGCTAACAAAGGTTGGTAGACGGACTTTTTCTTTATGTTTATTGCTATTGTTATTTAGGGAAATCTATGATACAATGACTTTGAAAAAGAAAAGAAAATTTAAAGGAGTTTTATATGAAGGTTGGAATTGGGCAAGATAGCCATAGATTTGATTTTGATAATAAAGATAAAAAATTAGTTTTAGGTGGGATAGTTTTTGAAAACGAGCCAGCCCTAAAAGGAAATAGTGATGCAGATGTAGTTTTACATGCAATAGCAAATGCAATTTCAGGAGTAACTTGCATAAATGTTTTGGGTAAAGTTACAGATAAAATGTGCGCAGCTGGTATAACAGATAGCAGAGAATATGTTAGAGAAGCGGCAAAATATTTAGGAGATTATGAAATTGAACATTTATCTATTTCTATTGAATGTAAGCTTCCTAAAATTGCACCAAGAGTAGAAGATATGAGAAAAAATATTGCTAGGATATTAGAAATAGATGAGTGTCAAGTAGGAATTACAGCAACTAGCGGTGAAGGCTTAACAGATTTTGGAAGAGGAGAAGGCATTAGTGTATTTTGCATAATAACAGTAGAATAAGGAGTTTTTATGGAGAAAATATTTGTAAAACCACGTGCCAAAATAAATTTAACTCTTAGTATTTTAGAAAAAAGACAAGATGGATACCACAACTTAGAATCAGTTTTCCAAAAAATAAATTTATATGATGAGATGTGGGTAGAAAAAACAAATACAGATTTTATTGAAATTGAGAGTAATATAAAAGCAGTAAAATTAGAGGAAAATATTATATATAAAGCATATAAAGCCCTAAAAGAAAAATATCCTTTTATTACGGGCGTAAAGGTAACATTAAATAAAAAAATTCCAATGCAAGCAGGACTAGCAGGTGGAAGTACAGACGGGGCATATTTCTTGAAAGTTATGAAGAAACTTTGCAACCTAGATATTACAGACGAAGAACTTGAAAAGCTTGCAAGCAGGCTTGGAGCAGATGTTGTGCCTTGTATGTATAATGAAGTTATTAAAGCAGAAGGTATAGGAGATATTATAAGAGCGACCAACTTTAAGTTTAAATATTATCTAGTTATTATAAAACCACAGATTTTTTGCAGTACAAAAGAGATGTATGATAAATTAGATAGTAGAGATTTTTTAAGCAAAAGAAAAGCTGAGGAAATGCTTGAAGCCCTAAAAGAGAAAGATATTGGTAAATTAGCGAAGAATTTATATAATGATTTTGAAGAAGTTTCAAAAGATATAAAAGAAATTGTAGAAGTAAAAGAGAAATTAAAGGAAAATGGAGCAATTGGAAGCTTGCTTGCAGGTTCTGGGTCAGCAGTATTTGGAGTGTTTGAAAACAAAGATACTGCAAAAAAGGCATATTATAACCTAAAAGAAAATTATGAAACATATATATGTACTTCATACGTAAAAAAGGAGAAATAAAATGAATAAAACTGTTACAGCAATTATTTTAGTTGCAGGAAATAGTACAAGATTCGGACAAAATAGAAATAAAAATTTTGAGAATATAGATGGAAAAGAGATTTTATTATATAGCTTAGAGAAATTTAATGAAAATAGTTTAGTAGATGATATTATAATAGTTTGCAAAAAAGATGAGGAAGTAAGAGTAAAAGACATTGCTAGTAAAGTTACAATGAAGAAAGCTCTAAACTTTGTAAATGGTGGCAAGACACGTCAAGAGTCTGTATATAATGCCTTAGTAAAGACCGAATCAGACATAGTTATTATTCAAGATGGTGCAAGAATGATGATTAAAGATAAATATATTACTGATTGCATAAATCAAATGGATTATTTTAAAGGCGTAAGTATTGCTGTAAAATCAAAAGATACGATAAAGATAACAGATGATAGCGGAATAGTTAAGGAGACAACTCTTAGAAAAAATACTTGGGTTATTCAAACACCACAGTGTTTTGAAAGAGATACTTTACTTAAGATGCACGAAAAATATATGGGTGATGAGACAGTTACAGATGATTGTATGCTTATGGAGAGAAGTGGAAATCCAGTTAAATTAATCGAAGGTGAATATTCAAATATTAAAGTTACAACTTATGATGATATAAGTTTAGTTAGGGGTTATTTAACTGCTGAAAAATAATTGTATTTTTTTATAAAGTTTGATATAATTTCAAATAGTAAATTCCAAGGAGAAATATGATGGATAAAGAGAAAGAAAAAAGCCTTGAAAAAAAGATTATTTGGGGTATAGTGGTAGTTTCTTGCATTGTTTTATTTGCATTTGCTATATCACCAAAAACTTTGCAAAATGATACTTTTTACACAATAAAAATAGGTGAATATATATATAATAATGGTATCTCAAACCTTACGGAGGACGTTTTTTCGTGGCATGATTTACCATATACCTACCCACATTGGTTATATGACTTAGGTGTATTTATTGTATATAATATTTTTGGACAAGCAGGAATTTATGCTTCAACGATTATACTAGCTAGTATTTTAGGTTTAGTTATATATAAATTGTGTGCAAGGTCTGGTAATAAACCAGTGTCATTAGTTGCTACTATTGGTGCAATGTATTTGTTAGAACCATATATTGCAGCAAGAGCACAGCTATTAACTTTTATATTATTTGGATTAACAGTGTTTTTTATAGAGAAGTTTTTAGAGACACACAAGAAGAGATATGCAGTTTTCTTGGTTATAATTCCACTTATTATTGCTAATGTGCATTGTGCAGTATTCCCATTTTATTTTGTACTTTATTTACCATATATTGCAGAATTTTTATGGATTTCATTTATTGACTTGGACGTAGATAAAAGAATTCAAAAACTTAGTGTAAAAGGCTTATTAAAGATTTGTAAGAATGAAAAACTTCATACAAAATTTGAAACTATTTATGAAAAAATACCAAGCGATATGGCAGATAGAAAATCAAAAAGAGCAAAATTAAGAGAAAAACCATTTAAGATAATAGTTACTAAGAATTTTTTTGTAATTCCACTTATATTTATAATGCTACTTTCAGCATGTACTGGTGTGTTAAATCCAGCAGGTGATGGGGCATATACTTATTTATATAAGACAATGCAAGGAAATACAACTGATTCTATAAATGAACATCAACCAATGGTGCTTGTAGATTGTGATGAATTTTTATTTGCTTTATGTTTGTTCTTAGTGATATTAATTTTTACAGATACGAAAATTAGATTATCAGATTTATTTATGTTACTAGGTCTTACATATCTAGCTTTTAAAACTAAAAGACAGATATCAATGTTTGCAATTTTCTGTATACCAATATTAGTAAAACTAATTGCAGCAATGTTTGAAAAATATGATAAAGAAACTTGTGACAAAATTTTGAGGTTTGCTAGTGATTGTTTAGGTGCTTGCGTTATAATACTTACATTTTCACTTATTTCAATTGAAATGTTAAAAGATATTATAGATGACCCTTATATAGATACTGGATCATACCCCGTAGAAGCGTCAGATTGGATTATAGAGAACTTAGATTACAAAAACATCAAATTATACAATGAATATAATTACGGCAGTTATTTGCTATTTAGAGACATTCCAGTGTTTATAGATTCAAGAGCTGATTTATATGCTCCAGAATTTAATAAAGACCCAAATGATGAAGAAGATGTAGGAAGAGATATATTTTCAGATGCGCTTAATATAGCGGGTATTGCATACAATTATGTAGACGCATTTGATACTTATGGAGTAACACATATTATTTCTTTTTCAAATTCTAAGTTAGTAATGCTTTTGGGGCAAGATGATGATTATGTGAAATTATATGACGATGATACTTTTACGATATTCGAAAGATTAGTGGAAAACGAGGCAAGTAATGAGCAAAAATAAAATTTTAAAGATTACAATAATTGTTTGTTTGATTATTATTGTAGTAGATCAATTAAGTAAAATTTTAATAACTAGGTATGTACCTGAAAGAATAGGAAACGACTATTTTGCAATAGAAACAACAACAAACACTGGTATGGCGTTTGGTTTTAATTCAGGAAATGCTAAAAATATTCTTTTAAGTTGTTTTGTGATTTTTATTATAATTACTTTTATAAAAAATCAAAGAGAACAACTAGAGCCTAAAGTGCTTGTTGCAATTTCAATGGCACTTGGCGGAGGACTTAGTAATATAATTGACAGGATTTTTAGAGGTGGAGTTTTAGATTTTATTAAAATTCCAATAATACCAAATTTCAATATTGCAGATATGAGTATTTGCATAGGTTGGGTTTTAATTGTGGTATTTTTAATAATATATACAAAAAAAGAAGGCGTATTTGACGCACAAAAATAGAGGTGTAATTTTGCGGAGAAATAGTTAAAATTTTAGGTGTTGAAATTGATAATATAACTTTGTCTGAAGCAGGAGAGAGGACTAAAAAACTAATTGAAGCTAGTGATAAAACATGTACTTTAGTGGTAGCTCCGAATGTTGAATTTATTATGGCTGCACAAAAAGATAAAGAGTTTTTTGAGATTTTAAAAAATTCAGAACTTGCGACTCCAGATAGTATTGGTGTTATTATAGCTGGAAAACTCCAAAAAAAGCCTTTTAAAGAAAGAATACCTCGGACAAAGTTATTTAAGAAAAGTTTTTGAAGTCGGAGAAAAAGAAGGCTGGACTTTTTATTTGCTAGGTGGTGCAGGAGATGTGCCTGAAAAAGCAAAAGAGCATTTAGAAAGTCTATATCCAAAGGCAAAAATAGTAGGATATCATGAGGGATTTTTTGAGAAAGATTCAGAAGAAAAAGTTATTGCAGAAATAAATAGTTTAAAACCAAATGTCTTGTTTGTAGCAATGGGTGCGCCAAGACAAGAAAAATGGATATATGAAAACAAAGATAAACTTAAAGTAGATATAGCGGCAGGGCAAGGTGGTACTTTTGATTATGAAGCAGGAACTATAAAAAGAGCACCAGTATGGATGCAAAAATGTGGAATTGAATGGCTTTGGAGATTAATAAAAGAACCAAAGAGAATAAAGAGAATGGCAGTGCTTCCAATATATCTTTTAAAAATTATATTTACCAAAGATATAACTAAAGGAAAATTTGATAAATAAGAGGAAGAAATTGAAGAAGTATATTATAGAAAAAGAATTAGAAGGAATTAGAATAGATAAAGCAATTAGTGAAAAGGATAAGGATATCTCAAGAGCTATGGTACAAAAAATGTTAACTGATGGAAAGATTTTTGTAAACGGTAAAGTACCAAAATCTTCTTATAAGTTAGCTATTGGTGATGAGGTAGAAATAGAAGAGATAATTCCAAAAGAAGTAGATATAAAACCAGAAGATATACCACTTGATGTGGTTTATGAAGATGATGATATTTTAGTCATAAATAAACAAAAAGGTTTAGTAGTACATCCACGGAAATGGTAATCCTGATGGAACACTTGTAAATGCAATTATGGCAAGATGCAAGGATAGTTTATCAGGTATTGGTGGAGAGATAAGACCTCGGTATTGTGCATAGAATAGATAAAGATACATCCGGACTTTTAATTGTTGCTAAAAATGATAATGCACATATAAATATGAGCGAGCAAATTAAAAATCACGAAGTTAAGAAAACATATATTGCTTTAGCAAGAGGTGTTATAAAAGAAAATAATGCTACTGTCGATATGCCGATAGCTAGAAGCACAAAAGACAGAGTAAAAATGGCAGTATCAAAATCAGGAAAAAATGCAGTAACACATATTAAAGTTTTAAAAAGATATGATGGATATACTTTAGTAGAAGTAAATATTGAAACAGGTAGAACACATCAAATTAGAGTACATTTAGCAGAAATAGGATATCCATTAGTTGGTGATAGTGTATATTCAAATGGTAGAAATCCTTTTGGAGTAGAGGGACAAATGCTACATAGTATGAGACTAGAGTTTAAGCATCCAATAACGGGCAAGGAAATGAAGTTAGAAGCAAAAATACCAGAATATTTTGAAAAAGTATTAGAAGAACTAGAAAGGTAAGAAACATAAATTTTATGGAAGAAATGAGATTACAAAAGTTTTTAAGTACGGCTGGGATTGCTTCAAGAAGGAAATGTGAGGAATATATTTTAGAGGGTAAAGTTTCAGTAAATGGGCGAGTTGTTACAGAACTTGGAACTAAAGTAGAACCTTCCAAAGATGAAGTTACTTACAATGGAAGAAAAGTTGAAATGCCTCAAAATGACTATGTATATATTTTACTTAATAAACCAATTGGATATGTAACTACTGCAAATGACCAGTTTGGACGTGACACAGTTTTAGATTTAGTAAAAAAAGTGCATAAAAGATTAGTACCAGTTGGAAGACTTGATATGTATACTTCAGGAGCCTTGATACTTACAGATGATGGAGATTTTGTATATAAAGTAACACACCCAAAACATGAAATTACTAAAACTTATACAGTTACACTTATTGGGATAATTAAGGAAGAGGATGTTCAAAAACTTAGAGAGGGAGTAGTTATAGACGGTGATTATACAACAAAACCTGCTGACGCTAAGATAATAAAAATAGATAAAGAGAAAAACCAGTCAAGACTAGAAATTCGCATACATGAAGGTAAGAATAGACAAGTAAGAAAGATGTGCAATGGTATAGGTTATAAAGTTTTAGCACTTCATCGTAGTAAAATAGGTAATGTTGGAGTAAAAGATTTGAGACTTGGAAACTTTAGATATTTAACTACAAAAGAAGTTGATAGTATTTTAAATTCAAAACAATAAATATTATATAAATTTACAAATGAGGAGAAAAAATGAGAGGTACATATAGCGAAGAAATTGTGCTAGCAAGAGAAGAAGAGCACCAGAAAGCTTGGAATAGAGTCAAAGATAAAATTTCAGAAGGTCAAATTGTAAGCCGGTATTATTAAGAATATAAGGCATTTTGGTGTGTTTATAGAAATTGAAGGTGGCCTTTGTGGTTTGCTTCATATAGAAGATATTTCAGTTTCAAGAATGAAATCACCAAGTGAAAGATTTTCTATTGGACAAAAAGTAAATGTTATGATAAAATCAATTGACAAAGAAAAAGGCAGAATAGTTTTATCATATAAAGAGCTTTTAGGAAACTGGGAAGAAAATGCCGAAGGACTTGAAGAGAAGTCTATTGTAGATGGAATTATAAAGGAGGCAGATAAGTATAAAAACGGTATATTTGTTGAATTAAAGCCCAATTTAGTAGGAATGGCTGAGTACAAGGAAGGTCTTGTATATGGTCAAAGAGTAAAGGTCTTAATAAAAAAGATAATAAAAAGCAAAAAGAAAATTAAAGTAGTAATAGTTTAAAGGAGGCTTGTTTTATTATGGTAGATGATGAGAATATTAAAACTACCGTTTCCCCATTCGCAATTAGGGAAGGGGAAATCAAAACTTTCGATGGAAAGGATGGATATGTGTCAATTAACCAAATTATCCATAAAATCAATTTAGGACATATTTCAGATATACATTTTGAAATATTAGATTTAGTTAATCAGTATGAATTTATTACTTCAAGACAAATTTATCAATTATTAAAACATAAAGGCGTTGAAATAAAATCACAAGATAAACTAAATACAAGATTAGATCAATTAGTTAAAATGAAAATAATTACAAGATATTATTTTACATCAGAAGAGGGAAAAGGAATATATAGAGTATATTGTTTAGAGAAAATGGGAAAATATTTGCTTAATTCAAAAGAAGTTGAATGTAAATGGCAACCAACAGATAATACAAAACCAGTTTCTTTAATAAAGAAAAGATTAGCTGGTAATCAAGCTATTTTAGCATATATGAGAAAATCTAAAAATTTCTATTCTTTTAAAACAAAACCTACTTTTAATGCTAAGACATTAGGTAAGCAATTTAAAGCACATGGTGAAGTTACATTAAAAATAAAGGATAGAGAAGTTTGTTTAATATTTGATTGTATAAGAAGAGAAACAGATTGGGAAAATAAATTTTTAGATAGAATTAAATTATATAAAGATTTTTATGATAATTTTGTTCCTTTTGATTCAGGATATGCAATGGCACCACAGCTTATATTAGTGTGTGAAGACGAGAAACATATGGTAGAGACTTATAGAGTTATAGTTTCAAATAAAGTTGAGATAAACAAATTTAAAGTATATTTTACAACAGATTTAAAACAAAATGCAACATCACTTGAAAAATCTTTAATGGAATTTTCAAAAGATGAAGAAACAGGAAAGTATAAAGCAAACAATGTAGAAATAAAAATATTAGGATAAAAAAAGAGCTTCCTTATAATAAAGGAAGCTTATTTTTTATTGATCATTTCCGCTAAAATTGTAAGGTTTAATTGCATCTTCATTATCATAATCATATGGAGTATCATTTCCTTGGATAGGTTCCATATCATTAGGATTATTAGGATTTGGATTAAAGCTTATATTTTTTAGATTAAATTTATTATTTTTTGTTTCTGGTTCAGCAGTAGTAATTCCACTTGTGAACTTTGTAAAATTAAATTTCTTAATTTTTTGTTGTTCTTTATATTTTGTTTCCATAAAATCAACTTTTCCAATTTCACAAACCCATTTACCATTAATATCTTTTGTTCTAAAAGCCAAGTTTTTAAATGGTAAAGCTTGAATTTTTGATTTGTGTTGATTCTCTTTATATGACCACATAACGCCCTTGTAATTTTCGTCATAAGCAGTTTTTGAAGTATGGTAGTCGTTTGTCATCTTCCATTCTCTATGTTCACCAAGTTCTTGTTGCCACCAAGTATTATCATCTGGACTAGCTCCACCGAAAATAGCTTTTGTAACACAGTTTGAAAGTATAGTTTCTCTATGATTGTCTACATCTGAACTTTGTCCAAGTTGTGCTAAGTTTTGAGCAGATATCATTGTTCCAACTCTATATTTTCTATATAATGTAAACATTTCTTCGGTAGTATTACAAAGGAAAGGAGCAAATTCATCAATATATAAGAAGTGAGGAATTCTTGAATTTTCAATTCCTGGTCTACTTAAAATAGATTGTTGCATTAATAGTAAGTAGAATAGACCAAATGCTCTGTGAACACTAGAACCTAAATCACCACGTCTTGTACATACGAAGATAACTTCTCCATCTTGAAGTGCATTATCATAAAGTATATTGTTGTTTCTATTACATAATATTTGTTTAACACCTGGATGTCTAAGTAGATTTTCAAGTGTAGCTGAGCAAGTTCTTAAGTTTTCTGCAAAAGCAACTCTGTTTTCAGAATCTTTGAAAAAGTTCTTTTTAAAATATCCTATTTGAACTTGATACTCACTAGCAAGTAATTCGTCTTCTTCTAATTTATTAACCATATCTTCAACTAAATCGAAGTTATTAATCATATTTAATAAATCAGATAAGTTTGGCATTTCTCCATTATTCAATCTTGGATACATTTCTTGTAATAGTATAACTAAATTTTCAACAGCTTGAGTTACTATTGTTTGAGAGAAAGTCTCATCAACAGAAACAATATTGTTTGATTGCTGTTCTGATTGAATTAATCTCTTAATAACAGAAGATATAGCTATTGAAGCTTTAATTTTATTAGTAGTTGCAAATGGATTTAATCCAGCTGAATATTGATTATCAGGATCTACAATCTTATATTTAATATTGTAATTTTTTGCAATTTCTATCATGTGTGAAAGTGTTTCATAATCTGGCGCTAGGTATGTAATACCTAAGTTTTTATAAATATATTTTGAACCATCTGAATAGTAAATTAACTTAGACATATAAGCTTTATATAGTTTTTCTTTTCCTGCAATAGGAAGAAGCATATCTAATCTAAAATTTTCATTTAAGTAATCATTTGAATATGGTTTATCAAGTAGTGCAAGACCTGTACGAAGTGCTGTGTAACCCATTTCTTTAGAAGCTTCTTGGAAGAAATATTTTTTCTCTAAGTCTCTTGCAAGCATTGGCTCAAATACCATAGAAGTTTTACCAGAACCAGAAACACCAACAATAGCAGTTGACTCATAACGTCTAGTTTCAGGTATTCTAAGCATTTTACCAGTACCCATATTTCTACATAAAGTGTTTTCACAAGTGTAAGCTCCTAAACCATCAGGTGATGGACCAAGGCTAATTCCAGTGTAGTCTTTGATTGAGTCTTGTATAAGTTTGATATCATTAACAGTCATATATAGCCATTTCCATAAAGGGAATATAGTTACTGCTGGAACATACCAAGCAAATGCTGAAAATGCTGGCTTAATTAGTTCCATAAAGTTTGTAATTATATATTTGTATCCTGGTACACAAAATAGTAAGAACCAAGATAATTGGTTAACCCATTGAATAAGCATTGAGATACCAAGGAAATATATAACAAATATGTATGCATATAAGAACCCTACCCTTGGTTTAAAACCTGTTGCAAATTTAGAGGCATAAGAAAAATAAAATGCAAAAGTTGCACAGGCAAATGCAAAAGTATATTTTATTGGTCCCCAATAATTAACAGATAAACCGGTACCTGCCATAAATAACATCTCTACAATTCTATCTATAAAGAAGTAAATTGTAAGTAATGTAAGTATATATGTAACAAAGGTTGTTCTATCTGTTTTTAATTTACTTAAAAATTTATCAAAATATTTTAAAATCAAAGAAATTCACCACTTTCATTTAAAATTCATATACACTTCTATTATGCCACAAAAAGCCAAAAAAATCAAGCATTTTGGCAAAAAAAGCCACTTTAAATTTTTTATATTGAAAAAATAGAAAAATATTGATAAAATGTTATGGAAAAGGAGCAAGAATATGTTTAAAATAGTATTTTTTGATTTAGATGGAACTTTGCTTACACATAAAAAAGAAGTTTTAGAAGAAAATAAAAAGGCAATTAAGAAGGCTTTAGAAAATGGAATTGAAGTATGTGTATGCACAGGAAGACAAAAAATGGCAGCTGAGCATTATAGAAATATGGCAGGTACTGGAAGATATATAATTTGTGAAAATGGTGCTGAAATCTATGATGCTGTAAATAAAGAAGAATTATTTACTTGTGCTTTAGATAAAGAGTTTTGTAAAAAGATGTATGAACACGTATTAAGTAAAAAATTATTTGCTAGATTAGATACAAAATATGCAAGATATATAACAGACATGAATCTTAAGGTTATAAACGAAATACCGATGGAAGAGGATTATGAGAAATTTTTTGAGGAAAATGATGTGCTTCAATTTAGTGTAGGTTCAACAGATAGTAAAAATATTGACGAAGTGATAGATATGTTAGATGATAGCATGAAAGTAGAAAATAGGTTTATTTCAGGATATTTGCCAGTTGAGCATGAGATTATTAATATAATTAATAAGTCTGTATCAAAGGGAAATGGAATACTTGGACTATGTAAATACTTAAAAATAAAACCAGAAGAGGCAATGGCTTTTGGAGACGACTTAAATGATATTTCAATGATGAAGTCTGTTTATGGTGTTGCTATGGGAAATGCTTTTGATGAAGTAAAAGTTTTAGCAAAAGAGATTACTAAGACAAATGAAGAGCCAGGAATTGCAGAAATTTTAAATAGAATAATAGAAGAAAGGAACAACAAATAGAAATGGAATATGTTTTTACTTTTTTAGAAGGTTTTGCAAGTTTTATTTCTCCATGTTTATTACCAATGCTTCCAATATATATATCATATTTTATGGGAGAAGAAGAGAAGAATACTAAAAAAGCAGTTATAAATTCACTAGGTTTTGTAGCTGGATTTACAATTGTTTTCTTACTATTAGCAGTGTTTGCAAGTACTTTAGGAATGTTTATTAGCAAGTATTTGAAATATATAAAGATTATTTTTGGTGTAATAGTAATTTTATTAGGTTTAAACTACATGGAGATATTAAACTTTAAGTTTTTAAATAATACTAAAGGTGTAAAAATGGATATTAAAAACTTAAATTTCTTTAAAGCTTTAGTTTTTGGAATGTTATTCTCTATTAGCTGGACACCATGTATACGGAACCTTTTTAAGTTCAGCACTTTTGTTAGTTGCTAAAGGCAGTAGCTTATTAAAAGGATTAAGTTTAATGTTACTTTATTCTATTGGGCTTGGAATTCCTTTTGTTTTTTCAGTAGTTTTGATGGAAAAATTAAAAACTATTTTTAACTTTATAAAGAAAAATTATGGAATTATAAAGAAGGTTTCAGGCTTAATTCTAATAATCATGGGAATATATATAATGTTTTAATAAAGGAGAATTTAGGTGAAAGATAAGATATCTACAATAATTTTATTGGCTATTTTTATTGCATTGCTTGTTATTATTTATAACTTAACAAGTAATCAGGCTATGCAAAGTAATATTAGTGAAAATTTAGTAAATACTAACACAGTAACTAGTGTAGAAAATAATGAGGAGGAAGAAGATATGGAAATTATGAAAGTATCAAAGGAAAATTTTGAGAAGGAAGTTTTACAAAGTGATAAGAAAGTTTTAATAGACTTTTATGCAGATTGGTGTGGACCTTGTAAGATGTTATCACCAATAGTTGCAGAATTTGCAAAGGAAAATGACACAGTAAAAGTAGTAAAAATTAATATTGATGAGAATGAAGAGCTTGCAGTACAATATGGAGTTATGTCTATTCCAACATTGGTTGTAGTTGAAAATGGAGAGACTAAAAATACAAGTATAGGACTTATTAGTAAAAGTGAGATTGAGGAATTAGTAAAATAATGAATAGTTTTTTTGAAATGCTAAAGGAGCAATATGGGGAAGATATAGCAAAAGAAATCTGTGAGAATAGAGGACTAAAACGAAAAACTACTTTTAGAGTAAATACTTTAAAAGCAGATAATGACAAGATTGAAAAAGTATTAAATGAAAATAAAATTTCTTTTAAAAAAGTTTCTTGGTATGATAGTGCGTACATTTTAGATAATGCTACTGAGAATACATTACAAGAACTTGACATTTATAAAAATGGGGAGATTTATTTACAAAGCTTATCTTCAATGCTACCACCTTTAGTGCTAGAACCAAAGGAAGAAAAAGATATTTTAGATATGGCAGCAGCACCTGGAGGAAAGGCAACACAGATTGCAGCATTAACTAAAAATAGGGCTAATATTACTGCTTGTGAGATGAATAAAGTGCGTGCTGAAAGACTTAAATATAATATAGACAAGCAGGGAGCTTCTTGTTTTGTTATGGTGAAAGATGCAAGAAATATTGACGATTTTTTTAAATTTGATCAGATTTTATTAGATGCACCTTGTTCGCGGAAGTGGAACAGAAAGCTTTAAAGAAGATATAATCGATAAGTGTGCTAAAACTCAAGAAAAATTACTAAGAAAAGCTAGTAAAATTTTAAAAGTTGGGTCAGAAATGGTTTACTCGACTTGTTCAGTTTTGTCAAAAGAAAATGAAGAAATTATTGAAAAATTTTTAAAAGAAGAAAATTTTGAGATAATTCCTATACATATTGAAAATACTGAAGAATTACCAATTTTACCTACAAAACTAAAAGGTACTTTAGTGGTTAAACCAAATAATTTTTTTGAAGGATTTTTTATAGCAAAATTGAGAAAAAAGAAGTAATAATGAGTATGGAAGAGTTTGGAAAGCTTGACAAATCTACTTAACAAAAAAATTACTTTTATATTACAAAATCCTTTGACTTTTAACAATAATTGTAGTATAATTGTAATGTAGTAATGAACATTTACTTGGAAGGAGTGACGAATAAAATGATGTTTAATGTAGGTGATAAAATAGTGTACCCAATGCATGGCGCAGGTATTATAGAGGCCATTGAAGAAAAGTCAGTATGCAATGAAAAACAAAGCTATTACATAATTAAAATGCCTGGCGAAGTCAAAGTAATGGTGCCTACTGCAAAAGCAGAAGATATCGGTGTCAGAAATATAATAGACAGCGAAACTGCCGGAAAAGTAATTAACATCTTAGAACAAGAGAGTACAGAAATGTCTGTAAAATGGAACAAGAGATATAGAGATAATGTTGAAAAAATGAAGTCAGGAGATATCTACGAAGTAGCAGACATAGTAAGAAACTTAAGCTTTAAGCAAAAAGATAAAGGTTTATCTACAACAGAGAAAAAAATGTTATTAAATGCTAAACAAATTCTTGTTAGTGAATTAGTTTTAGCAGAAAGTAAGGATAAAGAAGAAATAGAAGAATTAGTTGAAAGTAAAATTAATACTTCTTATGAATTACATTCAGTGGTTCCAACAGCCGATGTAAATGTAGCTCCAGAAACACCTGAAAATGTAATGAAGAAATTTATTCCTCAAACTTAATTTATAATAATATAATATAAGACGAAAGATTATATATCAAAAAGGTATATAATCTTTTAGTTTTTTTATTTTATTAGAATTATGTACACTTTTATCGCAAATGGAGAAGGATTTCAAGATTATCTGTCGAATATTATAATATGAAAGGTATGAAATAATGGTTCAATATAGTAATGAATTAAAAGAAGAGATTAGAGCCGCAAATGATATTGTTGATGTTATATCACAATATGTTACTTTAAAGAGAAGTGGTAGGAATTACTTCGGCATTTGCCCATTTCATAGAGAAAAATCGCCTTCTTTTTCTGTTTCTCCAGACAGACAATATTTCCATTGTTTTGGTTGCCATAAAGGAGGAGATGTATTCACTTTTGTTAGTGAAATAGAGAAATTGTCTTTTAGAGAGACGATTGAGTTTCTGGCAGAAAGAGGGCATATTACATTACCAGCTGATCAAGATGAAGGCTTTAATGCAAAACAATATTTAAAAGATCAAATGTACAAAGTAAATATGGAAACTACGCTATTTTTCCACGAGAGATTATATTTGCCTCTTGCAAAGATTGCACAAGAATATGTTAAAGAGAGAAAACTTGATAACAATACTTTAAAAGCTTTTAAAATAGGCTATTCTGGAGAATATAATGAGCTATATAAGCACCTAAAATCAAAAGGTTTTAAGGAAAATGAAATTTTAGCAACAGGTTTAGTAAATAAAACAGATAGAGGAGAATATGTTGATAGATTTAGAAAACGACTAATGTTTCCAATAATGTCAGTTAATGGGAAAGTAGTCGCTTTTGGCGGAAGAAGACTTGACAATAACGAGAAGTCAGCAAAGTACATTAATTCTAATGAAAATCTAGTATATTCTAAAAAACAACATTTATTTGCACTAAATCTTGCAAAACAAACAGATGAAAAACAAATTATTTTAGTAGAAGGTTATATGGATGCGATTTCTCTTCATCAAAGAGGGATAAAAAACGTAGTAGCATCCTTAGGAACAGCGCTTACCGAGGAACAAGGCAGACTTCTTCGTAAATATAGTGAGCAGGTGCTAATGAGTTATGACTCAGATGGCGCAGGGCAAGAAGCTATTTTAAGAGGACTTGAAATACTTTCAAAAGCTCGGAGCAGATGCTAGAGTTATTCAAATGGAAGGCGCAAAAGACCCTGATGAGTACATTATAAAATATGGCAGTGAAAGATTTAAGTTACTTGCCAAAAATGCGATTTCTTTAGTAGAATTTAAAGTAAAAATGCTTAAAAATAAATATGACTTGGATAATGCTACTGATAAAGTTCGATTTTTAAAAGAAATCACAAAAGTTCTTTCAGAAGTTGAAAACAACATTGAAAGAGAAATATATATTGACAAAATTGCTGAACAATATAATATTTCAAAAGAAGCAATTTTTGGCGAAGTTAACAAGCAAATGTATAAAAATCAGGCTTCTAACAATAATATATTAAGTAAACCAGTACATAATGTAGACAAGCCTAAAGAGCAAGTGTCTGAAGCTATTATAAAACGTGAAAATATGATTTTATATTTACTTATAAATCATTATGAAGAATCAATTGTTGATATGACAAGTAATATAGTGAAAGAGGACTTTAAGCTAGAAGTAAATCAAAAGATTTTTGAAGCAATTACTGAAGCTAAAGAAAGGGATAAAGATAGGATATTACAAGTTTTATCTAATATTGAAGATACAACTATTCAGTCACAAATAAGTGAAATAATGCTTTCAGATTATGGAATAACATCTGTGGCTAAATGCATAGAAGATATAATTTTAATTTACACTAAAGAGAGATTAAATAATAGAAAGTTTGATATAATTAAAGAATTAGAAAGTGGTAACTTGTCTAAAGAAGAAGCATCTATGCTTGAAATTGAACTTAATAATATCATAATCGAATTAGCTAAAATTAAGTAGGAGGTTTTAATAAAAAAATGAAGAAAAAAGAAAACGTTGATGTAGAAAATATAGAAACAAAACCAACAAAATCTAAAACTACTAAAAAAACTGCTGACACAAAACCAAAAGCAGAGGCTAAAAAGCAAACAGCTAAAAAAGCACCAGCAAAGAAAGAAACAAAAAAAGCTGAAGTAAAAAAAGAAACTGCAAAAAAAGATACAAAGAAAGCAGAACCTAAAAAGGAAGTAGCAAAAAAAGAGACAAAAAAGGTAGAACCTAAAAAAGAAGCTACAAAAAAAGAGGTAAAAAAGGCAGAATCTAAAAAAGAGGTAGCAAAAAAAGAGACAAAAAAGGCAGAACCAAAAAAGGAAGTAGCAAAAAAAGAGACAAAAAAAGCAGAACCTAAAAAAGAAGCTACAAAAAAAGATGCAAAGAAAACAGAAACTAAAAAAGAAACTGCTCAAAAAGAAGCAAAGAAGGTAGAGCCTAAAAAAGATGCAAAAAAAGCTGAACCATCAAAAGAACCAAAAGTAGAAAATAAAGACGAAAAAGAGAAAGTAGTAAGCATATTAAAAGCAGCAAAAGAAAAAGGAAATATTACTTATGGTGAACTTGCTGCTGAGCTTGGAGAAGCTGGTCCAGAAGAGATAGATAAAGTTTTTGATGCTTTTGAAGAAATGGGAATAAGTATCTTAAAAGATGACGAAGAATTATTGGAACCAGATATTGACGAATTAAATGAAGTTGAAGACATAAAAATAGAAGAACTAGATGTTGCTAATTTAGAGAGTGTTAGTGTTGATGATCCTGTTAGAATGTATTTAAAAGAAATCGGTAGAATACCACTACTTTCTTTTGAAGAAGAATTAGAACTTGCTAAAAGAGTTTTAGAAGATGATGAAGAAGCAAAACAGAAATTAGCAGAATCAAACTTAAGATTAGTTGTTAGTATTGCTAAAAAATATGTTGGTAGAGGCATGTTATTCCTTGATTTAATTCAAGAAGGTAATATGGGCTTAATTAAAGCCGTTGAAAAATTCGATTATAAAAAAGGATATAAGTTTAGTACTTATGCAACTTGGTGGATTAGACAAGCTATTACTAGAGCAATAGCTGATCAAGCAAGAACAATAAGAATACCAGTTCATATGGTAGAAACAATTAATAAATTAATCAGAATTTCTAGACACTTATTACAGATTTTAGGTAGAGAGCCAACGCCAGAAGAGATTGCAGAAGAAATGGAAATACCAGTTGAGAAGGTTATGGAAATTCAAAAGATTGCTCAAGATCCAGTTTCATTAGAAACACCAATTGGTGAAGAGGACGACAGCCATTTAGGAGATTTTATCCCTGATGATGAGTCACCAGCACCACAAGATTCAGCAGCATATACATTACTAAAAGAGCAATTAGAGGAAGTAATGGAAACTCTTACTGCAAGAGAGGCTAAAGTTCTAAAACTAAGATTTGGTCTTGAAGATGGAAAAGCTAGAACTCTTGAAGAAGTAGGTCGTGAGTTTCAAGTAACTCGTGAAAGAATTAGACAAATTGAAGCTAAAGCATTAAGAAAATTAAGACATCCAAGTAGAAGTAAGAGATTAAAAGATTATATGAACTAGAAGGAGATGATAAAGTGTTAGAAGATAGAAGTCAATTAGAAGAAAAAGTATCTGCAAAAGATGGATTTGGTGCAGTGGCTAGTATGTTTGGAAATAATCCAAATCATGAAGTCGTTTCTGATGATGAAGTTCTTAGCAATATGAAAAAAGACTTAGAGAAACGAATTGCTAAAGCTGAAACAAAGGAAGAAAAAGCAGAGTTAGAAAAAGAGCTTTTAATACTTGAAATCTTGATTATTCAAAGAGAAAAAATAGATAAAGAAGCTGCCGTTATTTTAAATAACGGCGAAGCTTTCGGTAAAGATTATGATAATGAGAAAGTAAAAGAAAAGAAGAAAAAGGATAGAGATAAAAAACAAAAAGTATTAATAGATAAATTAAATGAGCTTAATATTTCAAATTTAGATATAGAAATTAAGTCACCGGAAGAACCAAATGGTAGAGAAAGAGGCGGACAATACAAAGAGGAGAGAATGAGATGACAAATAAGTATAGAACATATAATTGTGGAGAACTTACTATTTCTAATGTAGATGAAGAAGTTAGACTTGCAGGGTTTGTGCAAACCATTAGAAATCTTGGTAAAATGATGTTTATTGATTTAAGAGATGAACACGGAATTACTCAGATAGTTATATCAGAAGGTATTGATGTAAAAGAGCTTACTAAAGAATCAACTATCACAGTAAGTGGTACAGTTGTGGAAAGAGCAAGCAAAAATCCTAAAATTCCAACAGGTGATATTGAGATTATAGCAAAAGATATTACTATACTTGGGAAATGTAGAAATGCTTTGCCTTTTGAAATAAATGTTGAAGGTCAAAATGTTAGAGAAGATTTAAGACTAGAATACAGATTTTTAGATTTAAGAAATGATAATATACATAAAAACATATTACTTCGTTCTAAGATAATGAAAGATTTTAGAACTATAATGGATGAACTTGGATTTACAGAAATTCAAACACCAATACTTGCAAACTCTTCACCAGAGGGAGCAAGAGATTTCTTAGTACCAAGTAGATTGCACCCAGGAGAGTTTTATGCTCTTCCACAAGCTCCACAACAATTTAAACAATTGTTAATGGTATCTGGTTTTGAGAAATATTATCAGATTGCACCATGTTTTAGAGATGAAGATCCTAGAGCAGACAGATCACCAGGTGAGTTTTATCAATTAGATTTTGAGATGAGTTTTGTTACTCAAGAAGATGTTTTTGCTGTTGTTGAGCAAGTTATTCCAACAGTATTTAAGAAAAACACAGATTGGAAAGTTGAAGAAGGACCTTTCCTAAGAATTCCATATAAAGAAGCTATGGAAAAATATGGTAGTGATAAGCCAGATTTAAGAAATCCATTAGTTATAGAAGACTTGACAGAAATATTTAAAGGTACAGAATTTAATGCCTTTAAAGATAAAACTGTTAAGGCAATAGCTGTTAACAATATGGAAGAGAAACCTAGAAAATTCTTTGACCAAATGAGTGAATATGCTGTAAGTGAACTTGAAGCAAAGGGTCTTGCTTGGGTTAAAGTAGATAGTGAAATGACTTTAAATGGTGGAATTAGCAAATTTATTGATGATGATAGAAAAGCTAAAATTTTTGATAAGATGAATATTACACCAAATTCAGCAATATTCTTTATAGCAGACGAGTTTGAAAAAGCACAAAAAATAGCTGGTGGAGTTAGAGTAAAACTTGGAACAGAGTTAGATTTATTAGAAAAAGATATTTACAAATTCTGTTTGATAGTTGATTTCCCAATGTATGAAATGTCAGATGAAGGAACAATTGATTTTAACCACAACCCATTTTCAATGCCACAAGGTGGAATGGAAGCCCTTATGAACAAAGATCCTTTAGATATTTATGCATATCAATATGATTTAGTTTGTAATGGTTATGAAATTATGTCAGGTGCAGTAAGAAATCACGATCAAGACATTATGATAAAAGCTTTTGAAATAGCAGGATATACAGTCGATGATGTAAAAAACAGATTTGGTGCATTATTTAATGCTTTCAGTTATGGTACACCACCACATGCTGGCGCAGCACCTGGTATTGATAGAATTATTATGCTTCTTGCAAAAGAAGATAACATAAGAGAAGTAATTGCATTTCCAAAGAATAAAAAAGCTAGAGATTTACTAATGAATGCACCTTCTAAAGTTTTTGATAAACAATTAGAAGAGGTACATATAAAATTAAATTTAGATGAAGAATAAAGGACGAATTATATGAAAATTAGAAAAATAATAGGTATAAGTTTATTAGTTCTATTTAGTTCAAATATTTGCTTTGCTTCAACTGGTATAGTAAACACTCCAGCAGTGAGAATTAGAGAAAAAGCAACTACTGATTCTAAAATTATTACAAAAGCTTATGAAGATGATGAGCTTGAGATTTTAGGAGAAGAAGGAGATTGGTATAAAGTAAAATTTGATGGAAAAGAAGGTTATGCTAGTAAAAGTTTAATCAAAGAAAAAGGAAGTAGTTCAGCAAAAAACGAAACTACTACTAACACAAACACTGCTTCAAATAATACCAATACTGCAAACAATAATACAGCAAATACTAATACGACAAGTACAAATACAGCTAGCTCAAATAGTACTAATACTTCAGTAAATAATGAAACAAGTAGTAATGAGACTTCAAATCCTGAACAAAACGAAGAAAATACGACTAGTGAGAGTAATAGCATAAATGGTGATGCGGTACTTAAAGTCATGCCAAATTTTGCTTCAAATGAAATTAGATTACTTACAAAAGATACTAAAGTAGAAGTTCTAAAAGAGCTTAATAATTGGTGTGAAATTTCTGTAGATGGCACAAGTGGTTGGGTACTTAAAAACAAAATAAACAAAGCAGAAGTTGTACCAAATGAGCAGACTCCTGAACCTGAACCAGAAGAGAAACCTGCTGAGAATACGACAGCAGAAAATACAAGTACAAATACAGCTAAAAATGAAACAAATACTAATACAACAAACACAAGTACTTCAAGTCAAAATACAGCTGTAACAAATACTACTGCAAGTAGCTCTACATCTTCTGATAATGGCAAAAGTAAAAAAGGCAAGATTAATGTTGAAACTGCTAATGTTAGATCAAAAGCAAGTAAAAGTTCAGCAATTTTGAATTGTTTAGATGTAGGTGATGAAGTAACTATCGTAGCAGAAGAAGGCGATTGGTATAAAATTTCAAGTAGTAAAGTAGAGAGTGGATATGTTTTGAAAAGCTTAATAACAGTTTCTGATGTATCTAATAGAAGCGCTGTTAGAGAAGAAACAAAGCAAGAAGAACCAGTAGAAGAGGAGATATCTACAGTAAATAGTTCAAAAGAAACTGATGTCGTAAATTTTGCTAAACAATACCTTGGTTATTCTTATGTTTTAGGAGGCAAAACACCAGAATCAGGCTTTGACTGTTCAGGATATACAAGATATGTTTATAAAAACTTTGGATATAGTTTAGGAACAGTTGCTGCTGAACAGAATAATTTAGGAACTGAAATTGCAAGAGAAGATTTAAAAGAAGGCGATTTAATACTTTTCTATAATGAGGAAAAAACAAAGATTGGTCATACAGGTATATATATTGGTAATAATGAGTTTATACATGCTGCTAATCCTGATAGAGGAGTAGTGACAGATAACTTAAAAACTAATAGCTATTATAACGAAAGATTTGTTGCAGCTAGAAGGATAGTAGAATAGTGAATTTAATAAAGAAATTTAAAAAATATATGGGGCTATATTTTATTATAGCCCTATTTTTTTGTATATATTTTATGATGTTAGAAAATGTGTATGAAAATGCTTTTAAACATAAGCAAGATAAATATTTAATAAAAATAGTAAGTACTAAAGAAACAGGAAATTATAAGGATAAATATATTGGGAAAATACTTGCTCGGCAAAGATAAAAATTTAAGAGTTTATATTTATTTGCCTAAAAACAAAGTCTTTAGATATGGAGATATAATTAAAGCAGAAGGTGAAATCAAACTTCCAAGTAAAGCTAGAAATGATAAAGGCTTCGATTATTCGAGATATTTGAAAACAAAGAAGATTGCTGGAAGTTTTTATGTAGAAAAAGCAGAGTTTGTAAAACAAGAAGAGGATTTTTTCTCGAGATTGTATTCTTTAAAACAAGCTTGTATTAATATATTAGATGATAATTTTTCAGACGATAAATCAGAAGTTTTAAAAGCACTTTTGTTAGGAGATAAAAGCTCTATATCAGATGAAGTTTCAGATATGTTTAGTAGAAGTAATTTATCTCATATCCTTGCTATTTCTGGGTTACATATTACTTATATTACCCTTTACATTGAAAAGCTTTTGAAAAAGATAATAAATAGTATCAAACTTAGAAATATTATTATAGTTATATTTTTAATAGTATTTATGTTTTTTGTAGGTGCTAGTCCGTCTGCTATAAGAGCAGTTATTATGATGATAATGTACTATATAGCTAAAACTTTACTTAGGCAAAATGATTTTTATATTAGTTTTATACTTAGCTTGTTTATTATTTTACTAATAAATCCATATAATATTTTCTCAATATCAATGTGGCTTTCTTTTCTTGGCACGCTAGGAATAGTGCTTTTTAGTAGGATTATACAAAAACTAGTTCAAAGAAAGTTTAAAGTAAAATTAGATATTATAATAGTTAGCATATCTGCTCAGATACTTATATTTCCAGTTATGTGGAAATGTTTTGGCACAGTTTCTCTTAATTTCTGGATATCAAATTTACTAACTTCTCGGGTTAGTAGCTCCGATTTTAATTATTGGATATCTTTCAATAATTTTATTCCCAGTACGAAGTATTATAGTGTTTATAGAAAATATATTTCTTGAAATCTTTTTGAAAATGGTCTTAATTTCGTCGAGAATACCTTTTAACAGGTTTTATCTTACAATTCCAAGTAACTTTACTATATTTATATATTATGCTTTAATTTTTGCTCTTGTTTGCTTTTATCAAAAACACAGATTTACAGTTTTTAAGTGGATATTTAAGAAAAAGTATAAACAGTTTTTAACAAAAGCTTTTCCGATATTTTTAGTTTTTATTGTAATTTGTCAAGTGATAGCTTTTATACCTCAAGATTTAAGAATAAACTTTTTAGATGTACGGTCAGGGTGACTGTAGTTTAATTAGGACTAGATATAATAAAGTGATTTTAATTGATAGTGGAGAAGGACATAGCGAAAAATACGATTATGGAGAAAATGTAGTTTTGCCATATTTGTTGTCACACAAAATTTCTAAGATAGATTATTTAGTACTATCACATTTTGACCTTGACCACGCGGGTCGGAGCCTTCTATATCTTAGAAAATATGAAAGTTAAGAATATAGTTATCGGTGTTCAGGCAGAAAGATATGAAAGTTGTGTGGAGTTTATGAAACTTGCAAAAGAAAAAAAGGTAAAAGTTATTGTTTTAAAATCAGGAGATGTTTTGAGAATAGATAAAGAAACGTATTTTAAAACTATTTTCCCAGATTCAGCTTATACTATTTCAGAAAACAAAATAAATAATAATTCATTAGTTTTAAAGTTATTTTATAGGGATTTTAGTATGCTTTTTACAGGTGATATAGAAGAAGAGGCAGAAAACTATATTTCAAATAAGTACCAAGAAGCATTGAAAGCCGATATTTTAAAAGTTGCACATCACCGGTTCTAAGACTTCGAGCACAGAAAACTTTATAGGATATGTAAAGCCTAAAATTGCACTAATCGGTGTAGGAGAAAATAATAATTTTGGACATCCAAACGAGGAAGTATTAAATCGCTTTAAAACCTTAAAAACCAAAGTATATCGCACAGACATAAATGGTGAGATTTCAATTAAGGTAGATGGAAAAGAAAGAACACAGATATATTATACAGTTAATGCTCATTAAAATTAATGAGCATTAATTATGTTTGACATTTTTGTATATTTAGTGTATACTATAATTACATTATGAATGTAGCTGTTCATATTGTCATTGAGTATGTGGAGTAGTGACTACATACTTTTTTTATTGTCCATAATATAAAAACAAGGGGCTTTTGTAGTGATACCCCTTGAACCTAGATTAGTTTCGTTCTGCTAATCGGTTTTTAAGATCTTGTACTTCTTTTTGTAGTTCTTCAATTTTATGTAATAGTACAAAAATCAAGCTGTAGCTGTTCAATAATGTCACCCCCTTTCGTTAGATTACCTAATTACTCAGGTTAGCCCATTATAAACCTTTTTAAACGATTTGTCTAGTCTTTCTTAAAATTGTTATATTCTTGTTTTTCTCATTTCTATTACTTGATAAATCAAATCATTAATGATATCTTATATTTAGGTGAATTTAAAAGTTATGAGAAAATGTAAAATTTAAAGAAGGTCGTGTAAGAGATGATAAATTTAGAATTGTATAGAATTTTTAAAGTAGTTGCAGAAGAAGAAAACATAACAAAAGCTAGTGAAAGATTGAATATATCTCAGCCGGCTGTTACTAAGCATATACATAACTTAGAGATTTTGTTAAATAAGAAATTATTTGATAGATATAATAAAGGTTTAAGATTAACTGAAGTGGGTAAAAAGATATATAATGAAATCAAAGAACCTTTGATTGTATTAGAAAAGATTGATGCTAAGTATAGTGAAGAGAAGATTATAAATTTAGGTACACACATTACTGTTTTTAATAAAATTCTTGGAAAAAACTTAGCAAGTTATTGTAAGAAATATTCTAATGTAGAAGTGAATATTGACAGAAGTGATTTATCTAAATTATTCGAGAAATTAGAAAATCAGAAAATAGATATAATTGTTTCTAAGAAAGATAGCAGTTATGAAAGTGAGAAGGTAGAATTTATAAAATTGATGGATTTACACGATATTTTAGTCATAAATAGTAAGTATAATACTTTCGGAAAGAAGGTAACTTTGGAGCAGCTAAAAGATAAGACAATATATATGCCTAGGAAGTCTTCTATAACAACTCAGAACTTTTTTGATAGTATAAAAAATTTACCGAATAACGATATAAATTATAATAACATTAATTATAGAACAATATTAGAAATGCTAAAATATGATGGCAATATAGGTTTAATAACAAAAGAAGCTATTTCGGAAGAGCTAAAATCAGGAGAATTATGTCAGCTAGATACAGCTTTTAAGATTAAACCTGTGGAATATGGAATATATGTAAATAGTAAGAATAAATTTAAAGAATTAAATAATTTGATAAAAGAGTTTAAGATGATATAACTAAAAGTTATTTCAACATACTAGATAAATATTTCACTTTTTTTCTTTATCATGTTAACATAAAGTGTGTAGGATAAAACTTTGAAACCTTTATAGGAGGAAAGAAAATGGAAGTTTATAAGATTGTAGCTTATGTACAAAGCGATATCAAACGGAAAGATGGGAGTATGCATGAAGAAATGATATGTGGGAAATTTATTCAGTACGAGCATGACGAAATCATGGGCAAGATAGATTGGGAAAGAGGCTTGCAAAAAGGCTATAGTTTCATTAAAGGACTGTTTGTCGATAAAACAAAACTTATTTTTGTGGAGATAACAGAAGATAAACACGAAAAAGGTTTTTGCTTTAAGAACATTAATGAAATTGGATACCATGATTATGAATCAGACTGGCTAGGTGGATTGTTTTGCGGAGATAGCATTTTCTGGAAAGTATATGCTAGTGTTGAACAAGAAACTGAGTTAGAAAATGCCGTAGAATGCTTGGAAACAGAGTATCAGCAGTTTTGTGAGGGACTGAGTGACTGGAAATTGTATCTATTCCAAAATATACAGAAGCTTAGAGATTTTATCGAATAAACAATAGTATTTTCGTACAAGAGTTCCCTGCAATTCTCAAATTTGAGTGTTGCAGGGAACTTTTGGTTTGCGAAAAAGTAGAAAATATGGTATAATATATATGTAACTGTGCATTTTTTGCACGAAATCTTGTTATGTCTATAAGGAGGACTAGCAATGACAATTGAGAAAACCCCTTGGGGAAGATCCATCGAGATTTTGGTGGGTCCCAAAGAGGAAGATGGGCGGACGATTGAGTCCGCAGGAGTGAATTATATTGCCCCCAAGCAAATGATTCCGCTCCATCTGCACGAGGAAAATAGTGAGGAATACATCCCTCAGACAGAGGGCTTAAAAATCCTCATGGTGAGCAAGGAAGAAATGGAAAAACGGACTGAATTTCAAACTATTGACGCATTGCAGATTTGCCGGCCGACGGAAATCGGCACCGTGGTAACGTGCCCGAAGGGCTCTGCGCACATGCTGTACAATAGTTCCAACAACGAAGGTTCTTTCGTGTTCATCAAGTACAATTGATGCAGAAAGTAGGACCGCAGCTTTACTTACAAAGTGAGCTGCGGTCCGAAATTTTATATTTGTATTAAGTTAAAAATTTGAAAAAATGACAATTTTGTGATAGAATATGAAAAGTTCTATAAGTTTAGCAAGATTCAAACGCAGAACAATTTCTGATGGAAGGAGGAAATGGTAGTACAAATCACAAAATAAAATAGAAAAGGAAGTGATATAGCTAAACCTTAGACAACAAAATGTTAAACGCAGAAAGGAATAGAGAAATGGTTAAGCGAAAAATCAAGAACGCGGTTATCTGCTTGCTACTCGCAGCTTTGATGGTTGCGGGAGTAATAGCATACAACAATTACAGTGCCAGACCTAAAACAGATGTAGATAATAGAACTGTTGTGAGAGACATCAATAATATCTGTTATAGGTTTGACACTGAGCCAGACTTTGAAACACGCGGAATGCCTTGGGATTCGGAAATTCCTGAATTCGTTAGTGAGGACATTCAATACCTTGAGGAAAACACGGAATTTTGGAATTTCAAGTATTTCTGGAAAGATTGGGCTTTTGAAATTCATTTGGACGTGAACGGAGAACCCTATTTAACCCCAATCAACTATAAGTTTTTTAATGCTGAGAACTATGAGGCACATAACTTCTCTATATACCGGCTTGGAGACGATAAGCTGGTGGTGTATGGTGACTGTATGGGAAGTTTTACACGGTTTGAGTTTGGCGAAGGCTTTTATGACCGAGAACATCTCACATATAATCACGACGTACCTTTTTCTGAGAAAAAGTCAATCATCATTTCTTTTGGACCAGAATATAAGCTTTGCTTTCCAGAAGATATGAACATGGTGTATGTGTATAAGGGCGGAGAAATAGTTTCGCCTAAATACAAGATTGAAAATGGCTCCCATGTGCTTTGGCAAGGACTGTTCCAGACGGAAAGTGACAAACTTGTGATGTTCTATGTGATTCCAACTGAGAATGGAAAAGCAGAAATTCGAGTGGAAAATGTTGGAGATCTTTCTGGTATGAAAGAGGGTGACGCTGTAAAAATAGATACACCTGATGAGAGACATTTAAGCTTTCCTGTTTTTATTGATAAGGAAGGCAAATTGTGGATGCCTGCTCCTAGAGATTGGAATACATTTTTTTCAGCAAAAAAAGGCGAGATTATCGAAAATGCCAATTTCGCTATGGAGCTGGTTCAGCTTGGCAAGGACAATTTTAAACGAGCAGAGTTTGAACTTCAAAATTCAGGCGTTAGTGGCGACTCTTGGGTAGCTCACATCATTTTTGACATAAATGGAAGAGAAATATCGTATACCTATGTTGTCAATGGATATGATGGAGGTATCACACGGGCTAAGAAAGAATTGCCTGAGGAAAAAACAGTGTTTACTGAGGGCGAGTTCTGGGACTTTATCACTACGATTCGCGAGACATACGCACAGTACTACGATTATCCAGAAGGCACATAATTTAAAGTGCTAAAAGACGGTGGCAGGTAACCTAAGAAGGGTACCTGCCGCCGCCGTTTTTATATTTTCATTTTTATATGTTTTGTATAAACTAATTGATTTTCGTTGATGTCAAATTCATAATCAACAAAAGGATTTTTATTTATAAATACATTTTTACATTTTAAAGAATTGATAAAAGTGTATGCAATTTCTGAGTTCTTGGTAAATACTACAAAACAGTCATTTAAGTTATATTTATTGATATAATTTATTGTATCTTCTATGTTAGTTTTATCAAAGTAATTTACTTGTATTGCATTTGCATAAGCATGTTTGTCTAAGTTTAGTAAGACTTCTTTAAAGCTTTTATCTTCAATATATACATCTACAATTTTGTAACCATTAAAAATAGAAGGAATACGTAGCTTGCTTTGTACAGATTGATATGCTCTTTTATCTCCAACATAGATTACCATATCAAATAGATTTTGCTTTTTAATAATTTCATTGTTAGAAAATTTAGTTTGCAAACTAGCAAATTTTGAAGTGTAATTACATTCATTTGAAAGCATATTAAAAACTTCTATTAAAAGCATATTAATTTCTAGATAGTTTTTAGTAAAAAAAACAATATTGTTGTGAGTTCTAAGTGAAGAAATAAGTAGCTTTAAAGTAATACTTGGGTTACCATCATACATAACGCAAAGATTTCCAAAACCATCTTTTATTTCAGTAGATGTAAAACTTGGAAGTAGCGGAAACTCTCTTTTATAGGTTTTAGCAATGTTTTTTAAAGCTTCTAAATCTGTTTTTATTCTATTTTTCTCTAAATCTTTTTCAATAGCTTTTTCAAAATTTTCTGGACTTTTTTCAATAAAAATACAGAATTTTTCAATGATTTTATTTATAATTGATGCCTTAAATGTATAAGTTGATGGGTGTTTTAAGCTATTAGTTTTCAATCTAATTTTCTCCTTTGATTTTAATTTTCTGATATTCTTCTAACATAGCTGCATAATTTGAAACAAAGTCACGATCCTCATTATATCCAATTCGTTCAAAATATGGTCTAGCTTCATCAAATTGATTAGCTACTCTTAAGATATCTTCATTAGTTTTTTCTGTTTGACGAACTTCTTTTATTTTTTCGTGTTCAGAAAAGTTAGCTGGTAATCTACGATTTTTTATTATATACGCTGCTTCTTGATATGGCATAATATATATAGGTTTTGTAAGTTCATTTGGTACAAAAGCAACTAAGTTTGAAAATTCAAGAGCAACTATCCTATAATTATCTAAGAAACTAGTCTTTTGATGTTCATCTGTATGATTGATTGTTGGTAATTGTTCAAAACCTTTATTATTCTTCTTTCCGAGTATCTCATATACTTCTAAAGAAGGGAAGACCTTTGGAGCCTTGCTACCTAAAAATACACCAGTACTACTAAAAGGTACACTATCTCCATTTCCAGCAATAGTTACTGTTTGTGTGTTATCTAATTCTCTATAAAAAGCTCTTTTATTAATTGATAAATGATATTTTTGCATATCTTTTTCTGTTAATATACCAATTGCCTGTAAATTTTTTATACAACCATAATCTATTAAATAGTTTTCATAAAGCTCTTTTATTTTTGCAGGACTAGAGCCAGCATCTATATAAAATTCTAAGCTTTCTGTATTTTGTTTGGCAGTAAGTAAAGTTTGTAATTCTGTGACAGAAAAGCCATCACAATGTAAGAATAAATACATCATTGTACTAAACTTTGTATTGTTTTTTTCAAGATAGGCGATACGACTATCTTTTGGAATCTGCATAAGAGCATCATCACTTACTTCATCTTTTGAATGAGCTTTTGTGATTTCTTCTGGTGTTAAAATACTTTCTACTGCTGAGAAGTATTTTGGAGCAGTAGCATAGATTGCTAAAACTCTTGCAATAGATATTTTTTTATCTAAGTATTGTTGCTTTAAAAAATCACCAGAAATATTTTGCTCTAGGGTTTCGTCTGGGATAATTTGATGATTTGCATATCCTAGAAGATTAGTTGAAAATTCTTGAGAAGTAGCAGCTTCTTTCTTTGCTTCACTAGTTAAATCTTCAATATATTCTTTTCTATCTTTTTTACTAACGCCGTCTAACATTTCTTGATGGAATTCTTCAAATTCTGCGCCAATTTTTCCAGATTTTAATAATCCAAGCATTCTTCCTGGATGTTTTTCAGGAGAATAGAATTCCATTAATTGCTCAGGAGAAACGGGCTCTGCATAATCAGGAGCTTTTTCATCTTGAGCATATAGACTTTTATATTTTAACATTGTAATTACTTCTTCAGGTTCTACATAACCTTGATTTGCTTGCTCTAATACTTCACGCCCGCTAAGTTTTTTCCCGTAGTTATCTAAAATTGCAGTAGATAATTTCTTCCTAAAAGCAGTTGTTATCTCAGGTACACTTGTGTTTTTTAGAGCTGGGTTAGAGAAAGTATCTAAATCAGTATATAATTGTTTTGATGGAGCAAAGTCAGGAGTTATAGCAATTTCATATCTTGCAAATAAATCTTTTATGTCAGACAAATAAAGCCTATCAAACTCTGTGCTAGATAGAACTGTTCCTCTAATATCAATTTGTCCATTACCAGTTTTATTAACTGATTTACTAGATAAGGCTTCTAAAAGCTCTCTAAATTTTATATCTGAAATGACTTCCCCCATAGAAATTCTCCTTTACATAACCACTGTAATTATACAATAGATTAAGCTAATTGTCAAAAAATACCTGATTTTTTTGAATAAAATTTTACAAAATATAAATACTAAGATTTAAGGTAGGTAAAATTATGAAAAAAATTATATTTTTGGGAATTTTAGTGTTTATTGTTTCTGTGGGAGTAGGATTTGTTTATACAAGACTTTTTTATGATGCAGGGGAAACTCCTCAAAGTGTGCAGTTTCAACTTAATAATATAGAAGATTATGGTACACAAAATTATACGAAGCTCCAAACTCTAGAGGCGTCTTCAGAAGATGAAAAATTGTCACCTAATGCAAGATTTGCTATAAAAGAGTATTATGATGAATGTGGTCATTTTAATTTCAAATACTATCAATTACCAACAGAAATTGTAAATATGACTAGACAAGAGATAGAGGACCATTATGATGAATATGAAGTCGAGGATTTTGAAAATGATAGTGTAGTACTTACAAAAGAAATAAATGGTTTGTGTGATGAGCATTTCTATGTAACACTTGAGAATGACCATATTGAAGTTATGAAATTAGGAGCTGATGGAAGTTTTACACCATATCAAAAAACTGATATAAGTAGAGAATATTTGCCAGAAGAAGATGTTAAACAATTAGAAGAAGGCATATATGTTTATGGAAGTGGAAAAATAAATTCTGTGCTTGAAGATTATGAATAAACTCATTGCAAAATTCATTATAAATATGGTAAAATAGTGAAAACCATATTAAAGGAGAAAAGTAATGAGATTAGTTATACAAAGAGTTGCAAATGCAAAAGTAGATGTTGATGGAAAAACAGTCGGACAAATAGGAAAAGGATTTATGGTACTTTGCGGAATTACACATACAGATACAGAGGCAGAGGCAGATTACTTAGCAAAAAAATTATGTAATTTAAGAGTTTTTGAGGACGAAAATGAGAAAATGAATTTGAGCTTGAAAGATGTTGATGGAGAACTTTTGATTATTTCTCAATTTACTTTGTATGGCAATACTAAAGAAGGTAATAGACCAAGTTTTATAGAAGCTGCAAGACCAGAACAAGCCAATCCTCTATACGAATATTTTATGAAGAAATGCACAGAATATGGAATAAAAGTGGAAAAAGGTGTGTTTGGAGCGCATATGGATGTATCACTTTTAAATGATGGACCAGTTACTATTATTATGGAAAAATAATTAATATGGAAAACGCTCATAAATATATTTTATTAATGAGTTGATATTATTTTCAGAAATTGAAATAAAAACATCTTTATCAAGGCTAATCCACATATTAGCCTTGAATTTTTCTTTGTTATCGGCGAAAACTGCCATTATATCTATTATTTCAATTGGGCTTTCAAATTCTTTTTTCCAAAAGAATTTATTATCTAATTTAAAATTTTCATTAAAATATAGGCTTAGAAACTTTTCAATTTCATTTTCAAATTCGCTATATAATTTTACAGTGTATGACATAATGACCTCCAAGTTTAGTATTTTACTTAATTTAAAAAATATGCTTAGAATAATTTGAGAATTTTTGCAAATACTAGAAACAGCAAATAAAGGAGATTTAGAAAATGAAAAAGGTTATAGGTTTATTTTTTATTTTAAGTTTATGTTTATTTACTTTAGTAGGTTGTTCAAAAGATGAGCCAGCGAGTTTACAAGATAAAAACATACAAGAACTTGAGTATATAGAGGGAAAAGCAGTTAGTATTTTAAATAAAATGGTGCGAGAAGAGTATACCAAAAAAGAGGATAAAGATATTGATAAAGATATTACTGATGCAAATGAAGTCTTAGATGAAGAAATAGGCTTACTAGTACAAGAAGATACTTTAGATTGGGAAAAACTTTTAGAAGATACTAAAAAAATTGAGAGTTCAATACCTACGATATTAGTAGATTTGGCTGCTTTAAATATACAGGCAGAAGACATTGCAAAATTAAGTAATGGCGTAAATAATATGATTATTGCAATAGATAATAAAGACGAGAGAACTTATTTAATTGAACTTAATAATGTATATTCTTTAATTCCAACTTATATGGAAAAATATGCAGGTGACAAAGAAATAACTTTTAAGAAAAGGCTAAAGTATTATGCAATTGCAACATACATTTCATATATGGACGGAAATTTGGAGATGGCTAGAACCCAGGTAGAAGAACTTGACAAGGCATATAATGATAAAATGCAAGATATAAATTATGCACAAAATAATGAGTACAACTTAAATAAATTGTATATTTTAATTCAAGAACTTAAAAGAGCAGTAGAGGCTGATAGTAGAGAACTTGTAAGGTCGAAATATTTGTTATTAATAGAAGAAATTTAAAATAAAAGCTCGCATATGCGAGCTTAAATTTATTTACCTTCAATTAATTTCTTGACAATTTGTACTGCATTTGTTGCTGCACCTTTTCTTATGTTATCTGCTACACACCAGAAGTTAATGCCGGATTCAACACTTTCATCTCTTCTAATTCTACCGACAAAAACCTCATCATGTCCAGAAGCCTTTGTAGCAAGAGGATAACGGTTGTAAGCTGGTTCGTCCTCAACAATAATTCCTTCTGCATTTTTTAAGTGTTCTACTAATTCTTTTATATCAAAAGGTTTTTCAAATTCTACATTTATAGATTCGCTGTGAGAGTTAATAACAGGTACACGTACAGTTGTTGCTGTAACTCTTAGGTCAGGCTTTTTAAGAATTTTTCTAGTTTCTTCAATCATCTTAATTTCTTCTTTTGTGTAACCATTTTCTAAAAACACATCAATATGTGGCAAGCAGTTATTTACAATAGAATATGGGAATTTCTTAGGTGCTTCACCTTTTAATCCATTTTCTAAATCTTCTACACCCTTTTGACCAGCACCTGAAACTGCTTGGTATGTAGAATATACAATTCTTTTAATAGTGTAAAGATCATCTAAGACTTTTAGTGGTACAACTGCTTGAATTGTTGAACAATTTGGATTTGCGATAATTCCTTTATTTTTAAAAATTTCTTCAGGGTTCACTTCTGGAACAACTAGTGGAACACTTTCTTCCATTCTAAACGCACTGCTATTGTCAACAACTACACATCCTTTAGATGCTGCAATAGGTGAGAAGTGTTTTGAAGTATCTCCTCCAGCAGAGAAAATTGCATAATCAAATCCTTCATCAAAAGAAGTATCTGTAAGTTCTTTTACAGTATATTCTTTTCCTTGAAATTTAAGTTTACTTCCAGCTGATTTGCTAGACGCAAAAAATACGTATTCAGAAATTGGAAGATTATATTCTTCTAAAACCCTTAGGGCTGTTCTTCCAACAAGTCCAGTAGCTCCTACTACTGCTAATTTAATTTTTTTCATAATTTTACTCCTAAATAAGGAATTAGTAAGGAAAATATAATTATATTTTTCTTATACTACATTGTTATTATATGACAAATGTAGATAAAAGTACAGAGAAAAAATAAATTTAAGGAAAACCACTTAAATTTATTTTGGAGATTATTTTTTTCTTGGATATGCCAACTGTTCATCAGTAAAATCTACCAAAAAGTCAATAGATGTATCGTAAAATTCAGCTAAAGATTTTAGAGTTTGAACAGGAATACATCTAGAATTTGTTTCATATTGGGAATATGTACTTTGTCTACAATTAAGAAAATCTGCTATTTCTTGCTGAGTATATTTCCCCATAATTCTTAGAACTTTTAGTCGCAAAGCATTACGTTCCTTTCATAAGAAATGTGTAGAAAAATGTTGTACACTTACAATCATACACAATAAAAAATACAAAAAATGTCAAAAATTGTCGGAAAAAACTAATTTTTTTTATTAAAATTACTTGATTTTCTAACGTAATTCTGTTATAATATCAAATGTTATGAAAACGCACATAAGTTTAGCTTAAAACCTGTGCCTGTATATCAGGTGGTGATTTAAGTGTTTGAAGACTTGTGGAGGTAAAACAAAAAGGAGGAATTTAAAATGGCAGTAGTTGCAATGAAACAATTACTTGAAGCTGGTGTTCATTTCGGACATCAAACAAGAAGATGGGATCCTAAAATGGCTGAATATATTTTCCAAGCTAGAAATGGTATCCACATTATCGATTTACAAAAAACATCAAAAAAATTAGACGAGGCTTACAGATTTATCAAAGAGCAAGCTGAAGAAGGAAAAACAGTTCTTTTCGTAGGAACTAAAAAACAAGCACAAGAATGTGTTAAAGAAGCTGCTCAAAAATGTAATATGTACTATGTTGATCAAAGATGGTTAGGTGGTATGCTTACAAATTTTAAAACAATTCAAGGAAGAATTGACAGACTAAGAGAATTAGAAGCTATGGCTGAGGATGGAACATTTGAAATGTTACCTAAAAAAGAAGTTATCGGTTTAAAAGCTGAAATGGAAAAATTAGAAAAAAATCTTGGTGGTATCAAAGATATGAAAGAAATGCCAGGAGTAATGTTCGTAGTTGATCCTAAAAAAGAAAGAATAGCTGTATTAGAAGCTAAAAAATTAGGAATTCCAGTTGTAGGTTTAGTTGATACAAACTGTAATCCAGAAGATGTAGATTATCCAATCCCTGGTAATGACGACGCTATAAGAGCTGTAAAATTAATTGCAGATGTTATGGCAAACGCTGTTATCGAAGGAAATCAAGGTGAAGATGCTGAAGTAGTTTCAGAAGAACAAGAAGTAGAAGAAGAAGCTACTGATATGGAGCAAGTTGCTTCAGAAGAAACAGCAGAAGACGCTGAATAATAAATGAGAGAACAATAGCGGACTGTTTTATATATTAAATTGATTATAATAGAGTTTAGTCCGCGTTTAATTGTTCGTGTGCCAAATTTTACGAAGTAAAATTTGTGTGCAAAGTATATAATAGGAATTTTGAAGAAATTCCTATTTGGCAGGCAAAGCAGTCTGCCTTTTAAAAAATAAGGAGGTTATGAAAATGATAACTGCTGAATTAGTTAAACAATTAAGAGAAAAAACAGGTGCAGGAATGATGGACTGCAAAAAAGTTTTAACAGAAACTGACGGAGATATGGAAAAAGCAGCTGAATTATTAAGAGAAAGAGGAATTGCAAAAGCTGCTAAAAAATCAGGAAGAGTAGCTGCTGAAGGTATCGTATGTAGCTATGTATCTAGTGATAAAAAAGTAGGAGCAATAGTTGAAGTAAATGCTGAAACAGACTTCGTTGCTAAAAATGAAGAATTTAAAGCATTTGTTAATGACGTTGCTGAAATAGTTACAAATACAAATCCAGCTGATGTACAAGCATTACTTGGAACAGATTATAAGGGAGCAGGAAAAACTGTTCAAGAAGTATTAACAGACAAAATTGCTACAATCGGTGAGAACATGACAATTAGAAGATTTGCAAGATTTGAGTCTGAAGGTTTAGTTGAAAGCTATATTCACGGTGATGGAAAAATCGCTGTATTAGTAGATTTCAAAAAAGGTGATAGCGCTCTTGCAAAAGATATTTGTATGCAAATTGCAGCTGCTAGACCAGAATACTTAAAAAGAGAAGATGTTCCAGCAGAAGCTGTAAACAAAGAAATGGAAATCTTAAAAGCACAAGCTATGAATGAAGGAAAACCAGCTGAAATAGCTGAAAAAATGGTTCAAGGTAGAATTGGTAAATTCTATGGAGAAGTTTGCTTATTAGAGCAAGAATTCGTAAAAGATTCTAGTGTAAAAGTAGGAGCTTTAATCGAAAGCAAAGGTGCTGAAATGGTTAGATTTGCAAGATTCGAAAAAGGGGAAGGAATCGAAAAAGCAGAAGAAAACTTTGCAGAAGAAGTTATGAAACAATTACAATAAAACTCTTGAATAAAAAAAATCCTTATGATATAATTTTTGCATAAACAAAAGAAAGATGGTGCGAAAATTTGGAATTTCTTGCTATAATAGTAATTTTATTGACAGTTATACTATTTTTGACATTACTTGCAGTTTACCAGATAAAAATGGCTGGTATGAATGTTAAGGATTTTTGGTCATTTATACAAGCAAATGAGACATTAGACAAGTTATATGCTTTTAGTATAAAATATGAAAAACTAACACCACAACAACAAATTTTATTTTTGGCAGAGGCAGAAAAGATATTTGAAGCTTTTGATAAAGTGCCAGACGCATTGTGGGAAGAAGAGTATGCAAAATATATGGAGATTTTAAATAAATATAAAGATATAAAACTTGTGAGATGGGAATCACAATAAAGTGTAGAAATACACTTTATTTTTTTGTTTAAAATATCAAATTATGTGTGAATATTAAAAGTAAAAAATAACATACTAAAAAGAAAAGGAGGAAATTGTTTATGAAAGAAAAACTTAGAATTTTTTCCATAACTTTATTTTTAGTAATGTTTATGTTTATTCAAGATACTTATGCTGTGAGCTTAAATACTTTTGATGTACAAATCAGTAAAAATTTGGTAAGACCCGGAGAAGAAGTAACAGTGCAAGTTAATTTCGGAGAAGCTTTAAAAGCATATACTGTAAAGATTGCTTATGATGACAATATTTTTGATTATGTTTCATCAGAAGGTGGAACGGCAGTAAATACTTTTGATAAGATAATTATGTCATATGGTGATACGGAAATGCCAGTAGAGGCAAGAGGTAGCGTATCTGTAACTTTTAGAGCAAAGTCAAGTCTTACAACCACTAATCCCACTAATTTTGTAGTAACCTCAGATAATATGAAAAATGCTGATGGCAGTATGACTTATGACCCAATAACTACAGGTTTTACAAAAGATTTAATTGTTGAGCCAGAATATGAAGACTATGAAATAAAACTTACACATATTGATACTATCGTGAAAGGAAAGCCTATTGATATGATACTTTCATATTCGTCTGCAATGGGACGTCCCTATGCACATGCAAGATTAGTTGCAGAAGTTGCCACAGCTGGCGGAACGGCTAAACTGCTTGGTACAGACCAAAGTGATAGTGAGCATGATATCATACAAGATGGTTGGGGAGCAGTAGAAGGCTATGAGATAGGCGGAAAAGGTGTAACACAAGAGTTGCATGTAAGGGCAATTTTTAGTGATATAGGCGATTATACAATTACTTTAAAATTAATTGACAAAGAAAATGGAGATACAGTAATTGCACAAAGATCATTTCCATTTACTGCGGTAGATGAGCAAATTCAGCCAAACTATGATATAGTGCCAATGTCGATAGAAGAAGCTGAAAATGGCACACAGGAAGAATTATCAGTAAGAAGTGTTCCTGAATTTAATCATACAGAAGGACAGGTGCAGGCTGGAACTCAAACTCAAGCAAGTGAAACTTCTACCAATATTACAAATGAGACTACGCAAAGCACACCAAATAAATTACCAAAGACTGGTATAAATGTGTATATTTATGGTGTTTTATCACTTATTGCACTTACAGCTGGTTATATTTACTTTAACAAAAAATGAAACACAAATTAGTAAATATAATAATTGTATTTTTAGTAGTTTCTATTGTACTATGGCTAGTTTTAGATGAATATTCTAATGTTGTTATACCAGAAAAGGTTGTAGAATATAAAGCAGAGCCTTTAAGTAGGGAAGATGCTAAAATTAGTTTTCAAAAAGAATATCCAAAAGAAGATGTTATAAAAGAATATAAAGGCTATGAGGTTTCAAGCAAACTTGAGATACCCAAAATTGAGCTAGAAACGTATATATTAAAGAATTTTTCAGAAAACGCATTAAATATATCAGTTACAAAATTTTGGGGCGCAGAACCCAATACAGAGCGGAAATATGTGTGTAGCTGGGCATAATTTTAAAAACAAGAATATGTTTAGAAATTTGAGAAAGCTTGAAAAAGGTGATAAATTTACAATTTCGGATAATACTGTTGGAAAAGTAGAATATGAAATTTTTGATATGTATACTGTGCCACCTGAAGATATTAGCTGTTTAGCACAAAATACCAATGGTGAAAAGCAAGTGACACTAATTACTTGTACACGAGACTCGAAAGAGCGCATTATAGTAAAAGCAAGAGAAGTATAAATGATAAGCAACGCTTATCATTTTTTTATATACGTTTATCGTAACTATTGATTAATTTATTGAAACGTAAAGTTTTTAATAATATAATTAAAATAAGGAAGGGGGATATAATGAAGATAAAAATAAAGACTAATATATCTAGTGAATATGAAGAACCAATTTTGACAATAAATGCTCCTGAAATGACAGATGAAATTAAGACTGTTGTTGATTATGTATCAAAGCTAGGCACAGTGCCAAGCCAAATTGTGGCAAATAAAGATAATGAAATATATTTTGTAGATTTAGAAAAAGTAATATGCTTTTTTAGTGAAGATAAATATAATTACATACGTACAAAAGATGATGTTTATAGACTGAAATATAAGTTATATGAGATAGAAGAAATTTTTGGTGGAAGTGATTTTATCAGAATTTCTAAGTCTTGTATTATAAACATCAACCAAGTAAAATGCTTTGATACCAGCATTTTAGGAACAATAATTGTAAAATTAAAAGATGACACACAAGAAAAAGTATCTAAAAGAAATGTTCCTCAGATAATGAAAATACTTAAAGAAAGGGGGAAGATGATATGAAAGACTTTTTAAAAGTTTTCTTAAAAGCAGTTATTGTACTTGCTCTGTCTGTAATAGTAACATACATATTGCTAACATTATGGACTAACAGGATACAGTTTAGTTTTTCAGAAATGGCAAATAATGAAGTCATAAATAGTTTAGATAAGCAAACAATAAATGGACTCGAAAGTAATGTATCAAAAGGAAATCTGCCAACAGCAATATTGTTTGGAATATTGATTACATTAAGTTATATTATAATAATAAACAAAAGACTTAGTACGTCTGCAAAGATTATTATTGGTTATTTTAGTATTATAATAATTTTCCCACCATTATATATGTTAAGTTTTACAGGCAAGTTAGATAATGTGCATTTGATTTATGAAAATGCAGTGCCTACAATGTTTTATAAGAGTTGCACAATTATATTTTTACTAATGTATTTTATAAATTATAAAATTAATTCAAAGATTACTGACGAGCTAAACGAAATGCTACAAAATAAAGAAAGTACACCAAGAAAAGTTGGAAAAAACATAGCAATAATGCTTGCACTTACTGTTATAATACTTCTTTTAATATCATTATTATGGTTTGCTATTGATAATTATAATAAATACACAATATTTAAAGAAAGTATCAACAAAGTAAAATCTATTCAAGAAAATGGTAATTATTATTATGAAGTATCAGCTTCAGATTATTATGGAAGTTTGGATTGTAAGATGTGGGTAAAAGGAAATAAGGCAAAAATTGAAATTAGTGTAGTAGATAGCAATAGAACAAGTTATTTTAGTCAATATAAAAATAGAGTTTTAGTTGATGAAGATAATTCCAAAGTTCACAAAGAAATATATTATTTGGATTTCGATAAAAGAGAGACTTATTGTGTTGACGAAGAACTAAAAACTTATAGAGTGAAAAATGAACCTGTAATGAAAGAATTAAAACCGATAAAACTTTCAAAGGTATATAGAATTTTAACTAAGCAAGAAGATATTACATTTTTTGATTTTATAGAGCATGTTGAAGATTGGGAATCAAGTAGAAGCTGGTCATATGATCCTACAACCAAAGAAGAAGCAAATCATTATTTTTATATAATTAGATATTGGGATGTAGAATACCAAATAAGTGAGAAAGTAAAAATAGATAAAGAAACTTTATTACCAATTGAACTTCATGATTATCCTTCATATTCAAGTAGTGAAAGTGGATCATGCGATCTAATTCCAAATTGTGTAAAAGATGAAGATGTAACTTTTAATAATATGTCAGAGTACACACAGATAGAAGATGAAAATGTATTATTTAAAATATTAAGATAAATATTATTAAGGAGGTAATATATGGAAAGAAGAAATAAAATATCTTTATCAATTATTATTGTACTGGCTATTTTACTTGTAGTTATGACATATCTATATTTTGATATGAGAGAAATCGCTAAGAGAAATTTAGATGCTTATTTTGATTCTAATAATACAATATTTGAATTAAATATCAAAATAAATGAATTAGAAAAACAATTAGGAATTGAATAAATTAAAAACAACGCCATTTTCGTAAGATAACGAAAATGGTGTTATTTTATTTATAACTCTATCTTAGGCTGATATCTTTCTAGCCAGATGTTTACTTGGATAAGGTATGCCATAAGCTGTGGACCTGTCATAAGCTGACCAAACCATGGTCTTGAAAAAGCTTTTCCGTCTGTTTCTAAGATGTTCATTATATAATCTCTATTAAGCAAAGTTGTTATTGGAGCGTCGCTGCTTTCCATTATCTTAGAAAGCTTTTCTTTGACAATTTTTAAGTAACTTGGGTTATGAGTTTTTGGATATGGGCTTTTCTTTCTATAAACAACTTCTTCTGGTAAAAAGCTTTCCATACAATAGCGTAGTAAACCTTTTTCGCGTCCTTTATAGGCTTTCATTTCCCAAGGAATATTCCACATATATTCTACTAATCTGTAATCACAGAAAGGTACTCTAACTTCGAAACCATTAAACATAGCCATTCTATCAGTCCTGTCTAAAAGCGTTTGCATAAACCAATTTGATGTTAAGTAAATCAATTTTCTTGACAAGATGTTTTCTTCACTATCAGTGTCTAAAAATTCAATTTTTCCTATGCTTTCTAAGTATCTACTATCAATATAGTTCTTCAAATTAACTTGTTTAGAAATATGAGGTGCTAGTAAATTCTGTCTTTCTGAAATTGCGAGTGACCAAGGGAAGGTATTACTTTCTAAGCTGTCTTTTCTGAAGTACCAAGGGTAACCTCCAAAAATTTCGTCTGAACATTCTCCAGAAAGAGCAACTTTAGCATATTTCTTGACATTTTTGAAGAACAACAAGTAAGAAGAATCAACATCTGCCATGCCCGGAAAGTCTCTTGCAATAACACTTTCTTGTAAATAGTTGAATAGCTCAGGCGTATCTAACACAATTTTTGTATGGTCTGTGTCAAAGGTTTTTACCATTAAATCAATATATTTATCGTCTGTGTCAGGTTGAAAGTCGTTTTTAACAAAGTTTTCTTGTTGACCTACATAATCAACAGAGAAGGTTTTTAAACGCTTTCCATATTTCTTTCTATAATAATTACTTGCAATAGCTGTAATTATACTAGAGTCTAAACCGCCTGAAAGTAGCGTACAAAGAGGCACATCAGAAACTAGCTGTCTTTCAACAGAATCCTTTATCAAAAATTTTATTTTTTCACAAGTTTCATCAAAATTATCTGTATGAGGTTTTGTTTGTAAGCTCCAATATTCTTTTTTGTAAAGACCATCTTTGTTATACACCATATAGTGTGCAGGTTCTAATTCTAAGATATCCTTAAACGGAGTAAGTCCGAGGGGTATGGCTTGGTCCAACCCCAAATAGTTCACAAATTCCTTGGCTATCTAAGATAGCCTCACAGTCTGGATATTCAAGTATTGCTTTTATTTCAGAAGCAAAGATAAAGTTTCCATTTTTGATAGTATAATAGAAAGGCTTAATACCAAACATATCACGAGCTACAAAAAGTTCTTCTTTTCCTACATTCCAAACTGCAAATCCGAATATACCATTTAAGTGTTTACAAACATCATAACCATAATGAATATATGCTTTTAATAAAACCTCTGTATCTGAATGACCTTTAAAAGTGAAGCCTGCTTTTAGTAGTTCACCTCTAATTTCATTTGTGTTATAGATTTGACCATTATATACGATAACATAGGTGTTACCTTGGTACATGAAGTTCATAGGTTGTTTTCCATTTTGAATATCTATAATAGAAAGACGTCTATGACCTAAAACGCCGTGTCTTGAAAAATAAAATCCTTCTTCATCAGGTCCACGTTTACTAAGTGTTTTACACATATTACGAATTATGTAATAGCTGTTTTGGATGTCTTTTTCCAAATTAATAAATCCAGTAATTCCACACATAAAAATCTCCTTAAAATTAAATTTATAGTACAATATATGCAAAAATAATAAAAATATTTCAAAAAACATTTGATAAATACTATATTATAAAGTATAATATAGGTTGATTAATACTATGCAGGAGGATATATGCGGGGATAAGCAAAAAAACATTAGAAATTTTAGTATAATTGCACATATAGACCATGGAAAGTCTACTTTGGCTGACAGAATAATAGAGATGACTGGCGCACTATCTTCAAGAGAGATGGAGTCACAAGTTCTTGACAATATGGATATCGAAAAGGAAAGAGGAATAACTATTAAATCTCAGGCTGTTAAGATGAATTATACAGCTAAAAATGGTGAGAATTATGAGTTTAACTTAATCGATACTCCAGGTCATGTAGACTTTAATTATGAGGTTTCAAGAAGCTTAGCTGCTTGTGAAGGTGCTATTTTAGTAGTAGACTCTACACAAGGTGTTGAAGCGCAAACTTTGGCAAATGTGTATTTAGCTTTAGAAGGTAATTTAGAGATTTTACCAGTTATTAATAAAGTCGATTTGCCAATGGCAAGACCAGATGAGGTAAAACAAGAAATTGAAGATATAATTGGTATTCCAGCGATGGATGCTCCTTGTATATCAGCTAAGACAGGTTTGAATGTTGAAGAAGTTTTAGAACGTATTGTAACTGATATACCAGCACCAAAAGGAAGTCCAGATGATAAGCTTCAATGTTTGATATTTGATTCATATTATGATAATTATCGTGGAGCACTTAGTTATGTAAGAGTAAAAAATGGTACAGTAAAAGCAAATGACGAGATACTATTTATGGCAACTGGTAAGGTGTTTACAGTTACAGAAGTTGGATATTTTGGCGCAGGTGAATATGTTCCTACTGATAAATTAGTTGCAGGAGAAGTAGGATATATTTCAGCAAGTGTAAAAACAGTTTCTGATTTACATGTGGGTGATACAATTACTCATAAACAAAATCCAGCAACAGAAGCGTTGCCTGGATATAAAGAAGCAAATTCAATGGTTTACTGCGGTATGTATCCACTAGACGGAAGCCAATATGAAGCTTTGAAAGAGGCTTTAGAAAAACTAAAATTAAATGATGCTGCCTTAAATTATGAGCCTGAGACATCTGCTGCTTTAGGTTTTGGATTTAGATGTGGATTTTTAGGACTTTTACATTTAGAAATTATAATCGAAAGACTAGAGCGTGAGTTTGATTTAGGTTTAATTACGACAGCTCCATCAGTTATTTATAAAGTAACAAGGACAAGTGGTGAAGTAGTAGAATTATATAATCCAATTGATTTACCACCAACAACTGAAATTAAATTTATAGAAGAGCCTATTATGAAGGCTGAAATAATGATACCAAAAGAGTTTGTCGGTAATGTTATGGAAGTATGCCAAAACAGACGTGGTACATATATTGATATGCGTTACTTAGATGAGAACAGAGTTACGCTTGAATATGATATGCCACTTAATGAGATTATTTATGACTTTTTTGATACAATAAAATCAAAGACAAAGGGGTATGCGTCAGTAGATTATGAGTTCAAAGAGTATAGAAAATCTGATTTAATAAAATTAGATTTGCATATAAATAATGAGCCAGTAGATGCTTTGTCATTTATAGTTCACAAAGATTCTGCTTATGAAAGAGGCAGAAAAATGGCTGAGAAGCTTAAGAAAGTTATTCCAAGACAATTATTTGAAATACCGGTACAAGCAGTTGTAGGTGGTAAGATAATTGCAAGAGAGACAATTTCTGCTATGAGAAAAGACGTTTTAGCAAAATGTTATGGTGGAGATATAACTAGAAAGAAAAAGCTTTTAGAAAAACAAAAAAAGGGTAAAAAGAAGATGAGACAGATAGGAAATGTTGAAGTGCCTCAAGAGGCGTTCTTATCTGTGCTTAAACTAAACGAAGAGGAATAAATTAGGGGAGATTTTAAAATGAGAGAAAGTTACCGTGATAAACAAAATCGCAAAGCTAGAATTGCAAGAGAGAAACAAAATGAATTCGAAGAAAGAAGAAATTTTGATCGTAGAAAAAACGAGAGAAGAGGAGAGGACAGGAGAAATGGTGACAGAAGAAAAGAAAATGCACCTGTAAATATTGATAGAAGGAATTCAGAAAGGCGTACAGAAAATAGACGTGGTGATGACAGAAGAACAGAGGATAGACGTGAAGAAGACAAAGTTTATGAAGATGTAATTGCAGGAAGAAATGCAGTAATGGAGCTTTTAAAATCTTCTAAAGATATAAACAAAATCTTTGTTGAAAAAGGTGAAAGACACGGTTCAATAAATGAGATTATTGCAAGAGCTAAAGAAGCTAGAGTTGTTATTGTCGAAGTGGAAAAGGCTAAATTAAATATGATGGCAGAAAACCATCAAGGAGTTGTTGCAGTAGTTCCACCTTTTAATTATTGTGAAATTGAGGATATATTAGATTATGCAAATGAAAAAGGTGAAGATCCATTTATACTTATACTAGATGGAATTGAAGATCCACACAACTTAGGTTCAATTATAAGAACTGCGGAAACAGCAGGAGTTCACGGAATTATTATTCCAAAAAGAAGAACAGTCTCAGTAAATGCAACTGTTGCTAAGACTTCAGCTGGTGCAACAGCTTATGTAAAAGTAGCAAGAGTTAATAATATAAATGATAGTATAAGAAAATTAAAAGATGCAGGACTTTGGGTAATTGGAACTGATGGAGAAGCAAATACAGAATACTATAATCAAGATTTAAAAGGTCCAATTGCAATTATTATTGGAAGTGAAGGCTTTGGAATGAGCAAACTTGTAAAAGAAAACGCTGATATTTTAATTAAAATTCCTATGAAGGGTCAAATAAATTCTTTGAATGCTTCAGTTTCTGCTGGAATTGTTATGTATGAGGTAGTAAAACAAAGAATATAAACGAATAAACCACGAAAGAGGAAAAATATGGACGAAGATATAGTTTTAAAAATTAAAGAAAAAGAAGCACTAGAAGTTTTAAAGTATATTTGTATAATTTATGGACTATTCTTATTTGTTTTAGGCGCGATTTTAGAATATGAAGAAACTATTATTCAAGTTACTTTCATAATTGTATTTTCTATTATAGTTGATATGCTTAATTTTGGTGAATTTACAGTTTCTACAAAAGGTATCAAGAGCAAAGATATTAAGTTTATAAGGTATAAAGATATTTACAGAACTGAATTCAAAGACAGAACTTTGACGATATATACAAGGACTTCAAAAAAACCATATAGAATTAATTTTGCTAAAAACGAAGATTATACTGAAATTGAGAAAGCATATAAATACATAGATGCTAAAGTTAAGAAGGTTGAAGAAGATATAAAAGAACATGAGGATTTTGTAGAAAAAATTTCAAAATAATTTAATAAAAAACTTGATTTTTAAAACGTAAGATGATACAATGATTATGTTGAAAATCAAATCGATTTCGAACAGATAAAAAAAAACCCATTTTTTATCTGTTTTTTGTTTTTAATGGGGTTGAGAGGAGAAAAAATGAGTACAAAATATGTTTTTATAACAGGTGGAGTAGTATCAGGATTAGGAAAAGGAATAACGGCGTCATCGCTAGGTAGATTACTTAAGAATAGAGGATATAAAGTAGTAAACCAAAAATTTGACCCTTATATAAATGTAGACCCACGGAACAATGAGTCCATATGAACATGGAGAAGTTTTTGTTACAGACGATGGAGCTGAAACAGATTTGGATTTAGGACATTATGAGAGATTTACAGATGTTAATTTGTCAAGAAATTGTAGTATAACTTCTGGTAAAATTTATCAAAATGTTATCAATAAAGAGAGAAGAGGAGATTATCTTGGAAAAACAGTTCAAGTTATTCCTCATGTAACTAATGAAATAAAAGAGAAAATTTATAGTTTTGAAAATAGTGATGTAGATGTTGTAATTACAGAACTTGGTGGAACAGTAGGAGATATAGAAAGTTTAGCTTTTATTGAAGCTATTAGACAATTTGGATTAGAGAAAAACAGAGAAGATGTAGTGTATATTCATGTTACATTACTTCCATATATCTCAGGTTCTAATGAATTAAAATCAAAGCCAACTCAACATTCAGTTAAAGAATTACAATCTTTTGGAATTAAGCCAGATATTTTAGTTTGTAGAAGTGAAAGTGAAATTCCAAGTGAGATAAAAGATAAAATAGCATTATTCTGTAATGTTAGAACAGAAAATGTTATACCAAACTTGACAGCTAGAACTTTATATGAAGTACCTATGTTACTAGAAAAAGAAGGACTAGCTAGAGTTGTTTGTAAACACTTAGGACTAGATAAAGTAGAGCCAAACAATAGCGCTTGGGAAGCAATGATTGAAAATATTACTCATTTACAAGGTACAGTTAAAATTGCTTTAGTTGGTAAATATATGCAACTTCAAGATGCTTATTTATCAGTATCAGAGAGCTTACGTCATGGTGGTTTTGCAAATGGAGTAAATGTTGAAATTGGATACATAGATTCAGAAACTATCAAAGAAGATAATGCTGAACAAGTACTTGCTGGCTATGATGGAATTCTTGTGCCAGGAGGTTTTGGAAATAGAGGAATAGAAGGTAAAATTTTAGCCGTTAAATATGCAAGAGAACATAAGGTACCATTTTTAGGAATTTGCTTAGGTATGCAAATGGCAGTTGTAGAATTTTCAAGAAATGTTTTAGGACTTAAAGATGCTTCATCAGCAGAGTTTAGTTCAACAACTGAAAATCCAGTTATACATATAATGGAAACACAAAAAACAGTTACAGATAAAGGCGGAACAATGCGTCTTGGAGCATATCCTTGTCATATAGAAAAAGATACTTTAGCATATACAATTTATGGACAAGAAGATATTAGTGAAAGACATCGTCATAGATATGAGTATAATAACTCATATAAAGAAAGATTAGAAGCAGCTGGGCTAAAATGTTCAGGAACATCACCAGATGGAACTTTAGTAGAGATTGTTGAGAATGTAAATCATCCATTCTTTATTGGTGTACAGTTTCACCCAGAGTTTAAGTCTAGACCAGATAGACCTGCGCCATTGTTTGCTTCTTTAGTTAAGGCAGCCAAAAAATTTAAAAATTAAACTTCGTCTAACTGCGTTATCGGCTATAAAAAGCGGTTACGTACACTCTCGTACGTGCCCTTGCTTTTTATAGCCTGCTGCCTTGTTATACTCGTTTTATTTTTAAATTTACAATTAGTTAATTTATTTATATACAGAAGAGGAGAAAAGTACAAATGAAATTTGGAAAACTAAGCGAAGGTGCAAACCTTTCAAAAGTAATTCAATGTGATGATATGGATAATGACACATTAGTTGTGCGTTTGCCAGATAAGATAGAAGATAAGAAACCAGTCATGCTTAAAGAAGGACAATATGCTATTTTGTACAAAAAAGGGAAGGTACATGACGCAATACATAAAAAAGGTATGTACGAAATAGAAGCTTCTAAGCAAGCTAAAACTCGTAAAGAAATGGAAAAATGGAGACAATTTGTACCACCTAAGAAAGATGATAGCGATATTTGTATGATTGTTTTCAATATGAAAGAAATTGTTAATAATAATTTCAGTATTGAAAAACCTATCGAATACACAGATTGGTCAAAAGATAAACCGATAAAAGCAAGTATTACTTGCAGAGGAGTTTTCAATTTTAGAATAGATGATCCATATTTGTTTTTCTCAAGAGTTTATGGTGTAAGAGATCATTATTCAAAACTAGAGCTTATTGAACAAATTAGAAAACAAGCAATTAGCTCTATACAAGAAGGAATAAATGAGTTATCTAATGAATATAAATTATCAATAGAACTTGTTAGAACAAAATCAAGTGAACTAGAAATTAAAGTAAAAGAGAACGAATATGACCTAAAATTAAAAATGCGTGGAATTAAGATTACGTATTTTGAATTAAAAGATATTGAAATTGTTGCAGATAAAGAAGACAAAAGTAGAGAAAATAAAACAATACTAAAAAGATTAGATTCTATCTTGAAAAAAATTAAAGATACTCCAAAAATGATTGACAAAGATAATGCAAAGATTACTTTAAATGACGAAGGTGAAATTACCTACAAAAGCAATATTGGAATTTGTATGAAATGTGGCAATTTGCTTGAGAAAGACAGCAAATATTGCAAAAATTGTGGAGCAAAAATTTAACTTTTTTATTAAAGGGTATTGACAATTTAGAAAAAAGGGTATAAATTATTAGCAGTCGATAAGAACGACTGCTAATTTTTATTAAGGAGGTAATTAGATATGATAAAACCATTAGCAGATAGAGTTTTAATTAAAATGGTAGCAGCTGAAGAAACTACAAAGAGTGGAATTATATTATCAGCTAGCTCACAAGAGAAGCCACAAATAGCTGAAGTTATTGAGGTTGGACCAGGAATAACAATAGATGGCGAAAAAATAGAAATGCAAGTAAAAAAAGGAGACAAAGTTATTACTAGCAAATATTCTGGTACAGAAGTTAAGTATCAAGGAGAAGAATATATTATTGTTAAGCAAGCTGATATACTTGCAGTAGTAGAGTAGAAGAAAGGAAGTGCTGTTTTATGGCAAAAGAAATTAGATTTGGCGAAGAAGCTAGAAAAAGTTTGTTAGGAGGTGTCAACAAATTAGCTGACACTGTAAAAGTTACTTTAGGACCAAAAGGAAGAAATGTAGTATTAGATAAGACTTTTGGAGCACCACTTATCACAAATGATGGTGTTACAATAGCAAAAGAAATCGAATTAGAGGATCCATTTGAGAATATGGGTGCATCACTTGTAAAAGAAGTTTCTACAAAAACAAATGATGTAGCTGGAGATGGAACTACAACAGCAACAGTTTTAGCTCAAACTATGTTAAAAGAAGGAGTTAAAAATGTTGCAGCAGGTGGAGATGTCCTAGCAATTAAAAGAGGTATGGATAAAGCAACAGAAGTTGCAGTAGAAGCTTTAAAAGAAATATCAGCTCCTATTAAAGGAAAAGAAGATATTGCAAGAGTTGCAAGTATTTCAGCAAACAATTCTGAAATAGGTGCTTTAATTGCAGACGCAATGGAGAAAGTTTCAAATGATGGAGTAATTACAATAGAAGAATCAAAAACTTCATCAACAGAAGTTAATGTTGTAGAAGGTATGCAATTTGATAAAGGATATATTTCTCCATATATGGTAACAGATACAGACAAGATGGAAGCTATTATGGATAATCCATATATTTTAATTACAGATAAGAAAATTTCAAATATACAAGAAATTTTACCATTACTTGAAGAGTTATCTCAAAGTGCTGGAAAAATGGTTATAATTGCAGATGATATCGAATCAGAAGCATTATCTACATTAATCTTAAATAAATTAAGAGGTGTTTTAAATGTAGTTGCAGTTAAAGCACCAGGATTTGGTGATAGAAGAAAAGATATGTTACAAGATATCGCAGTTCTAACAGGTGGTGAAGTTATTACATCTGATTTAGGATTAGAGTTAAAAGATACAACACTTGCACAACTTGGAAAAGCAAAACAAGTTAAAATTAGCAAAGAAAACACAATTATAGTTGATGGTGCAGGTGATAAAAAGGAAATCGAGGACAGAGTAAAACACATTAGAAGAGCATTAGCTGAAGAAGAAGGAAGTTATGATAAAGAAAAACTACAAGAACGTTTAGCTAAACTTGCTGGTGGTGTTGCAGTTATTGAAGTCGGTGCTGCTACTGAAATCGAAATGAAAGAAAAGAAATTGAGAATTGAAGATGCTTTATCTGCTACAAAAGCAGCAGTTGAAGAAGGAATTTTACCAGGTG